>CAZLHV010000114.1:0-10353 GCA_964559205.1 uncultured Bacteroidaceae bacterium
GTGAGTAACATTGGAATCAGAAAAAAGTAATTCGTGTAAAACACCACAATCATAAACAATGTGAATTGCATATGAAAAAGCACCCTGAAACGATCGAAATCGAAACTCAACGGAAAGTCAATAAATGGAACTAAGAAAAAGATAAGCCATCCTGCAGTATGCAGAAAAACATGAAGTGTTGTGAGCATGAACGGTCGTTTCATGAGGATGATCATGGCGTAAATGTAGCAATTCAATGTCTGTAACTGTAAAATTATCTACAGGATGATCATTTTTATTTGCAGAATGCTGTTATTGCACGTTGGTCAATGATTACTGGTTGAAACTGGCAATCAGTAAATCGAGTTCCTTACATGGCAAGCCAAAGTTATCGCCCACAATCCTACTGGTGAGAATGCCGTTGTACATATAAATTCCCTGTCTGATTGCCGGATGAGCCTTGAGGTATGCTTCAACACCTCCTTCATCACCGATGTCGATAATCACGGGTGTGAAAAAATTACTCAATGCATATGACGCAGTTTGAGGCATCATCGATGGAATGTTAGGAACACAGTAATGAATCACGTCGTGTCGGATAAAAACCGGATCATTGTGATTGGTAAGTTGAGAAGTTTCAATCACGCCACCCTGATCAATACTTACATCAACAATCACAGATCCCCCCTTCATTTCTTTCACCATTTCTTCGCTGATCAGGATCGGAGTTCTTCCACCGGGTGCGTGAACCGCCCCGATAACCACATCGGCCGATTTCAGTGCTTTTGCCAGCACTCTGGGTTGAATGATGGACGTGAACACTTGTTGCCCAATGCTTTTCTGAAGGGTTCTGAGTTTATATAAGCGGTTGTCGAACACTTTCACCTCAGCTCCAAACCCCAGTGCAGCTCTTGCTGCATTGGTTCCTACTGTGCCTGCTCCAAGAATCACGACTTCAACCGGAGCGATACCGGGCACCCCTCCCAGCAGTTTGCCTTTTCCAATGTCATTCTTGCTCAAATACTCTGCGGCTATTTGAATGGCAGCATACCCTGTAATTTCACTCATGGCATTGAGTACAGGAAATGAATTGCTGATGTCTTTTATAAACTCAAAAGCAATTGCCGTTGTTTTGTGATGCATCAGTTTTTTGAAATATTCGACGTTTTGCATGGTGTGATGCAATGCAGACACCACGGTTTGCCGGCTTCCAAGAAGGCTGATTTCGCTCAGCAAAAGGGGGGCTACTTTGAGTATCATATCGCATTGAAACACTTCGTTTGAATGGTCCACCAAAATAGCTCCTGCTTCGGCATATTCTTCGTCACTAAAATGGGCATTGCGCCCAGCACCACGTTGTACCAAAACTTCGTGACCATTCGATACAATCAGCCCGACACTGTCGGGGGCAAGCGAAACCCTGTTCTCCTGAAACGCAATTTCGCACGGAACACCAATCCTTATGCTGTTTTTTCGCCGGATCACCTCAAGCCTTTCTTCAGCTGGCATCAACTGTCCGGAAGGGCCAATGTAGTATTTGCTTTTTTCACTCATGGTCAGGTATCTTGATGGTAATGTTTCTTGTGTTGGATTCTGTCATGGAAATCCGAACCTCAACCCGTTGATTGCCAAGCCACGGCAAAATCAACTCAGGCCACTCAATCATGCAGATGGTGCCATCTTCCATCATGTCGATCAGCCCCGCATTAAGGGCATCTTCGGGTTTTTCAAGCCTGTAAAGATCGAAATGATATAGAGGGATCGGCCCGGAATACACGTTCACTATGGAAAAAGTGGGACTCGATGCGCTTGCTTCATTCCCATTCAGCGTGTTCAGAATGGCCGAAATCAGTGTTGTTTTTCCACTCCCCATACTTCCTTCGAAGGTGAACAAGCGATGTGTCGTCGTTAATCCTGCAATGTAGGTTGCAACTACACCGGTGTCAGCAATCGAAATATCTCGGAACTCTTTTATTTCCATACAAATTACCGTGGATGCAGATTGATGAATGGAACCAGATTCTCTTCAAGAGAGATTCCTCCGTGTTGAAAAGTGTCGGCAAAGAAATTGACGTAATAATTGTAATTGTTTGGGTACACAAAGTAATCGGCCGATTGACAAAACATATACGATGTGCTGATATTAGGACGGGGAAGATAAAAATCGGCTGGATTCTTCAGCTCAAAGACATTCTTGCCCTCAGAGTTAAGATTTCTTCCAAATTTGAACCTGATGTTTGCATTGGTTTCACGGTCACCGATAATTTTTACAGGATTTTTCACTCGAATGCTCCCGTGATCTGTGGTCAGAATAATCTTAAAACCGTTCTCAGCGGCAAGCGAGAATACATCTGCAAGCGGGCTGTGATCGAACCAGCTGCTAGTGATTGAACAATAGGCTGCTTCGTTGTTGGCCAGCTCCTTAATGATCTCCATGTTGGTTTTTGAATGCGAGAGCATGTCCACAAAATTGTAAACCAGAATGTTAAGCTGGTTTGAGGCAATGTTGCTGAATGTTTCAACATACTTACGCCCGGCCCTCAGGTTCAGGATTTTGGTGAAATTATACTTTACCGAAAGTCCCATCCTTTTCAGCAATTCGCCGAAGAGCTCTGATTCAAATTGATTTTTTGAGCTTTCTTCGTCGTCCTCGGTCCAGTATTTCGGATATTTCTTCTGGATTTCAGTGGGCAAAAGTCCTGCAAACAAGGCATTACGCGCATATTGTGTTGCTGTGGGCAAAATACTGAAGTACATCTGATCACTCACTACCCTGAAGGATTGCTCGATGGCTGGTTGAATGGACTTCCACTGGTCGTAGCGCAGGTTGTCGATTACGACAAGCAAATATTTATCCTGCTTCCCCAACAAGGGCAACATGCTTTTTTGCAGAACGGTATGTGAGAGTAGCGGAGCATTTTTGCCCTCCAGCCAGTCGCGGTAGTTTCTTAAATATGCCTTCGAAAAAACCTTGTTTGCTTCTTCTTTCTGGGTTTGCAGAATTTGCAGCATGCCCTCATCGCCTGAACGACCAAGCTCGATTTCCCAGAAAATGATTTTGCGGTACAAATCTATCCATTCGTCAACCGAAAGCGATGGTGATATTTCCATGCCCAATTTCGTAAACTCTTTTTGATATCCCGATGATGTCTTTTCCTGCTGCAGTCGCTTTTCATCGAGATTCTTTTTCAGAATAAGCAAAATCTGATTCGGGTTAACCGGTTTGATTAAATAATCTGAGATTTTACTGCCAATAGCTTCCTCCATGATCGATTCTTCCTCGCTTTTCGTAATCATCACAACCGGAGTATTGGGTCTGATGGCTTTCAGCCGGCTAAGCGTTTCGAGACCTGAAAGTCCGGGCATGTTTTCATCCAGAAAAACAATGTCGTAAACTCCCGATTTTACTAAATCCAGAGCGTCCGTGCCATTGGATACAGGGGTAAGTTCGTATCCTTTCTGTTCAAGAAAAAGAATATGGGGTTTTAGGATTTCGATCTCATCGTCTACCCAAAGGATTTTGCTTTTATAACTCATTGTTTTTCAGTTTTGCCGGTTATTCATTAACTTTGTCCTGGTTTTGATCTGGCAGCTCCAACAGCAAAATCTTTTTCAAAGATACAAAAAAAGCATTTCTGAAAGCCTAAATTATCTTGCCGTGAATAAGCGCAAAATACTCAACGACCCGGTGTATGGTTTTATTACCCTGCCTGACGAATTAATCTTCGAACTGATTAATCACAAAAGCTTTCAGCGCCTGACTCGCATTCGGCAACTTGGATTAACCTATCTGGTTTACCCAGGTGCCCTTCACACCAGGTTTAATCATGCTATTGGAGCCATGCATCTCATGGGTGAAGCCATCGATATCCTCCGGCAAAAGGGATTTGATGTCTCCCCGGACGAGAAAAAATCGGCACTCGCAGCCATTCTTCTGCACGATATCGGACATGGCCCTTTTTCGCACGCGCTCGAACACAGCCTGGTTCATGGAGTCTCTCACGAAGTGATTTCACTTAAACTGATGGAATGGCTCAATGCGCAGCTGGATCAACAGCTGGCTGACGCCATGGATATTTTCAAGAATAGACATAAAAAGAAATTTCTTCATCAGCTTGTTTCCAGCCAGCTTGATGTCGACAGACTTGATTACCTGACCAGAGACAGTTTTTTTACCGGCGTGTCCGAAGGAGTAATCGGAACCGAAAGGATATTAAAAATGATGACTTTGGTGGGCGACGATCTGGCCGTAGAGGTAAAAGGAATTTATTCTGTTGAAAAGTTTATCATCGCCAGAAGGCTCATGTACTGGCAGGTTTATTACCATAAAACCGTTGTGGCTGCCGAACAAATGCTCATCTCATTGCTGCGTCGTGCCAGGCACCTTTCACTCAACGGAGTTGATGTGTTTGCTCCTCCAGCATTGTCATGGTTTCTTAAAAATGAAATCAGTTTGTCCAACCTCGATGAGCATACCCTCATGTTGTTCCTTGGCATCGATGACAGCGATATCCTTTCATCGGTCAAAGTCTGGCAAAATCATAACGACAAGGTGTTGAGCCTGCTCGCCGAAGCACTAACCAACCGCAGATTGTTCAGAACAATGCTTACAGCGCAAAAACCTGACAAAGAAAAGGTTGAGTTATTGTCGAAATCTGTGATGAAACATTTTGCACTTACTGCCGACGAAGCCTCCTATTTTCTAAGCAGTGGTGAAATCCAGAACAACACCTACAACCCGGGAGTCGACAAAATTCTGATTTCTTTCCGTGATGGCACGGGCAAAGACATCACTGAAGCTTCGGATCAGCTGAGCCAGAACCTGATTTCTAAAAACATCGTCAAGCATTTTGTCTGCTGGCCTAAGGAAGTTGCCTGGCCATTGTGATCGTGTATTCATGTAACCCTTTCGTTTTTAATCAGGGGTAACTCCCCGACCCATGCGGTTGAAATTTATAACAGCATGGATGATAATTATCATTAAAAACATGTTGCAACATATAAAGTTATCACGTAAATTTGCATGATTAAAATCAAAATAAAATGGACGCTAAACAAATGATCATAGACCGTCGTTCGGTCAACAGCTTCGATTCTTCACGTCAAATTGATGATGAAACACTGAGAAGCATCATTGATCTGGCAGTGAATGCCCCTTCAGGATACAATTTGCAGCCATGGAGGATCATTGTCATTAAGAGCGAAGAGGCCAAGGAGCGGCTTTTTCAGCTTGCATTTCAGCAGCCGAAAGTGAAAGAAGCATCTGTCAATCTTTTACTAGTGGGTAACCGCAATGGATGGGATGCATCGAACCCGGTTTGGGAAGAAATGCTGCAGAGTGTTGGCGGAAACAGCGAGATTGTCGAGAATGCCAAGCAGGGTGCTGCATGGGTTTATGGATCTTCAGAGGCCATGCGGATAAAATTTGCCGAAGTGAATACCGGATTGCTTGCCATGAGTATTATGTACGCTGCATCGGCTTACGGTGTGGATACCCACCCAATGAATGGTTTCGACTTTGCAGGAATTCACCGCGAGTTTGGTCTTGCAGAGCATGAAGATGCGGTGGTCAATATCACCATGGGGTATAAACATCCTGAAAAACAGTTGCATCCGCGGCGACCCCGCAGAGGATTCGGCGAAATTACGAGTATTATTTAATCTCATATCCTCTTCCGGCAGCTGTTATGAAATATGAGCGGTTGCCGGAAATTCAAATTCAAACCAATGACAATCGATGAAGAACTCGACGGCCGGTTCCGCAATGACTATCATCGCGGCCTGATTAATCTTATATACACGGCAAATCTTTTACATGATGACTTTCAGCAGATACTCAGAAGGAAAGGACTTTCCTCGCAACAGTATAATGTGCTGAAAATACTTCGGGGTTTTGGAAAGCAACCAAGATCGATCGACTTTTTACGTAAGAGAATGCTTGATCGAAAATCCGACATCAGCAGAGTGGTTTCAACTCTTTTTGAAAAGGGCCTTGTGAGCAGGAATGAAAGCCCTGACGATAGGCGCGTGAAGGATGTAGCCATTACTGCTTCCGGTTTGAAAGTTCTTGCATCGCTTGATGCTCATGAAAGGAAAGGCGATCGGTTGCTTGGCATGTTAAGCCCCGAGGAAGTGAAAATTCTGAATGCGATGCTTGACAGAATCAGGGCATCATAGGGCTGGAGTGGCCTCTGATCATCTGTTGAGTCATTTTCGCACGGCTGAATCAAATTAATATATTATCTTAGCTGCATATTTTTGGGTTATGATTCAGTTTTCAGCGGCTCAGATTGCCGCATTCATTGGGGGGGTGGTTGATGGAGATCCACAGGCTACAGTGCAATCATTTGCGAAAATCGAACTAGGACAGCAGGGCGATCTTTGCTTTCTTGCCAACATGGCATACGAACAGCATCTGTACCAGACAAAGGCCTCGGTTGTCATTGTGGCAGATGATTTTAAGCCTTCGGCTTCTTTCAGCGCCACTCTCATCAAAGTGAGCAATCCTTATGAGGCTTTTGCCAAGCTGATGACCATGGCCGAAGCACAAAAACCCAAAGCTTCAGGCGTTTCATCACTGGCCTTTGTGGCACCCGGGGTGAATGTGCCTGAATCATGCTTTGTTGGCGAGTTTGTTGTGATTCAAAAGCAGGTGGTGATAGGTGAACGATGTATGATTCATCCTCAGGCCTATATTGGCGAGAATGTGATCATTGGCAACGATGTCGTGCTTTTCCCAGGAGCTAAAGTGCTCAATAATTGTCAATTGGGAGATCGTTGCGTGATCAATGCTGGTGCTGTGATCGGGGGCGACGGATTTGGCTTTGCACCGGATTCGAATGGACATTATCGGAAAATTCCTCAGTTGGGCAATGTTGTGCTTGAAAACGATGTAGAAATCGGAGCAAATACAACCATTGACCGGGCGACCATGGGTTCGACAGTTATTGGAGAAGGAACAAAGCTAGATAATCTGATTATGATTGCCCATAATGTCGAGATTGGGAAACACAGCGTTTTTGCTGCCCAGACAGGAGTGTCAGGCTCTACAAAAATGGGGGACTTCAATATGGTTGGCGGTCAGGTGGGCATCACAGGACATTTAAAAATTGGCAGTAGAATAAAAATTGCCGCCAAATCCGGAATTATGGAAAACCTCGACGACGGCGCTTCCGTCATGGGGGCACCGGCCATGCCTTCAACAAAGTTTTTCAGGATTTACGCCATTTTCAAGAAGCTTGATGAACTTGCGCAAAAAGTCAATTCGCTTGAAAACAAATAAATACTTATTTTTGCGCACTTATTCAGAGAATGACCAGACAGAAAACCATCAGTAAAGCAGTTGAAATCCATGGTAAGGGAATTCATACAGGTTGTATGACTACTATGAGATTCCTGCCCGCACCGCCCGATTTTGGATACGTTTTTTGCAGAACCGACTTGCCGGGTAAACCCTGCGTTAAAGCTTTAGCAGGCAATGTTTTCGATACCAGCAGGGGCACCTCAATCCGTAACGGAGAAGCAGAGGTCAGAACAGTTGAACATGCTCTGGCAGCAGTTCTTGGTTGCGACATTGATAATATTTTAATTGAAATCGACAGCAGTGAAACGCCGATCCTCGATGGCAGTTCAGCTCCCTACACTGCCATCCTGTCCAACGCCGGAATCGAAGAACAGGATAAGGAAAGAAAAGTATTTGTTGTAAACGAAAAAGTATATCTCCGCGACGAAGTGAAGGATGTGGAAATGTGGCTCATCCCGGATGATCAGTACCGAATTTCCACCATGGTGGATTACAACAGTAAAGTATTGGCCTCTCAAAATGCCATGCTCAGAAGCATTGAAGATTTCAATGCCCAGTTCTCAAATGCCCGAACTTTTGTTTTTCTGAGTGAGGTTGAAGCATTGTTAAAACGAAATCTGATTCAGGGGGGTGATATTCGAAACGCCATTGTTTTTGTTGACCGCATCTTGTCGCAGGAAGAACTCGATCACCTTGCCACGGTTTTTAATCAGCCTAAGGTCTCGGTTCTTGAAGAAGGTGTGCTAAACAATATTCAGTTACACCATTCAAACGAGCCTGCCCGGCATAAAACGCTCGATGTCTTTGGTGATCTGACACTTGTGGGCTGCCGGTTTACCGGCCACATCATCGCCAATAAACCAGGTCACAAAACCAATGTTGAATTTGCCCTTTTGATCCAACAACAAATAAAAAGCACCTATGGAGTTGAAATTGCCTGATTTTGACCTGTTTGCGAAACCACTCTTCACGGTTGAAGATGTGCAGCGTTTCCTGCCTCATCGGCCTCCTTTTCTTTTTGTCGACAAAATCATGACCATGACCGAAAGCTCCATTCTTGGAATCAAGAATGTGACCATGAACGAACCGTTTTTCGTCGGCCATTTTCCCAAGGAGCCTGTGATGCCCGGTGTGATTCAGGTTGAAGCCATGGCTCAGGTGGGGGGTGTGCTCATTCTCAACTCTGTTCCTGATCCGGAAAACTACCTTACCTATTTTCTTAAAATCGATGGCGTAAAGTTCAGGGCAAAAGTGGTTCCCGGTGATACTCTGGTGTTCTATCTTGAACTTGCTTCGCCTATCCGAAGAGGAATATGTCACATGTATGGAAATGCATTTGTGGGCGGCAAGCAGGTTATGGAAGCTGAACTGATGGCTCAGATCGCAAAAAAATAACTTCAAGCACCTTGTATTCTCCTGCCGGATCTAATCTCCATCTCTCGCTCCAATTTTATCCATGATCATACAAATTAACCTGTCTGTGCAATGGGGCTACTGATCTTGTTTCTCGTTCTGACCATTGTTACGTCCTTCGTTTGCAGTCTGATGGAATCGACTTTGCTGAGTTCGACTTTGCCATTTCTACTGAATAAAAGGGATCAGGGATATAAAACTGCCAGCCTTGTGATCCATTATAAGGATCAGATCAATAAGCCATTAACGGCTATTTTGACCCTGAACACTGTGGCCAACACTTTTGGTGCTGCTGGCGTGGGGGCTCAGGCGGTGGCTGTATTTGGAGAAGCTTATTTCGGCATTATTTCGGCTGCCCTGACGCTGGCTGTTTTGTTGTTGTCCGAAATCATCCCTAAAACCATAGGAGCCAATTACTGGAAAGAACTGATCCTGCCGGCAGGCAGAGTTATTCAGGTGATCATTATTCTTTCATTCCCCCTTGTGGTTGTTTCGCGTTTTATTACACGCATGTTTGAAAGAGGAGATGACCACAAAAGGGTCTCTCGTGATGAGTTATCTGCCATGGCAAAACTGGGACAGCAAGAGGGTGTTTTCGATGAACAGGAAAGCCGGGCCATTCACAACCTTGTTCAAATGTCGAACAAAAAAATTGGAGATATCATGACCCCGCGAACCGTGGCCTTCAGAATATCTGCCCTTTCCACGGTCTCAGATCTTTTTCACCATCCTTCCTTCAGCCGTTTTTCGAGAATTCCAGTTTATGATGGTTCAAGCGATTCAATTATAGGATATGTGCTGAAATTCGACGTGCTCGAAAAAATGGCGGATGGGAAAACGTCGGTCATGCTTAAGGAAATTAAAAGAAATGTCACTGTGGTTTTTGAGAAGTTTGGTGTTCAGGATGTGTTCAATAAACTTGTCCGCCAAAAAGAACACATGGCAGTGGTTGTTGATGAATATGGTGCGATGGCAGGCATTGTTACCCTAGAAGATATTATGGAATCCCTGCTGGGTCTTGAAATTGTTGATGAGAAAGACGGACATGCCGATTTGCAGGAAGAAGCCCGCGATATCTGGGAGAAGAAGAGTTCAAAACTTGATTATAGCGGCATAAATGCTGACAAGGAAAATGAAGAAGATCCTGAATAATTATTATCCTGCAAAGCTTTCTCTGGCAGAAGCGGCAGGAAAGGAATTGCGCTACCTTCTTGCTGTACTGAAATCGCGCTTCGCCAACCGTGGAAGAGTAATCCGCATGCTGACTTTTCCGGAACTGCCCGGCCGAAAGAGCATTATTTATAAAATTGCCAAGAACAATCGTTGGGTACTGACCAACAATCCGGCAAGGAAATGCCGCATAGCTATTGCCTGGCAAGACAGAACCCTGCGCGAGGATTTTCCACTGCTTCACGATTTAAAGAAGCGCATGCCCGTCATGAATCTGCATTGCAATAATATCATGAAGACCTATATTGATGAGTTTTTTTATGAAGTTTTTGGGTATAGAACACGTGTTAACCCAACTGAACATCAGGGCAAGGCGGTGAAGAAAAGTGAGTGGAATGCTACCCACAGCGGCGAAATTGTGCAATGTCCCATCGCGAAACCTGACGAAAACTGCATTTATCAGATTGTGATCAATAATGAAACTCCTG
>CAZLHV010000115.1:0-10289 GCA_964559205.1 uncultured Bacteroidaceae bacterium
CATTGACATCAAATCTGTTGATCATGTATATTTGCCGTTGACCCTATCATTGTAAAACCCATGAAAAACATGAAATATTTTATTGTGATATCAATAATGATTCTGAGATCAAACCTGCATGCACAGACCGGTTTTCCGCAGCCAAAGCAGTTTGCAGACTAAAATGAATCAGCGACTCAAAGATTAAAGCGATAGCTTATCATATTCCAGCTCAAAGCGCAGCTTGTGCTGCGATTCTTCCTGGGCGAGCATGTCAAAAAACGACGCCAGCAAAGGATCGGTCATGCGTACAGCCAAATCACTATAAAACCGGTATGCGGTTTTTTCAATTTCCATCGCTTTTTTCAATGCGTCAGCCATGTCGGGAGCATGACACGGATCAGGCAATTCGGGATACTGATCGGGCGACATATCCGCAATAAGCGCGGTGTCGAAAGCTGCCTGAGAACTTTGCAGAAGATTTCCAAGCCGCTGACGATGCAGTTTTTCCTCCGCCGCAAAACGTTCGAACAGTGTTGCCAGTTTCTGACAAAACTCTCTCTGACAACAAAATTCAAAAATTCTGATCATTTGTTCTTCAAGCCTGATGGCATGTTCAAGAACTTCCTGCGACGTCGTATATGCATTCATGGTGATCAGGATTTTTCCTTCGTTTGCTGATAATCGCTGAAATATTTCATAAACTGAGCTCGTTCGTATAGCATGGGATTGGCAATGTTTTTCTGACTTAATGAGCCCCGGAAATCGCTCAGGCTACCAAAATGATTAGCGGCCATCCACTGTTGCAAACCTGCTACCATGTCGGCAATGGCCGACTCGTTTTTCTGGTAAATCGCCGAAGCAACCTGAACCACATCGGTACCGGCCAACAAACTTTTAATCACCGCTTCAGCGTCGTGAATGCCTCCGCTTGCCGACAAGCCTGACGAAATGCGTCCTGCCAACACGCCGATCCAGCGCATAATCTGTGCATGATCCGAAGCCTGACTCAGCGAACCGCGACTAACAATTTTTTTCGTAGCAATGTCAATGTCTGGATTATAAAAGCGATTAAACAATACCAGAGCGTCAACTTTTTCGCTCAGTTCAGTCATAAAAGCAGCCATATCGGTAAAATACCAATGCAGTTTCAGTGCAAGGGGCAATTTGGTATGAGCACGCACGCCATCTACAATGGAGTGATAAACCGATTTAATCTGTTGCTCTTTTACCGAAGCATCCGATGGCATAACAAACACGTTCAGTTCAAGCCCGTCGGCGCCTGCGCGCTCAATCTCAGCAGCAAAACGCATCCAGCTGTCAGCAGACGAACAATGAATGGACGCAATGACTGGAATCTGAACATTTCTTTTCGCATCAGAAATTAAGTCGAGATATTTCTTTACCTCATGCTGTTTGGTGTAGTAAGCAATGTATTCCTCGTTGTAGGAATAGGTGCCAAACATATTATTCATACGCATGGCATCCGTTTCCATCATGATTTGTTCTTCAAAAAGAGATTTCAGAACGACTGCTCCTGCTCCTGCCTGCGCAAGTTTTACAATCGAATCGGTGTTTGACGTAAAATCGCTGCTTGACGCCAGAACAGGCGATGGCAGGTTTAATCCCATATAGGTTGTACGAATGTCAGTTTGATGATTCATAAGTGATTTTATTGATTAAGAAACAAATCAATTCCTTTGGCAGCTTTATGTCCGTTGGCAATTCCGTGAATCACATCCGGTCCTTCAATGATATCCCCACCCATGAATAGCCAGGGTAATGAAGACTGATATGTAAGTGGATCAACCAACACACGACCCCGGTGATCTTTTTCAAGTTTTTCCATGTAATCGGACGATATGAAACCAAGGTCGGCACCCTGACCAATCGATTCAATGACAATATCAGCCTCAAAAAAGTTCACTTCACTTTCATCGAACGAAGGATTGAAGCGACCTGTATCATCAAAAACGCTCAGGCATTTTACCACATTCAGCCCTTTGATATTTCCGTTTTCGACCACGATTTCGCGAGGACCCCAACCCGGCATGATGAGTGCATTTTCTTCGCGTGCTTCAACAATTTCTTCCCGATCGGCAGGCATTTTTTCTTCCGTTTCAAGCGAAGTGGCCAACACTCCGACCTTTCCATATTTCTGCTTTTGCAGACGAGCCATTGAGCGTGTAATATCCATGGCAACATTGCCACCACCAATAACAACCGCGCGTTCGGGCACATCTATTTCCTCACCCATGGTGATTTTGCGCAGCAGATCAATCGCCTGATAAACCCTCGGATGATCCGAGCCCGGAATACGGGTACTGCGTCCCTGATGCAATCCTGTAGCCACATATACTGCATCAAAATCGCTTTGCAGTTTTTCAAAAGCGATATCACGTCCGATTTCAGTCTTGTATTTTATATCGACTCCCTGAGAAAGAATGTACTCTATGTCTTTATCAAGCTGGTCGTAAGGCAAACGATATTCGGGAATTCCATATCGCATCATTCCACCGGCAGCAGCCAGTTTCTCAAAAATGGTTACTGAATATCCAAGCTGACGCAGGTAATATGCAGCACTTAGGCCCGCCGGACCCGCACCAACGATCGCGACTTTTTTACCATTTTGCTCATACGAGTCCTGGCGCAATACTTCGGCATATTTGCTGGCCGGAACCTGATCGGCAATGTATCGCTTAAGCCAGCGAATCGAAATGGGCTCACCCCGATGACCCAGCGAGCAGACTGTTTCGCACTTATGCGTACAAATGCGTCCGCAGATTTCAGGCAATGGGTTGGTTTCATACATGATGCGCAGACCTTCCTCCACATCGTGATTTCGAATCGCTTTGATGTATTGGGGGATGCCCATGTGAGCCGGGCAGGTAGCAGTACAGATTCCGCATTCTACGCAGCGATCAGCTTCGATCAGTGCCTCTTCATCAGAATAACCTTTTACAATTTCAATGAACGAATGATCGCGTTCTTCGGGATGCAGTTCCTGCATATGCGGACGTTCGAGAGGATACAACTCCAATCCTGGATCCTTTCGGTACCCCTTTTCGTTCTGATCCCATGGTTTTTTGTCAACCCCGGGAATAAAACGAAACTGATCCGGATCGGTATCGACCCATGTAAAAGTATTGGAAAGCGTAAGCGAGCCGGTGGTACAGACATCGACGCAAAGAGCACACCAGCAACAGCGGCCATAATCGACCATGGGTCGCAGACCACTGTCTCCATGACGCGTTTCAATGCCTTCAACCGGAACCATATCGATGGCTTCGTTTTCGCAGATCGATTCGCAGGTGCCGCATCCAATACATTCCGTCACATTATTTTGATGAAACCCGCGATAGCGGTCAGCGCCCGGACGATTGAGCGGATCCTTGATGGTTACAGGCTCTTTCAGTGCATGTTTCCAAACGGTAAACGGACTCAGAATATCTTTTAAAGTTCCCATAATTATCTCTCGATTTCGGGTGGATAGGTATGTAAAGAAACCATGAGCTGTGCTACATCGGCAATGTTGGTGTTCACCAGCATCTTTTCAAGTAAGGCAACGGCATGTGTATAGCTTGGACCGCGAACATTGACTCTGCGCGGATATCCTGAACCGTCAGAAACCAGATAATAGCCATATTCTCCCCGGGTGCACTCGCTACGAACATAGGTTTCTCCGGCCGGAATGGTCAGATGCATCAGATTGCCCATCGGAGCATTGATTTCGCCTTCTTTGGGCATTTTTGCAAGAATCTGTCTGATAAGATCAATGCTTTTCACGGTTTCGCGGTTTCGCAAAAAAGCTCTTGTATAGATATCGCTGTCGGTGAAGGTGGTCACTTCAAAATCGAGTTCAGTATAGCGAGCATAAGGATTGTCGCGGCGCACATCGAGCGGGATGCCTGCTGCACGAGCATTTGGACCAACAATGCCATATTCATATACCCAGGCCGGATCAATTACACCCATGCCAACCGTGCGTTTTTTGAAAACATAATTGTTGAACATCACACGCTGGATGTCGCTGACGAAACCCTCAATTTCCTGCAGGGTTTTTTCCATCCGTTGGGCAAAACCTTCCGGAAGATCGGCACGAACGCCGCCAGGCAGGATGTAGATATGATAAATTCTGGCACCGGTAAGTTCTTCGAAGCGGTCGAGAACCAGATCGCGGCAATAGTTTGACCACTGGCCCACCGTTCCGAATCCCAGCGCACCTGCCATACCTCCTGTCCACATCAGAAAACCCTGAAGGCGTGCCATTTCGAGAATGAGTGTTCGCAACCACATCGCCTTTTCAGGCACGACCGTTCCGGTGAGATCTTCGATGCAGGTGGCATAATTAAACTCATTGAAATCGGGCTCTGGAACGGCGATGCGACAAACCAACGGGAAATTCTGAATATACTTTCTTCGTTCCATCAGTTTTTCGAATCCGCGATGCAGGTAACCCACATGGGTTTTTGCCTCAACTACTTCATCGCCACAAACGGTGAGCTCAACCGACATGTTTCCGGTGATGCCGGGGTGATTAGGACCGTGCCACAGCTTAATATACTTGTGCGAAGCAAGGTCAATTTCGGCCGTACCATCAGGTCGAAGAGGCGGATATTTTGACCTGTCGCCATCCATATGAAAAAAGTTCTTTTTACTCATTGGGATACAGTTTTGCTTTCATGTATTCAGCCGGATCGTTTGTGCTGCGACCTTCGCGCTGATGATAGAATGAGTTTGCGAATTCCTTGGTGTCAAAATCCCTGCGATAGGGTGGTTTACCTTCCCATCCTTCAAGGATAAACGGTTCATCCACACGGGGGCTGCCAGGAAAATCAATTCCGAACATCTCTTTCAATTCCCGCTGATAGGTTGCAATGGTAGGCCATATCAAATGTGCCGATTCCATTGAAGCATTGTCGCGTTCAATCAAAACACGGATTCCAACATCGGATTTCGTATCCGGATGATGCAGCAGATATGTCAGCTGAAACTGATCCTGCTCAATGTAATCAACAGCAGTAAGCAACACCAGATGACGAAATCCATGTTGAACTTTCATCCACTGAATGGCAGGAATGGCATGAATGCGATCCACCGTAATGAAAGCCAAATTATCGCGCTGAAAACGTGTTTCGCCGGTTTTGAATCGATCACTCAGATCCTTGAATATTGTTGTGAACATAGTTTGTGTTTTACCAGTTATAATCAGGCATATCCCAATCGCGAATGACTTCTTTCTGGTTTTGTTTATACCAGTCGAATCGCTTTGCATAATCGTTGGCACCTTCGGCCTGACCAGCCTTGATGAGCTTTTTCAGCTTTTCGAAACCAGCAAGCAGCGCCTCAGGACGAGGCATACAGCCAGCTACATACACATCTACCGGAAGATAATAATCGAGGCGTTTAATGGTGTTGTAGCTGTCGAAATACATTCCCCCATTGATGGTACAGCTTCCAAGTCCCATGACATATTTTGGATTCTGCATTTGTTCGTACACCCTGATGACCCGCTTCAGTGTTTTGGTTGAAAGATATCCCGAAACGATGAGCAGGTTTGCCTGTCTTGGCGTGGGTCTCCATTGAATTCCAAAACGATAGGCATCGAAACGAGGTGTCATGAGCGGGCGCATTTCGATGGCACCGCAACCCGTTCCGAATCCAAGAATCCAAATGCTTTCGGAGCGTGCCCAGTTATAGAAGCGCTCTAGAATTTTATTGACAGGTTTCACATCTTCGGGGCGATCCTGACAGAAATAATCGTTCAGCGGCTCAACTTCGAAATGCTCGCCATCGGGCGATATCACCTGTTTCTTTTGAAGATCGTCTTTACTCATGACTTAACGGATAAAAAATTGAACATAAGCCAGCCCAAGCAGGCCGATAATGAGCGGGATGCCGAGGAACCAACGAATCGATTGTTCGACTCGGAAACGCGGAAAAGACACACCGACAAATACCGACCACATAATAATAAGGAATGTTTTCAGCATCATCTCGCCGTAACTTCCGGCGCCACCGAAAAACAAATTCATAAAGAGCACTGCTTTTGCCAGCGGAAAAATGGCCCGGTTGCTTTGCAGCAATACCAGATAGTTTGAATGATATTCTGTTGGAGGTCCAATCGGGATTTCCTGAGGAGCAAGCACCACATCGAATGGAGGCCTCATGAATGAGCCGAGCAAAGCCAGCATGGCCGCCACAACCACCAGCGGATTGGTGAATAAAGTCCAGTTCAAAATGCTTCCCTGCTGTGCGGCAACAATATCGTGCAGCGACAGGGTGTTGTACTGAATGGCCACCCCCATAAGCGCAAGAACAAAGGGTACTTCAACTGCCGTCATCTGCGCCAAACCACGGGTTACACCAATGGCTGAATGAGGATGACCACTTTCGGCGGCACCCAGTGCCATGCCTAATGTTCCGAAAAACTGAAACGACAGGAGCAACAACAGGTCCCCCGAAAACGACAAATTGCTGAAAAGTTCGGAACCAAACACCACTGGCATGAACAGAAATAATCCCACCCCTCCGGTAAAACGAAACACGGGTCCCAGATAAAACATGGTTCCGTGCCTGATGTTCGTTCGCAGCGCCAGCGCCTTAAACAAATCGATATACATCTGATAAAAAGGAATACCGTGACGACGACCGACGCGGGCATAAATTTTACGAATCAGACCATTCAGCAGGTATCCGTAATTCAGGGTCAGGAAGACCGAAATAAACACAAAGAGAATTTTTTCACCCATGATCAGAACCCTCCGTTAAATAAGAAAAAACAAATGATCGTGAACAACAGAATATGAATCAGATATGACTGTCCATTTCCATTGTAAAGGCGGCGTACATGAAGCGCGATGCTGTGTACAATATCAGCCACCGCATTCCAGAAACGTGTGGCCCATGGCGTGATAAGAAAACCAACTGCTTTTTGATAATGCGCATAGAAATGATATGCCGCATGTGTTGTTTCAGGTGTTGAAGGACGCTCTGCAGAATACACAATGTTGAATTGTCCAACTTTTTTATTTCGTCGCTGAATCAACATCTGCACTCCCAGTAAAATGGCAAAAATGATGACAGTAATCAGCATGACATAGGTTCCATTCCAATAACCATACGGACTGATGGCAGTTTTGGCTCCAAACGACAGGGCGCTTTCCTTCCACTGAAGAGCACCATCCGGGAAGTAAGCAGTGAGTGCCTTTCCGACAGGTTCAAGCAGTGTGCCTGGATACGCTGAAAGGGTCATGATAATCATAATAATCATGAACTGAGGCAGCAGAATCCAGAAATTGGCTTCACGAACTTTTCGCAGATGATCTTTCAGCTGACCAAGAAAAGGTGCATGAATCAGTCTGAAAAGGTAGAGGAACGCCACCGCTCCTGCCAGCACCATTCCGGCTCCCTGCAAATAGTATCCCTGTTCTAGCACTGCATTAAACGCCAGCCATTTTCCGGCAAATCCGGCAAGTGGTGGCACACCGCTCATCGAAATGATGCCAATTAGTACGACAATAAAGGTAAGCGGCATGCGGAAAATAAGGCCTCCCATCCGATACATCATCCGATCGTGTGTGCGTGAATACACGCCTCCCACCGCCTGAAAAAGCATGGTTTTATTAAGAAAGTGTGTGATAGAACCCGTGATGGCCAGCAACCATCCCAGATTTGACATAAGGGTAAGCCCGAAAAGGATGACTCCTAACTGACCCACACTGGAATAGGCAAGCAGTCGTTTCATGTCCTCTTGCATCGAAGCCATCAGATAACCGCCTATGGCTGTAATAACCGCAACCCAACTCAGCACCCAAATAAGGTCAATGCCCCATAGAAACTGACGCCCCATGTGTAAAAACAAAAGGATAAGACCAAAGACACCTGCTTTAAGCAAAATTCCGGAAACCATAGGAGAGACGTCGCTTTCGGCCTCACTGTGCGCACCGGGCAACCAGATATGAAGGCCGATAGCTGCCGTTTTGGTCAGGAAACCGATGGTAAGCATAATAAACACGATAGGTGCAAGCGGTCCCGTCATAGACAACGCACTGAAATCCCAGCTGCCGGTTACAAAATGGGCAATGGCAAATCCTCCGAGAATGAGCAACGCCCCTCCAAAACTGAACAACATATAACTAAATGCATGGGGCTGTGATTGTTTTCCGCGTAAAATCAGAAAGTAAGAGCCGGCGGTCATGACTTCCCACGCAAAGAAAAATGAAAGCAAGTCTTTTGCCTGAACCAACATCATGAGACCGCCAAACATCATGGCCACCAACGGATAGAACCCGGGACGACGACCTTTGAAATGATAGCCAAACAATAAAGTAATGATGGCTCCACCGATGAAAATGGCTCCAAAAATCAGTGAAAAGGATTCAAGTGTTGGAATAATGTTATAACCATAATAGGCTGTTGCACCAATTAACAGCGTGTTTTTAATCCACGCAGGAAGGAAATCGACAGCGAATAAAACCAGCACGGGCAACAGCAGCATAATATTCATATCAAATGCCACAGAAGTCAGTCCGGAAGCAAAATAGCCACCGATGAGCAACCCTGCTGCAAAAATCAGCATGGATACCCACTGCAACACATTCACGGCGGGTTTTTCCTGATCCTGTGGCTCTTCGGCTTTTACCACCATGCCAAACCACCTGATCAGATATACCATCTCGAGCAGCGAACCAATGATGATTAATGTGATCCACCCCCATGCTTCGAGTGAGCCTAGTGACATAATCAGCTCCCATTTTGCAAAAAAGCCGGGGAAGGGCGGAAAACCAGCGAGGGCAAAAAGAAAAATACCAAATATCACCAGCAACAGTGGTCTTTTACGAATCGCGATGGAGCTTAATTGACTGGTATCCTTCATCAAGCCGCTGATCCAAAACAGGCCAGCTTTTGCCAGCGCATGTGTCAGCAATAATCCAAAAGCGATCAGAGCATATTGTTCACCAATAAATTGTTGAGCTCCAATTACAGTCATGATAAGCCCAACCTGACCTACCGAAGAATAACCCAGCATTCGGGCAGCATTTTTTTGTGCAATACCCAGCCAGTTGCTCCCCAAAAAGGTGATCAATCCGATGACAGAAACCATTTGCATGACCCAAACATCGGCAGCAGGCATCATTTTATCAAGTACAAAAAGCAATGCAGTGGCCACACCACCTGAAATGATGGCAGCTGTAGCCGGATGAGCTCCTTCATACACATCGAGCGCCCATCCATTGGCCGGGAAAGGTTTCAGTTCCAGTACCACTGCCAAAATCATTAGAAAAGCAGCAATGGAAGCAGCGGGAGTGGACGTCTGGGCAATGACACCCAGATCATCGGCATAAAGCGAACCTGTGTTGAAATAGACGAGAACAACGCCAAGGAGATAAATGGAAGAAATGAGTGAAGATGCAAGCAGATACTTAAATCCGGCAGAAGCAGCATGTTCTTTCTTTTCATACAGAATCAAACCGGCAAGGGCAATGGCTGTGATTTCGAGAAAAACAAACACATTAAAAACATCGCGTGTCAACACCAGCATGTTTAGTCCCATGAAAATAATGAGCAGAACCGGGCTCAGTTTTGAAGCGCGCTCGCCAAGACCTTTGGCCATGTAAAGAACGGACAGCAATCCCAAAACGTTAATTAAGAAGGTTACTGCAGCTTCGTGCAGCCCAACCTGTAAGGCAATGGAAAATGGAGGCTCAAAACCTGCAGAAAAAAACTGGGTAACGGACTCCGTGCCCCCCAACAGGCCTGCAAGCCAGCTCAGCGAAATTGTAGTAAAAACCGCCATTGCAGCAGTGATAAGGCCGGTGCTGAGATGACGCAGACGATGTCCGGTGACGCCCAGCAGGAATGCCAGCCCCAATCCGATGGTCAGAATGTAATAAGGACTTACCATTTCAGATCTGTATAATCGTTAATATCTAAAGATTTCCTTTTTTGGTGCAACTTCATGGCATACACAAGCATCAGGGCAGTAACCCCGAAACCAATCACAATTGCAGTGAGCACCAGAGCCTGCGGAACCGGATCAATACCAGCCTGAGCAATGTTTTGTGCTGTAACGACAGTATTGTCAATGACCGGAGCCGTTCGTCCGGGCATATACCCCAACGTTACAATGAGAATATTCAGGCCGGTATCGAAAATGCTGAAAGCCACAATCATGCGTAGAATATTCCGGTTTGTCAAAACCCCGTATAGACCGGTCAGCATAAGAAATACACCGGTCAGGAGCGCAATATTTTCAATGTTAAACTGCATCGTTATTCTTCATTTGGGTTAGCATCGCTTATTCCAAC
>CAZLHV010000116.1:0-10252 GCA_964559205.1 uncultured Bacteroidaceae bacterium
TTGAAGATTGAGCCATTGACATGATCCTGGCTTCACAAAGAACACAACGAAGGGCACCAAGACCACCACGTTGCTTTCAATCATGAACAAAAGCCGTTTACATCCATTCACAACAGCGTTGTGAATCATCAATGGCCGTATTCTAAAATTTGCAAGCTCGCATGCAAATTTTAGAATACGGCCATTGATAACGGCTTTTGTTATAGTCTTTCTCTTCGTGTGCTTCGTGCTATACTTGGAGTACTTCGTGCAACCAGTAGAAAACACAGTCATATTTAAGTCCCCTCTGCGAAAAAAACACTGTTCAAATGTGAATTGATCGCGAAAAGATATTTAATCAAACACAAAAAAGAGACTAATCAATCACCAAACGGGCGGTGTTGATGGTCGTTTCGTTCGACACAGTCACAAAATAGACACCAGCAGGGAAAGCAGTCAGATCGACTTCGAATTTTGCATCCTGCACGTTGGCATAGCTGGCAATGGTTTTACCAAAAGCATCGCTGATAAGAATGTTGAAATTCTGAGCGTTTTCGATGCTGAAAATGCCTGTTGAAGGATTGGGATACATTGATATTCCCAAGTCTGACAAATCATCGATGGCGTTGAAAACATTCACCGTAACATCAACGGTGCAGGTGGCAGTATTTCCATCCACATCAGTCACTGTCCAGGTGATGGTTTCGGTTCCGGCAGGAAAATCGACACCCGCCAGACTTGCATTGCTATTGAAATCGTTGAGCACACTCTCGATGTTGCAGTTGTCAGAAGCTGAAATGGGGTCTAAGCTGGTTCCTGAAACGGTGTAATTGTTTTGGAACTGCAGCAGATTGTACGTAAAATTGGCAGGGCACGTGATGACCGGTGCAAGCGTATCAGTGTAATTATACTTATATATGGGTGTTTGATAACCACCGACAAACAAGTCGGGTCCGCAGCCACCATCGATGTTTGCAAATCTGGGTATTGCCAGGAATCCGTTGTCGATATCAGCACCTTCAACCTGAAGGTTTGGAGCGCTGTTGAAAACACCTGAGCCATTGTTCAGATAAACTTTTACAGCACCTAAGTATTCACCAACCAACATGTCTAAATCGCCATCCAGATCGATGTCAAAAACATATGGAGCAGCAAGATCACCCACATCGACTGTGATACCATCGGCAACAAACAAAGGGGTGGCTGCCGCTGCAAACACGCCGGAACCGTCGTTCACAAACACAGAAATATTTCCTGGCGAGTTTCCTACATACAAATCGAGGTCGCCATCATTGTCAAGATCAGCGAACTCAGGAAGTGCAAAATTACCGACATCGATGTCACTGGCATCTGCCTGAACATTAACACCTGCAGAAAACACACCTCCACCCATATTCGTATAATTGACAATGTATCCTGCATCGTTTCCGACAAATAAATCCATATCATTATCCCCGTCGATATCGGCAAAAACAGGAGTCACAAAAGATCCGGCATCCAGTACAACACCTGCAGCGATTACATTTGGACCTAAAACGAGGTTTCCATTACTACTGTTTGAAATAACTGAAATAGTGCCATAGTAAGTGCCGACAAAGATATCGAGATCACCATCCCCATCAATATCAGCGAAAGAGGGAGCATTAAACATACCGAAGGAAAATTGTCCGCCACGAACCACTAAATTACCATCGTTGGTTAATGTTCCTGAACCGGCGTTTGAGAAAACAACAATTTGGCCATCATAATTGCCACTGATTAAATCGACGAATCCGTCATCATTGATATCAGCAAATGCGGGGGAAGAATATGTCCCAATATCAATGAAAGAGGCATCAGCCTGTACATCAGGTCCTGCCGTAAAGACCCCACTTCCATTGTTTGAGAAGTAATGAATATACCCTGAGTTTACACCCAAATATAAATCCAGATCCCCATCATTGTCCAAATCGTAAAAAGTGGGTTGAGAAAGAGTTCCTGCACTAATATCAACACCTCCAGCCTGAAGATTGCCTGAGGCAGTAAAAACGCCACTGCCATTGTTTATAAACACCTTGACAAGTCCGGTACTCTCGCCAACGTACAAATCAAGATCACCGTCTTCATCTACATCGGCAAACTCCGGAAAAGAGAACATTCCAACATCAATTGTTGATCCGTCGGCTAACAGATCAGGTGCAGAAGTAAATACTCCGTTGCCATCGTTCATTGCAACATTTATGGTTCCAGAATACGAGCCTGTATACAAATCCAGATCGCCATCCTCATCAACATCCGCAAGCGTTGGGGATGGCAATAAGCCTATTGACAAAGATGCCCCATCAACGACTATTGATCCTTCATTCATAAATTCACCATTTCCATTGTTACGAATCATGGTGGTTGTTCCAAAATATTCACCGACAACAATGTCCGTATTACCATCTCCATCAACATCGCCGGTTGAAATATTAGAAAGAAGCCCCATTGAAAAAGGTGCTATGTTTTGATGAGACAAAGGGCCGTCGGGGTGATACACCTGAGCATTCAATTGTGTACTCATCAGCATCAAGGCAATGGCACTTCCGGCAATCTTAATACCAACGCGGCTTTGCATTCTCGAAAGCCGGTTGAAAAGGCTTTGAATTTTTCGTTGCAAATGACTTACCTCGGTGTGTGAGGCTTCTTCGGAAGCTTTCAATACCTCAAATCGCCTGAAGGCTCGGAAATACTTTCTCAGCAACTTGTTCCAGAGTATGGCATCACGAAATGAAAGAACGGGTTTTTTCATATAATCATGGATTTAATCTACAAAAATATCAATTATTTCAACAATTTGATATTTTCAACAAACCAAATCACCAACTTCTTCAGAAATCATTCCCGGCACGAAGCTTGTGCAAGGCGGCGCCCTATGAAAAAATTCAGATTTGCGCTTGCTGCAACATGCTGCCTTGTTGCTTTTATCACTTCGTGCCGCGCTCAGAGCGATATTGATGACATTTTCCGCCCACGAATGCCGCAACAGATTGATACCATCTACTATCCTTTTTACAACGGCGTACAAATGATCGAAGTCGATCACCTGGCCTATTGGGACCGCAAGATATTTTTTCTGGAACAATCGCAGCCCCGCGCAATGTCGTATAGCATGCTCGAGCCGCCTCCCCCGCCCAATGAATATTATTTTCGCGACAGCACCGGAACCATCATCAACGCCTTCAACACATTCTGGTCACTCGAATCGCTAAACGCCTTGTTTAAAGCGGTGCCGCTTGACAAAAAAAGCAATAACGTCATCCATCAGTTCATGCCAACGCATGCAGGGAAAGTTGCCTTTTCCGGTGGCGTGTGGCCGTACAGTCCGCAACCGATGCACTTTTTCAATGGGTATTATAAAGTATATGATTTCGCAAATGCCGACACCACAAAGAAAACGGAAACCTATCTTCGGGGCAATTTCAGTCCATTCGAAAACTGCAAAGTGGGATTGATTGATTCTTTTGGTCAAATTAAAATCCCAATGAAATTTGAAGCATTATGGCCCATCAAAAACAACCTGCTTGTGCAGCTCAATGGCAAATGGGGCATCATTGACAAGGAAATGCAAGAAATTATTCCGATGGAATATGATGCATATGTTTGGGAAAGCCAGGTACTGATATCTTTTGTAAAAAACGGCACAATCAGGAAGCATTACCGCATCGACAAGAACAACTTTAAAAACATTGGCGAATACGATGAAATTGTCAATCCGGAATACATACATCAATATCCATTGACCATGGTGAAAAAAAACGGCTTCATTGGCTTCATTGATTCATCGTACACCGAAGTGGTGGCACCGGTATACGAAATATGCGAAAGCTTCTATGCAGCCGGCCTAAAATTAGCGAGGGTTTTTCGCAACGGAAAATGGGGCTACATCAACAAGCAAGGCAAAGAAGTGATTCCCTGCCGTTTCGAAGATTCAGAAAATTTTGGAAATGATGGGTATGCACTGGTGCAGTTCAATGGTGAGAGATTTTGCATCGACACCCTTGGAAACCGCATCGAAGCTTGTGATCATGTTGTGCAATGGCGAAAAACATCCGGGAATGTGGTGAATCGCGGATATGTTTATGGTCTCGTTAACCAGCAGGGGATGGTGGTTCTGCCGGTTATTTACGATCATGTGTACAAGTTGCAGAACGAATCTTATTATCGCATCAGCCGAAACAAGAAACTGGGCATTGCCGATGAGCACGGAAATGTGATTCTGCCTTGCGAATATGAAGCCATCGGCCAGTTCTGGAACGATAAAAATATTGCCACACTGCAGAAAGACACCTTGTTTGGTGTTGCGGATACCAGCTTTAACATCATCATTCCCTGCGAATATCAGCTGATTCAGTTTGATCTGACCGGCAATCTTATTTTCAAAAAGAACGGATTATTTGGACTGATGGACATAAAAACCAACATTCTCATCCCTGCAAGGTATCAGCAATTCAACGGATTCAGACAAATCATGTACACCAAAGACCCGAATCCGTATTCAATGGTGATGCGCGATTCATTATATGGATACATCAACCAAAAAGGAAAAGAAGTCATTCCATGTAAATACAAACATCTTGGCTACGAAATTCACAACAACCGTGTTTTCTATCGTGAAAACAACAAATACGGGTTTCTCGACACCACCGGCAAAGTGGTTGTGGCGCCGGTTTACGATCGCGTTTTCGATTTCCATATTGATGTTACGGCAGTTCAGAAAGGCGAAAAGTGGGCGCTTATCAACAGCAACGGAAAACAAGTCACTGACTTCATCTACGACATGATTGTCGGTCACACATGGTATGATCAACAATTTGTGGTGGTGTATCAGAACAAGAAATGCGGCGTGATTGATAAAAAAGGCAACCTTGTTTTACCGATTGAATACGAAGCCATACACGATTTCAGCCAGGCCATTGGGCTTAAACCGGAATTTCGGGTGACGAAAAATGGAAGCACCTATTGGGAAAGCACTAAATAATTTTTGCAATACCATTACAAGATTCTGGATGAAATTCCTTCTTGCAATTTTTCACAATGCCACTAAATGCTTTCTATTGAACCATTATAAATCAAAATAATCATCCTATTCATGATTGTTCCGATCCGAATTCCAATTCTGCACGTTTCTGAAAATATATTCTCTGATTTGCATGAATGATTTTTCATTCTGAATAACATGGTCATAGAATCGTGTTTGCCATGCAAATTGACTATTTATTTTATGAATTTCGAAAGAACATCGCCCTTTAAACCAACGAATTACACGAGAAACATTTTCATGCATCATGGGATTATTTAATCCTGCAAAACCACCATTTGATTGTAGAGATGCGATTAATCGCGTCTCTACGTTGGGTTTATTGTCTGGTTTGTTTATCACAATAATGCCATGAATATGATTTGGCATCACAATGAATTCATCTAATAGAACAAAAGGGAAAAAATTGGGTATTTCGCCCCAAAATTTCTTTGCAATTTCTCCCGTGGAATTCAACCTCATTTCATTCGGAAAATCAATCCGATTGGTTTCAATAATTTCCCCAAAATAATTCTTTCGTTTCTCTGTGCAAATTGTTATGAAATACGCGCCATTGCGTCCGTAATCGTGTTCTTGTAATCGGCACGATTCAATGCGATATTTGTTTTGATATTTTGCACACACTGCCCTATGATATCATTAATAAGAATGCATCCTCATCAATAATTTTCACGCCTAATTTTTCAGCTGCTTGGCGTTTCGCAGGACCCATGTTGTCGCCAGCCAGCAAATAATTTGTTTTGGCTGAAACCGACGAGGCCATTTTGCCTCCATGTTTTTCAACCAACGCTTTAAGCTCATTGCGCCGCGACGACGATGAAAAAGTGCCACTGATCACAAAGGTCAAGCCGCTCAATGCATCGCTCAACAATTCTTCTTTTTCGGCTTCGAAACGCAGTCCGGCCGCTTTAAGCCGAGTGATCAGATTCATGTGATTTAAATCGTTACACCAATCCACAATGCTGCGGGCAATCACTTCGCCCACATCGCCAATTTGCACCAGCTCTTCGGCATTCATTTGCATCAAGGCATCCATGGTTCCGGCACTGCGCGCAATTTTTGCGGCCAGCGTTTCACCCACATGACGGATTCCCAAAGCAAACAACACTTTCTCAAACGGTGTTTTTTTCGATGCAGCAATGCCATTCATGATATTTTCAACGCCTTTTTCCTGCAGTCGCACCACACGCGTCTTGCCGGTAACTTCATCCAAAAAAACCTTTTCGAGACCCATCAATTGCTCAGGACGAAGCGAATACAAATCGGCCACATCGCGGATCAGTCCTTTTTCGAACAACAACTCCACTTTTCCTTCGCCCAGACTATCGATGTTCATTGCTTTGCGCGAAATGAAGTGCTCAATTTTTCCACGTAACTGGGGCGAACAACCCTCGTCGTTCGGGCATACCCATGCAGCTTCGCCTTCGTTGCGCTGCAGCGTTGTGCGGCATTCGGGACAATGTGTGGCATAGATAAATGGTACACTGTCGGCGGGCCGCAAACTTTGCTCCACGGCAATTATTTTTGGAATAATTTCGCCACCTTTTTCCACATAAACGCTGTCGCCCACACGGATGTCGAGTTGCGAAATCACATCCGCATTATGAAGTGTGGCACGTTTCACTGTGGTGCCAGCCAGTTGAACAGGTTCTAAATTGGCCACCGGCGTAACAACACCCGTCCTTCCTACCTGAAAATCGATGGAAATCAGTTTTGTCAGTGCTTGTTCGGCTTTGTATTTAAATGCTACTGCCCATCGGGGCGATTTGGCTGTAAAGCCCATTTGTTCCTGTAAGGCGATGCTATTGGTTTTAATCACTACACCATCGATGGCAAAAGGAAGCGAGTTTTTCTTTTCAGCCCATTCGTTCAGGTACGCTTCAACATCGCTTGCTCCGCGGCAAACACGCATATAATCGTTGATCTTAAAACCCCAGCTGCGTGCTTTTTCGAGCATGGCTGCATGGGTATCGGCCACAGGTTCATCGCTCATGCAAACGTAGAGCATGCATTCGAGGCTGCGCGCTGCCACAATAGCCGAATCCTGCAGCTTGAGCGTGCCCGAAGCCGCATTGCGCGGATTGGCAAAAGGTTCGTCGCCGTTGTCGAGGCGCTCCTGATTCATTTTGTCGAACGAAGAAAATGGAAGAATGATTTCGCCACGCATTTCAAAAACATCGGGATAGCCGCTTCCCATCAGCCGCAACGGGATGCTGCGGATGGTTTTCACATTTGCCGTAACCACATCGCCTTTTTGTCCATCGCCGCGAGTGACTGCGCGAGTGAGCAATCCATTTTCGTACACCAGACTGATGGCTACGCCGTCGTATTTGGGTTCGCAAGTAAATTCCGCATCGCCTTCGGCTGCTTTTTCGCAGCGGGTAAAAAAATCGGTCAATTCATCGACCGAATACACATTGCTGAGCGACAACATGGGAAACAAATGTGCAGCACTATCGAATTGTTTGGTTACCTGTCCACCCACGCGTTGTGTAGGGCTGTCGGGCTCCACATGTCCGGTTTCTTTCTCCAGCTGCTCGAGTTCTTTCAACAGCATATCGAAATCGAAGTCGCTTATTTCGGGGCTGTCTAAAACATAATACCGATGGTTGTGCCGGTTGAGTTCGGCCGTAAGAAATTGTATGCGGGCTATGGCTTCGTGGTGTTCCATGCAATGAAAATTGACGGGTAAAGGTAGGATTATTCCACAACAAATCGGCCCACACTCACAGTTTCTCCATCAACTACTCGAGCCAGATATAATCCCGGATTCAGCATGGAGACATCGATACGTCCGTTTGCATCCGACATGGTTTTCAGCACAACATTTCCCTGCATGTCAAGCACCTCGCTGTTGGCATTGGCTGCATGAATGAAAATGTCATTTGTTGCCGGGTTCGGATACACCTGAAAGTTTTGCATAATCATATGATCGATCGAGGCCGGCAAAAATGAAAACGAAAACAAACAGTAAATGCCCCATGGTTGTCCCGATGCGATGGTCTCATATTCGTACCAGTGCACCTGATCGTCCCATGTTTGGTGACAGCCATAATAATTCATTCCGCTTTCTTGTTTGTATCCCACCATGGTAATAAAATGGTCGGTGTATCCATCGCCGTCGGTATCAACCAAAGCCATCATGGGACGATTGTTTCCAATTTCGTTCATGTAGCTGCTAAAGGGATATGACGAAAGGTACAGGCTGCTACAGGTGCCGCTGTAGCTGCTAACAAAGGCAAGATAATCGTTGAAGGCAGTTGCAATATCGCTGCTCCAGCTCCAACCGTAATAATTTCCATAATAGCTTTGCGAGGTGAGCATAAAATCGGCAATCGAATTATTGCTGTGCTCGTCACCTGACGGGGGAGCTGAAAGGTCTGTCATCAGGCTAGGATAATAATCCAGTGGCAAACAGTAGTCGTTGTAATTCTCGGCCGAGGCCATGAATTGATTTACCAATGGGGTTTGAGTGGAAGCATCACCAGGAAAAAGATCGTTGTAACCATGAGAGTCATAATAACCGAATACCATGCCCAGTGCCGTGGGGCCGCAACCATATCGCCAAAGATAGGCAGGCACTCCTGGAATGATGTATGTAACGTCGTTGATATCTTTAGCCCCAAGGCTGGACACATGTCCAACAATATTGATATCTTGCCTTGGAAACTCGCCGGTCGTGCTTTGCTGAGTAAATGCCTGAACCGAAAGCATCATGCAGCAGAATGCAAAAATAAGCTGTCGCATTTTTTTTTGTAAAGAAAATAAATAAACACGAGAAATCAAAATCTTTATATCAGTTTTCTCGCCTTAATTTCAAGATAACGATTCACAGTATCCACTGTCAGACGAGCCGGACTGGTCAGCAATGGAATCGCACCGGCACGCTGCAGATCTTCGGCCATGAACTTTCTTTCAAAAATCTGCTGCTCTGCAATGGCTTTCAGATATACATCACGGAGAACATGAGCCTTTGAAGAAAGGATGTCGTTCAGCATGGAATTATCAAAAAAAACTGTGAGTAATAAATGGCGTTGGGCTAAATGCCTAATAAATGGCAGTTGTCGTTTCAGCGAAATCCTTCCCTCGAAATTGGTAAACAGAATAATGAGGCTTCGGCGGGGAATTTTTCGAGTAATTGCTGAAGCCATCATTTCAAACGATGATTCTGAGAAGTCTGTCTGCGCATTGTAAAGCTGTTCCATGATCAGCCCCACCTGACTTCGCCTATTGCTTGCAGGCACAAGTTGATGAATGGCATTGCTGAATAGCATAACGCCAGCCTTATCGTTTTTCACCACGGCGACATCAGATAAAACCAGGGTGGCATTGATTGCATAATCCAGCAGAGTCATTTCATCAAAAGGTGCTTTCATGGTGCGACCAGCATCCACAATGCAATAAACCTGCTGACTTCGTTCGTCACGAAACTGATTGATCATGAGTGCATCGCGGCGTGCAGAAGCTTTCCAGTTGATGCTACGCACATCGTCGCCCTGCACATAATTTCTGATATGATCAAACTCAAAGCTGCGTCCGGGTGTTTGAAGTCTCCTGTGTCCTGATTCCTCATGCCGGTTCGACACAGCCTGAATTTCATACCTGCGGAGATGAATAAACGAAGGATAACATGGAATCATGCATGTTGCAGGAATGGTGTACCTTCTCATAAGCAAGCCAAAGGGGCTGTTAACAAGTACCTGAATATCTCCGAAATGATACTCGCCCCTTGTTACCGGTTTAACAGTATAATGAATTTCCTTTTCTCTGCCAGACCTTAAACTTCTTCTAAACTTTAGGTTTCTGATTTGAAGCTGCACAGGCAGTTCATCATACACCAGAACACGCACAGGAAACTGATAGTTGTTCCTGAGAATAATCACCACAGGATTGTTATCCCCATTTGAAAGACGAGGAGGGATTTCTCTTTTCGCCATGATTCTGTTTCCGGACAGCCATAGCAGCAATGAATCGGCCCCTGCCACAAAAAGTACCGAAATCACAACCACTCCAGCAGGCCTGAAAAGAGAAGGAAAGAAAAAAGAAAAAATATAAAAGGAAATCACTACCCCTGCCAGCACAAAAAAGCGTGCAGACAGGAAAAAAGACTTCCAAAATTTAAGCAATCTGATCATTACCGGGGAACTTCAACGGTATTTAGAATTCTGATTACAGCATCGTCGGGTGTAATTCCTTCCATTTCTTTCTCGGAAG
>CAZLHV010000117.1:0-10185 GCA_964559205.1 uncultured Bacteroidaceae bacterium
CAACGATTGTTTCAATGCATGAATCAGTACAAAAAAAGGCCGGAAAACCGGCCTTTAAATTTCATCATCAATGGCTTAGTGACCGGAGGGACCCACTACTTTCAGAAACTCGCCATTGTCTTTCACAATGCGCTTGTTCCACTCTTCACCATAACCGGGCTGCTGCACATCAGGGTTCTGCTCGCCCTGAATATAGGTTTTCACATTGCCATCCATATATTTCATAAACAGGTACTGATAAAAACCTTTCCAGTAATAAACCAGTTCATCAGCATTTTTTACCGAGAAATCGGTCACATACTCTACGGCCTGAATTTTATCGGCGGCATACAACAAAGCAGCTTGCTTATCGATGTCGGCAACCGATTTTACATAGAGTGATTCAAGTGAATCCTGACGCTGTGCAATCTCTGGATGAATCAGGTTGTAGCGGGTATACGCGAAATTCGACACCTGACTGAACACCCAAAATGCTGCATCGTCGCTCCAGGTCATCATTTTGCCATTGCCACGGGCAAAGGTATGGGCTACACGTCGACTTGAAGTATAAATGGGTGTGTAAACCGTGCTGGCTGCATCGTCAACTGAGAACCAAATGATACCACCTATTTCGTCGGGGATGGAACTGCGGCTCTGAGCAATAAAGCTAAAACCGGTTTGCTGTGTGGCTGTTGCACGTTCGTTACAGTATTCCTGGCCATCGACTTCAAAACTGAGAGGTCTCCAGCGGTAGGGATTTCCAAACGGGCCTGCTCCAATGTCTTTCGACATGTCGAAATCGGTTCCTTCAAGATGATTGCGCATGAAATGCATCATATCCTGCACGGAAATTTTCCGGTTAGGAAGAACATATAGGGGCATTCTGTTTTTGAGATTATGTCCGCTCACGTAATCCTGATATTTAGCCATGTCGGCATTCACTTCGCGAAACATGCTCCACACGCGAATGTCGCAATAGCGTGCACCACCAAAATCGACCGGTGCATAGGTGTCGGAAAAACTGAAATCCTTATCGGCACCGTCGAACCAATCATTGTCGCGGGCAAACTGAATCACATCGGCACTATAGATGCAGCCGACCGAAGGCTCATTCCACTTTTTCACGTCCGCATCGGTGATGGAGGTTTTACCGTTGGCGAGAGGAAATGTCTGAATTCTGGCCTGATTGGCATGACCCGAAACATAGCCATCGGGAATGCGTACTGCTACCCAAACCGCTCCTTTTCCCTTTGAGCCCTTTCCAATGATTTCCATGATCCAGGCTTCGTTTTCATCGGCAATAGAGAATGACTCGCCACTTGAATAGTAGCCATATTCATCCATCAGCTGGTCAATGACCATGATGGCTTCGCGGGCGGTTTTTGAACGCTGCAGGGCAATGTAAATGAGGCTGCCGTAATCCATAATGGCGCCGGGTTGAGAAGCCAGTTCAGAGCGGCCTCCAAATGTTGTTTCGCCAATGGCTACCTGATTTTCGTTCATGTTTCCAACCACATTGTACGTGCGGCGCGCCTGCTTGATTTTACCAAGAAAAGTACCTGTATCCCACTCATAAACGTCCATCATTGTTCCTTCGGGATAAACACCCGGTGCCCAATGATATAATTCGCCATACAACACGTGGCTGTCGGCGGAATAGGAAATCATTACAGAACCATCGGCCGAAGCGCCTTTGGTAATAATGTAATTTGTGCAGGCCATGGTTTGCTGCCCGAAGACAGACAGGAAGACCGCCACAAAAGCCAGAAGGAGGGTTCTCTTCATATCTTTATGTATTTGCGAAACAAAGATACATGTTTCGGTAAAACGAAAGCCACAATTCGATAAATCGCGCAAACAGCACCATAGAACAGACACATCATCTGCCCAAAAAAGAATTTCATTTGTACCAAAGATTTGCACTTATAAATAAGCATATTCAGATTTCACCGGTAAACGTCGTTTGAACTGTGAGTTTGAAAAAACAGAGCTTCCAGATCGCTAGACGTTAAGTAAAGTCGTGTTCTTCTGCAAGTCCTGACTGGCAGCGTCGGGAAGAGTCCTTCTTTGTGGTCGTCGTGAAACCCGAACGAGCTATCAGTCTTCACTGCGATGTCTGGTAAAAATTGTAAAATCAGGAAATTTCATGACAATTTCTTTAACCAAATCATTACCGCGTGATGTCTTTTCCATTGCATATCTTTGTAGCATGAATGCGCATGATATCACTTCGCTGGCTGCCACCTGCGGTTTTGCAGCCACTGGCTTCAGTCGTGCCGAAGAAGTCGATGAAAAAATGGTTCAAGGCTTTGCCCAATGGCTTGAACAGGGCGCACATGCTTCGATGCAATTTCTTGAACGAAACAGCGAAAAGAGAAAAGATCCAAGGCTGTTACATCCCGGAACAGCAAGCATCATCACACTGCTTTATCCCTGGCCGGTTCAGACATTTGACCCCTCGGGGCTGAAAATTGCAGCCTACGCCAAAGGGATTGATTATCATCAGCTTGTCCGGCAAAAAGCCACCCCGCTTCTCGATGCCATTCAGCAATGTACGCCCGACCATCAGCCACGATTTTTCTGCGACAGTGCTCCGGTGCATGATCGTTTCTGGGCAGGCAAAGCCCGACTTGGCTTTATCGGCAAAAACGGATTTCTGATTCATCCGGAATTTGGAACCCGTTTTTACATTGCTCACATTTTCACCTCCCTGAAAATTGGAAATGAATTGCCGCCGGTTACACAGTCCTGCGGAACTTGCAGCGCCTGCATTGATCATTGTCCCACACAGGCCATTCAGGCCAATCGAACCATCGATGCCGCCCGATGCATCGCCTTCTGGACCATCGAAGCCAAAGAAGACATGCCCGAAAGCATTCTGCAAAACAATCCGGGCTGGATTTTCGGCTGCGATGAATGTCAGAAAGTTTGTCCTTACAATAAGCGCATTGTTCCAGATGCCGAAACATTTCAAACCCCCACCGATGCAGATGGCTGGCTGAACATGTCACAGGCCGAATTCAACAAGCTTTTTGGCCAAACGCCATTGGCCAGAACCGGGCTCGAAAAAATTCAATCGCTGGTTTTACGGATGAAACAATCAGAAACATAAGAAAATCACCATGTTCGATCCATTGAAACTCATTTACCTGATTCTTCTTTCCACAGCATTGCATGCATGCGGCCAACCACAGGCAGCATCGCAACCATCGAAAGAAGTGACCCTCCCCCTGTTTGTGGTCACTGGATTTGCTTCTGATATTTCCAATGTTTCAAGCGACAGCCTCAACAAGCTCTGGGATGCAAAAGAAATTCATGTGCTTGGCAGTTGCTACAAGGAGGCTGTTCACTATTTCGGACGTGCGGGCGGAATCGTATGCAACGACATGGATTCATTTATTCGAGTTTCCCACAACCGTTTGATGCTATGCGATCTCGAACATCTTTCGCCCCGGCTGCCTGCCATCAGCGTGAATGGGGTTGATTATTTCACCCGTCACAGCCAGTATCCTTTGCATACGTTGAGCGATGCGGAATTGCCCGACACAACAGCTTTCACCTGGCTGACAATCACCGGAGTTACCGCCATTTCGCGCGGAAGCGGTCTGGTCACCGATCAGAAAGGCACTGACTTTTTAATTGCAGGCATAAAAGATCAGTTTCAGCATACCGATTTACTTCACATGAGCAACGAAGTCAGTTTCACAGCCGACTGCCAGTATGTGCCGAAAACAATGCAGTTTTGCACCAAATGCCGTGACTTCGACGTGTTTCACAAGCTTGGAGCCGATATTGTTGAGCTGACCGGAAATCACAACAGGGATTATGGCAGGCAACCATTTATTGACACATACAACTGGTATCTTCAAAATGGCATTCAGCCATTTGGTGGCGGACGCAATCCGCGTGAAGCATCAAAACCGCTGGTTGTCAGTTTCTGCGGTTCATTCCGGCTGGCTTTTATCGGTTACAATGAATTATGTCCCTGTGGTGAATGTGCCGATGATCCCGATGAACCCGGCGCCAACCGCTGGAATCAGGAACAGGCAGCAAAAACGATCGATTCGCTGAGAAAGGCCGGCGTAGACTACATTATCGCAGCCATGCAGTTTGGCGAATCGGATAGCTATACACCCACCCCCACACAGAAAAAAATTGCCCACTGGCTCATTGACACTGGCGCCGATCTGGTGTATGGTTCGCAGGCACATCAGATTCAACAGTTTGAGTTTTATCATGGCAAACCCATTCTGCATGGTTTGGGCAATTTCCTTTTCGATCAAACCCACCGAATCGGAGTGCGGCAAAGTTGTTTTATTCATCTGATTTTTTATCGTGGAAAACTCATCCAACTCAGACCTGTTTTTACCATGATGGGCATGGACCGGCAGTTGAAACCCGCTACAGCGGAAGAAGAAAACACCATGCGACGCGAAGTGTTCAATTCTGATCTGATTTATCGGTGATCTGGCTGAAACACTTACGGGTTACCTGTGGCCTGTTAGAGGCAAAGTTAATGCTCTGAAAGCCAGTTTTTCCAATATTGTTTACTTTAGCAAAAAAAAACACATGCACATCAGGTTTCTGTTGCCTTTACTGCTGCTGCCCCTGTTGCTTCCTGCGCAGGAAAAACCGGCACGGCCGCTACAACTTAGTCTGTTCAGCAATGCCACATTGCTTCCCGGCTCGGGCGTTGCCGGAGTTCTGAATTTTCCTGTTCATCCGGGTTTTACAGCAGGTACCGCGTTCACATATCATCAGGCTGGCCGGCACGAATTGTTTCAAACAGTGAAAGCAGGCTATTTCTATCACAGGCAGGCTCAGCATGCCTTGATGCTTTTCAGCGAAGGCGGCTATCGACGCACTGCCGAAAACGGATTCTATGTTCAAACGCTTCTTGGCGGAGGCTACCTGCATTCGATTCCCGATGTTCAGTCTTTTGAGCTCAACAGCGAAGGTGAATACGTTTCGAAAGGCCGGTTCGGACGTCCGCAGGGCATGGCAGGTCTCACGCTTGGATTTGGCTACCAATTGAACCAAACGAAAAACAAACCATTCCGCATCGGTCTCAATTACCAGTTCTGGTTCCAGTTTCCCTTTGTGGCAGGATATGTTCCTGTGCTGCCAAACACTGCGCTGCATCTTACATTTGAAATGAACCTCCTTCAAAGAAAAGCAAAATGAAACACATTATTATATATCTGAGCATTCTATGTCTCATGGTTCTAGTATCCTGTCGAAACGACGTTGTAGGACCCAGCAGTGATTGTACTTTAAGTTTTGCTGATTCCAGTTCGATGCATCCCAAAGCGGCACGGTATCAGCAGCTGATCGATGATTACACTCACCGCGGTCTGCCCGGCATTGTGCTGCTGATCCGCGACAGCAGCGGGCTCTGGATTGGTGCTTCGGGCAAAGCCGACATCGAAAACAACATTAACATGCAGCCCTGCGCGGTATCAAAAGTGGCCAGCATCACCAAAATGGTCATGGCAACCGTGACGCTCCAACTGGTTGATGAAGGTGTTCTGAACCTCGATGCTCCGATCAGTACCTGGCTCGAAGATCACATTACAAGCCGGATTGAGAATGCAGATCAGGCAACATTACGACAGATTTTGAATCACACCAGCGGTATTTATGATGTGATTTCCGATCAGGGTTTTTATCTCGATCTGCTCAACAATCCCGACCGCAATCTCAGCGCTGAAGACATTTTGGAACACGTGTATGGAAAACCGGCTGCTTTCGCCGTGGGCACATCAACCGGATACAGCAATACCAATTTCCTGCTTTTGTCGCTGATTCTCGAAAATGCCACCGGTAAACCGCACGGGGATCTGATCCGCGAGAGAATTATTTTACCCCTTGGGCTCAGCGACACATATTACTTCTATCACGACGATCTTCCGACATACACCGCTCAGGGATATTTCGATCTGTACAACAACGGACATATTCTCAATCTGACCAATTACAACACTGGCAGCGGCAACGGATACACCGGACTGTACAGCAGCGTGCGCGACCTTCAGGTGTTTACCGAAGCATTATTTGTCGATAAAACCCTGCTGAGTCAGACCATGCTCGACGAAATGCAGACATTTACTGCCATCGATTATGATGGTTACCGCCGTTTTGGTTTTGGTATTTACAAGGATTTTATATACCGGGCCGACAGCACCGAATTTGCCTACGGACACCGCGGACGCGATCTGGCTTACAGTGCCGATGCCTTTTGGTTTCCGAAAAACAATACCACCATGGCCTTTCTGGTAAACTATGGCACCAACGGCAGCAGTGCACTTGCTGATGTGTTTTTTGAATTCAGGGACAAGGTTGCCGACGAGATTTTTAACGAACAGTAGCGCCCTTTGCCTTCAGCGAATGAAGAAGAAATGTTGTGGCAGCCAGATGAGAACGAGTGTTCTATACGTTTCCGGCCAGATACATAATGGCCATCACAACCAATACCACAAGTAGCAGTACGAGGAATATCTCGAGCAGGCCCGGGAGAATAATTGAAAGTAAGGCAAGAATAAGCGCAATGATCAGCACCCAGATTAGCAGGGTGACTGCATCGGTTGAGTCTCCGGGAACAGCATTGGCTGCAGCTTTTTTTGCAAATTGAAGCGAGGGCAGTTTTTTGACAATTTTGCGCATGCTCACTTCTTTGCGGTCTGAATCAGGTTGCTGGTCACGGACACCGGCAGCATCCTGTTCTTCGGCATCAGTGATCACCACGGGTACTGATTCAGGTAAAACCTGCTTTTCCTCGACCACGACCACTGGGGTTTCCTCGGGCTGAGGTTCAGCAACTGTGACGGTCATGTTGACAGGAACTTTATGCAGATGGCGGTGACGTGCCTGATCGTTCAGCCGGAAGGTGTTGCAAGCCGAAAAGCCCACAATAGCCAGCAGAAGCAACAACAAGGTTTTTGATTTCATACAAGTTGTTTTTTGGAAGAACGGACAAAAATACACTTTTCCTGATTAATCTCCCTGAAATAACGAAATAGCATATTTATAAAGTATATCTGTACACAAAAAGCGGGATTATTCAAATAAAGGCATGAATAACCGCCCGATACGATGTGGGCGTTCGTATAAAATTTTCATTGAAACATATCTATATTTTAATTTATTGCTAATTTGCGGCACAAACGAACAAAACCATGAAAAACAAAGGAAACATTTATTTAATGCTACTGCTGACCGCATTCATGGTTACGGGAATAACCGGATGCGGAGGTAAAAAGGAAGGAGGAGACATGAAAACCGATCTTCAGAATTTCATTAAAAAGTTTGAAGACACCATCAAGCCCCTGATGAAAGAGTATTCGACAGCTGCCTGGAATGCTGAAATTAGCGGGAAGCCCGAAGACTATGAGAAAGTGGAAGCCCTCAGCATCCGTTACTCAAAAGTCTTTACAAACAAGGATGATTTTGCCCTGTTGAAAAAGATTAAAGACGCAGGCGGAGTTAAGGATTCGCTGCTCGATCGTCAATTGCAGGTATTGTTCAATTCCTATCAGCGCAATCAGGTCGACGAGAAGAAACTCGAGGAAATTATTGGTATGGAAACGGCCATCACACAAAAATACAACACCTACAGGGCCGTGGTGGATGGAGATACCCTTACCGATAATGAAATTGAAGGAATTCTTGCCGAATCGGCCGACAACGCCAAGCTTGAAAAGGTTTGGTCGGCCCATAAAAACATTGGACCTGTGGTGGCCGAGGACATAGTCGCATTGGTTAAAAAACGCAATGCCGTGGCCAAAGACCTTGGTTATAAAAACTACCACGAAATGAGCCTCACTTTAAGCGAACAGGACCCTGCCGAAATCGAAAAGCTGTTCAACGAACTCGATGATCTTACCCGCGATGCTTTTGCGATTCTGAAAGGACAAATCGATTCGGCCCTGTCGAAAAAATATAATGTAGCCACTGCCGATCTGAAACCATGGCACTATCAAAACCGCTTCTTCCAGGAAGCTCCTAAAATTTACACGCTCGACCTCGACAAGTACTATGCAGATAAAGATTTGGTGAAGCTGACCGCCGATTACTACAAAAGTCTCGGAATGGATGTTCAGGACATTATTGATCGTTCAGACCTGTTCGAGAAAAAAGGCAAAAACCAGCACGCCTTCTGCATCGATATTGATAATGAAGGTGACGTGAGGGTGTTGTGTAATGTGAAATCGAACTACAAATGGATGAATACCATGCTGCACGAGTATGGCCACGCTGCTTACGATAAATACATCAGCCGCGACCTTCCATTTGCATTACGCGATCCGGCACACACTTTCACCACCGAAGCCATTGCCATGCTCTTTGGCCGTATGGCCAGCAATGCACAGTGGATGCAGGACATGTTGGGTATTTCGGACGAGGAGAAAGCAAAAATTAAAGAAGATGCCATGAAATATACCCGCCTCGAGCAACTGGTGTTTAGCCGCTGGTCGCAGGTGATGTATCGTTTCGAGAAATCGCTGTACGAAAACCCCGATCAGGATCTCAACAAACTTTGGTGGGATCTGGTTGAAAAATATCAACTGGTGAAAAAGCCCGAAGGCCGCAACCAACCCGACTGGGCATCGAAAATCCATATCGCTACCTCGCCCTGCTACTATCACAATTATCATCTGGGTGAATTGCTCGCCAGCCAGCTCAACAACTACATCTGCAAAAACATCCTGAAAACAGAAGATATCAACAACGCCAGCTACTACAACAATGCTGAAGTTGGAAAGTATCTCATGGACAAAGTGTTCGCTCCCGGTTCAAAATATTCATGGAACGACATGATTCTTAAAGCTACCGGCGAAAAACTGACTGCAAAATATTATGCAGCACAGTTTGTTGAAGGTCTCTGACCATCATCGCTGATCTTCATCCGAAGAAAGGCCTTCTTACGAAGGCCTTTCTTTTTTTATCTCAAACAAAGATTGTATTTTTGAAAAAAAAAAATCATGCTCGACGCTAGCCATTATCATCCCATGACCGTACATTTTCCGGTGGCCCTCATTCTTGCCGGATTTGTGGCTGATTCCATCGCCATGTTCTTTTGTAAAAAAGAATCTTCGCTTTCCAAAACCGGGTTTTATCTGATGATTCTTGGAACCATTGGCGCTGCCGCTGCCTGGTTTACCGGCGAATACTTCACTGAGAAATACACAGGCGAAGCCGGTGAACTGCGCGAAGAACACGAACTTTTCTCTAAAATAACCCTTTATGTGATGATCGCCGCCTCGCTCATCAGAATCTATGCCGTGCTGGCCCGAAAACAACAGAAATGGCTCCGATGGTTCATCTACCTGCTCTTTGCTGCCGGCACTGCAGCCGTTGCTTACTGCGGATTTCTTGGCGGCACCCTCGTTTATGAGTACCTCATGATCACATAAAGAGCCTTGTCAGAAAATGCCCTTCTCTTCGAATTTTGTCGGAGCCCCTTAACCCAGGCATTTTTACTTCATTCATCATCGCTGCCCTGGCTGATCCGGGAAAAGATTTCATCAGTCAAGTCTATAGTACCAGCGGTCTTTAATATGCACCAGCTTATGACCGATATTCGTATTATTCAAGTTATAGGTCAGGCCGATTCTCTCATCCAGAAAACCCCATAATTCATAATGAATTTGATCATCGACCTTCGAAATCATATATGCACCTGTTTCATCACGGCAATGGGCAAGACTTTGCTTTTCTGAATCTGACAATTGATTATTATTGTCAATGATAGAACCTTTGCTGATGAATACATCATTCTTTTTGTTTTGCAAAATGCTATTCACCAAAACCAATTCTCCCGAGTTGTTGTTCAGAAAAATCAGAAATGAGCATTGAATTAACAGCGGCTCGGTGACATACTGAATGCCGTATGCAAGAACAACCGCCATGGTGCAGAGTGCTTTTGTTCTATTCTTTGATTTTCCAAAAACAATGGTCAAATAAAATATCAATGCAACCGTGAGCCCGGAAAAAAGAATGATTTGATAGGTTGCATGCTGGCGCCCAAAGAACAAAAAACTGAGAAACACTGAAATCAGACCAATGATCAATCCTGTGATTTTTATCCGATTCTTCATGCTTTTACAGATGATTCGATGCTGTAATGATTTACATTTTCCTGCTTACCATTCATCGGAAACAGACCATTTTTCATCGTTTGAAAACCCGCTACCCGTGTTTTTCAGA
>CAZLHV010000118.1:0-10150 GCA_964559205.1 uncultured Bacteroidaceae bacterium
GTGCAGGTAATTCAACTCTGATTTATGCCAGCGATAAATTTGACAAAAGCGATGAGGTTCTTTCCAAGCTTGGTTACAAGCCAGGTGGCGTTAATGAATAATTTCCTACTTTTGCAAAAATATTTTGTATGAAAAAACTATTGTTTGTCTTTCTTGCTGTTTTCACTCTGATGAGTTTCAATCAAGCTGATGCACAGGTGAAAATTAAGCTCGGACACATCGACTCAAACGAACTGATGGCCATGATGCCTGGTCGCGATTCAGCTCAGAAAGTGCTTGAAGCCTTTGCAAAGGATCTTGAAGATCAGTTGACCATCATGTCAAATGAATTTGACACCAAATATGCAGAATACCTTGAAAATGCCGATAAATGGATTGAAGTTGTTCGTCAGGCGAAAGAGCAGGAACTTGTTGATCTGAAATCTCGCATTGAGAAGTTTCAGGAAACAGCGAAAAACATGCTTGCTCAGGAAGAGGCGAAACTGGTTCAGCCACTCATCGACAAAGCGAAAAAGGCCATTGAAGATGTGGCTGTTGAGAAAGGCTACACCTATATTTTTGATACCGGTGTTGGAGCATTGCTCTACTATCAGGACTCTGACGATATTATGCCGTTTGTGAAAGCAAAACTCGGTATCCAGTAATTAACTGATTTCGAAAAAGGCTGCATGTACATGCAGCCTTTTTTTTGCCTATTCGTCAATGCATTTGACCTGAATCTATTTCCATGTCAGGCTTTTAAGCAGTGTGTCCATATCTTCTTTTACCCGATCGATCAGAGGGGCAATGGAGTCATTGTTTGGAATGTGATTGAAATATAATGCAGCCCTCAGGTAATGTTTGCTGCTATCGGTCACAAAAAACTGGAAAGGCGAAGCAGTATTGGCACCTTCAATATGATATGACATGCCATAAACCTTGTTGGAAGGATTTGAGATAAGCATTTCTCTGATCTCATTGGCTTTGGCGATGTGCTTATTGGCAAATTGCCTTGCGTCCTCTGATAAATGATATAAATCGCCAATAACAGGTTTGTAGCTGAAATTAACTGAGCCGTGGAAGTTTGGGTAGAGGAGGTTGAACCAAATCACTCCGGGTTCACTGCTTTCGAGAGGTTGAATTCTGCTTTGGGCAGGAATTTTAAAGCTGAAAGGATATGCTGAATCAAAAGTGATGTATTCTTTCTCGGGCAGGTCGATTCTGAAAAATCCTCTTGGTTTAGGATAGTATGTGTCATCGCTGCTACCGCAACCGGCAAAGAGAAGAATGATGATAAAAGCAACAATGTTACTGGTTTTCATCCTGTTCATGAATAGTCATTTTAACGTTTCCAATCCGGTGTTCTTGCATCGAAAGCACCATGAATTCGATGTTTTTATATCTAATCAACTGATTGCGTTCGGGGAAATTCCCGTTTACACTTAATATCACTCCACCCAGCGTCTCAACTTCACCTTCGAACGCTTCAAAAAAATCATGTTCGAGTCCAGTGGTTTTGATGAGGTCATGGAGAGGTATTTTGGCGTCAAAGACAAACTGGTTTTCTGAAATTTTGCGAGCCAGAGTGGCGTCGCTTTCGGCATCGTGTTCATCGTTAATTTCCCCGACAATTTCTTCAAGAAGGTCTTCGAGAGTCACAATGCCTGATGTGCCACCATATTCATCGACCACCACCGACATGTGCATTTTGCGCGATTGAAATTCGGATAGTAGTTGAGAGATTTCCATGTTTTCGTGAACGAAAAATGCCTGACGAATCTGAGATTGCCATGAATAGTTGGTTTCGCCCCGTTTGATCGCGGGGAGGATGTCTTTGAGGTGCAGAATACCCTTGATGTCGTCGAGCCCCGTTCCATACACCGGAAAGCGAGAATAGCCCGATTCAATCACAGTATCAGTGAGCTTTGTAAAGCTGATGTCGTGTTGTACTGCCACCACATCGACTCTTGATCGCATAATTTCTTTCACTTCAAGATCGCCGAAATGGATTACTCCCTTGATCAGTTGTTTTTCGACAATTTCCTCGTCTTCAACTTCAGAGTTTTCTATTGCATCGCTGATATCGCTCATCGAAATCATGTCTTTGCGCGAAAATCTGCGTTCGTGTCTTGCGAAAGAAGCAGGAAGTAATGACCTGAACAGATTGATGGCTGTAACTGCCGGCAGGAGGAACACAAAACCGGCTTTGAAAATTTTCAGGTCATCGTATAATCCAAGCCAGGCGGGGATAAGCTCTCCGAAAAGCCATAGAAAAAGAAGAAAGGAGCCTGCGGCGATAAACATGTTTTGCACCACATCGAGTTTGGGAAAGACAGAGAACCAGAAGGCCAGAAAAACGATGATACCTGAAACGATGATCAGGTATTTGATGGTAGAAAAAGCCACAAGTACGGCAGCTGGTTTGTCGACAAAATGTTCGGTGCGGTAATCGGAAGGTTTGGGATCCGGAATGCCGGTCATAAACTCTGATGGGATGCGAATAAAGGCTGATTCTGATGCGCGGAGGAATGCAAAAAGGAGCATCAGAAATAGAGCAACTGATCCGAGAATGATAATGCTGTTCATGGTTTTATCACGCTTCTGAAATCAGGTCAGAAGGGCAGATCGTCGTTGATTTCGGTGAGTGAAGGATCGTCGGGTTCAGATTTCGGGGGAATTTCGGCAGAGTCCTGACGGCCCTGATTCCCTGTTCCGGAGCCAAGCATAGAGAAAGTGTCGGCGATAATCTCTGTAATGCGTTTTTTTTGTCCATCCTGAGCTTCGTACTCTCTGTATTTTATTCTGCCTTCGACATAAAGAGGGGTTCCTTTGCGAATGTATTTTTCTGCAACTTCTGCCTGAGGTCCCCAGACAACAATGTTGTGCCAGTCGGTGATGACCTGTTCGGTGCCCGTTTTATCCTTATATCGTTCGGTGGTAGCGAGCGAAAAGGCTGCTTTTTTACGGCCGCTTTCAAAGGACTGGACTTCGGGGTCCTTACCAACATTACCGATAAGAATAGCTTTATTGATGCCTTTCATAATGCATTTTTGACAAAGATACGATAATTGCCTGAAACTAATCTGTGATGTTAAACCTGCGTTGAAGAAATTGTTCCATCAGCCTGTGAACAGGAGTGCTATGCCAATCGGTTACCTTCACTTTTATCCAGTGATCAGGAACTTCATTCTCCCAAACGAGTTCATGAAAGATTGCTTTGATTTTTAGGTGTGTCAGCGAGTGTCGTAAAGTGAAAGACTCAGGGGCCTTTAGAATGGCATGATGCAGTGATGGCCAGGACTCGGTTTCCAGGGATGAATTGGAGGATGTTTCGATCGAGGGTACCTCGAAAAGTCCTTTCCATATTCCGGAGTGGTCTCGCTTGAGCATGTAGAACCATTGACGCGAATGATCACCAAAGATCAGGTAAAACTTAATCATGTGATCGGAAGGGCTTTTTCGACGATCTGTTATTGGAAATAGTGTAGGATTGCCTTTGCTGAAAGCACAGCAGTGGGAGCTTACAGGACAATGTGTGCAGTCGGGTTGACGGGGATGGCAAATCAGCGCACCTGCTTCCATGATTGCCTGATTGAACTCGCCGGGGACAAATCCCAGCATGTTTTTGCTTAACCATTTTTCCGTCCATGCATCGAAGGAAGGGGCTGAAATGGGCGTACTGATGCAATTGAGTCTGCTGACAACTCTTCGGACGTTGCCATCAATCACGGGGATTGGGACATTCCATGCAATGGAGGCAATGGCTGCAGCCGTGTATGGTCCTATCCCCGGGAGCGACCGAAGAACATCGGGGCTTGAAGGGATGTCACCGTTGAACTTATCGCGGATGATTTTTGCAGACTTTAGCAGGTTGTGTGCCCGTGAATAATATCCCAATCCTTGCCACAGTTTAAGAAATTCATCTTCAACGGCATTGGCCAATGAATCGATGTCGGGGTAGCGCTGTACGATACGATGGAAATAGGCAAGGCCCTGATCGATGCGGGTTTGCTGGAAAATTATTTCGCTAATGTAGGTGTGGTAAGGGTTTGGATGAAGACGCCAGGGTAGTTTCCTGTAATTGGAGCGATACCAGTCAACAAGTTTAATAAAAAGAGGTGTATTGGTCGATGCGGACTTCATGCCTGCAAAGAAACGAAATGAAATAAAATAAACTTGCAATTGCGAAAATTATTCTATATTTGCACCCCCAAACGTGAACTAAGGCGTTAATCTTAAAGAACATAATTATGACAAAGGCTGACATTGTTGCTGAAATTTCGAGTCGCACCGGTATTGAAAAGGTAACTGCACAAAGTGCTGTTGAAACCTTCATGGATGTGGTCAAGAATGCTTTGGAAAGTGGTGAAAATGTATATCTTCGTGGTTTTGGTAGTTTCATCGTGAAGCACCGTAAGCAAAAAACCGGACGCAATATTTCGAAAAAGGTTTCTATTGTAATTCCGGCACACAATATTCCTTCATTCAAGCCCGCCAAGACATTTGTTGACGGCGTAAAAAGAGGTAAAAAGTAACATTAAAAATATTATCCCATGCCTAGCGGAAAGAAAAGAAAGCGTCACAAAATGGCGACGCACAAAAGAAAGAAAAGACTTCGCAAGAACAGACACAAGAAGAAGAAATAATTCTCTTCTTATACCCTGGCGGGTAACCGCGTTTCTCAATCTTATACATGAATAAGGAACTTGTCATTGATGCCGCTTCCGGTGAAGTGCAGATTGCGCTTGTTGAAAACAAACGCCTGGTTGAACTTAACACCGAACGTGGCAGCAATGATTTTGCCGTTGGTGATTTTTATCTTGGCAAGGTGAAAAAGATCATTTCGGGGCTAAATGCAGCTTTTGTTGATGTTGGCTACGAAAAGGATGCTTTTTTACATTATCTCGATCTTGGTCCTCAGATCAGAACCGTTAACCGCTTTGTCAGGGATGTCATTTCAGGCAAATCAGTTTCTGTCGAGACTTTTCCTCTCGAGCAGGATATTGAAAAAACGGGAAAAATCACCAGCGTGGTTACCAGTGGTCATTCAATTCTGGTTCAGATTGCCAAGGAGCCTATTTCAGCCAAGGGACCACGCATTACGACCGAACTGAGTCTGCCAGGCCGCTATTTGGTATTGGTTCCCTTTTCGAAGCGAATTTCAATCAGTCACAAAATTAAAAGCCTTGGTGAAAAATCGAGGCTAAAGAAAATCGCATCGAGCCTTCAGCCAATCAACTTTGGTATTATTGTGCGAACTGTTGCTGAAAATCGTAATTTCGATGAGCTGAAGGCAGACCTTGATGAGTTGATTGGGCGCTGGAGCAGTCTGGTTGAATCGCTGAGAAGTGCCAAACCGCCGGTGAAAATTCTGGGCGAGCTCGATCGTTCGCTTACGATCATGCGCGATTTGCTGAACGATAGTTTCAACAGCATTGTGGTGAACGACAGCGGCATGTACAGCGAGATTCGCAATTATTTGTCGAGCATTGCCCCCACAAAAGTCGATATTGTTAAGCTGTATAAGGGCAAATCGACCATTTTTGAGCACACGGGAATTGACAAGCAGATCAAGTCATCTTTTGGAAAAAAAGTGACGCTTAAGTCAGGGGCATATCTGATTATTGAGCGAACCGAGGCTTTCCATGTCATCGATGTGAATTCCGGCTATAAGGCCGATAATGACAAAGATCAGGAGCACAACGCTCTTGCCGCCAATATTGAATTGGCAGAAGAGGTGGCTCGACAATTGCGCCTTCGTGATCTGGGAGGTATTATTGTAGTCGATTTTATCGACATGCATCAGGGGCAAAACCGTCGCAAGCTGTTCGATAAGCTTGTTCAGGAAATGTCGTACGACCGTGCAAAGCATACGATTCTTCCGCCAAGCAAATTTGGGCTGGTGCAGATTACCCGCCAGCGAGTGCGCCCGGAAACACACGTTGAAAATGTCGAGAAATGTCCGGTGTGCAGTGGCACGGGCGAAATTAAGCCACATACCCTTTTAATCGACGAGATTGAAAACACACTTTCTTATCTTGCCCAGGAGCAGAACGAGAAAAAGCTTGTTTTGTACACTTCGCCCTATGTGCACGCTTTTCTTACCAAGGGTTGGTTGAATAATCAGGCCCGAAAGTGGAAAAAGAAACTGCGATGCAGCATTTCGGTACTTCCCGCTTCGAATTATCACATGATGGAATATCATGTATTCAATTCACGCGGCGAGGAAATCACCCTGTAGAACACAACTTTATTATATTTTGGATCAGAGCCATTCATTAAGGGAACGTGCCCGTATTATGCTCAGTCTTGAGAAATTCTGTGTTTTTCAGGAACGGTGTGCCTATGATGTAAGATTGAAGCTGCTCAGGATGGGCGTTGACAAAAAAGACTGGGATGAATTGATTCGGGCGCTGGAGCATCATGGATTTTTGAATGAGGAGAGGTTTACTGAATTGTTTGTCCGTTCCAAATCGGGTTACAGAGCATGGGGACCCTTGAAAATTAAGGCAGAACTACATCGCAGGCAAATTCCTGAAGAACTCATCGAAAAACATCTTGGTCAGGTTGGGGATGATAATTTGGAAGAGCGTTTGAAAATAGTATTGAAAAAGAAACTGGCCGGCATTTGGAAGGAAATACCTCAGAAGCAGAAGGAAAAACTGATCAGGTTTGGATTGTCGAAAGGATATCCATCAGGCATGGTGTATCGTGTAGTACACCAGCTGACCGGGTTGCATGAAGGCGAATAAAACCCTATTTGAGGGTGAGCGAGGTCTGACCCAGCTCATGATCATCGGCAAACACAGCAATATGATATTTGCCGGCAGGCAGCTCCACGTCACCACGTGTGTAATCGATGCAAACTGTTGATGCTTTCTGATTATAGCTGATCACTGTTTTTGCAGAATACTGAATTCTTTGACCCTGATAGATGAATGAGTAGCTGCCTTGAGTGAGAATGAGATTGTCGGGGCGGGCAATACGGACATAGACATCTTTCTGGCCAGCTTTTACCAGAGGGTTTTCACCAATGGTGAGGCAAATTCTGATCATTTCAACTTTTCTTGCTCTGTCTGTGATTGCCTCTTTGTTACCAGATTTCATATTGTAGCCGGTAGCCGAAATATTGTATCCTTTGAGATAGGCAGCATTGTTGATCTGGTTTGAGAGTTCGTCTTTTTCCTTGGTGAGGTCAGTGGTTATTTTATTGGCATTTTCCAGATCACCCTTAATCTTAATGTTTTCGTCGGTCAGTTGCTGATTGACCCTGTAGAGGCTGTCAATTTGGTTGACATATCCCTGAGTGATGCCACGCAGAGCATCGAGTTTTTTCTTAATCCGGCGGTAGTCGGCCTGAGAATTGATTAATTGCTCAATTTCCTTTGCCTGAGCCATGATGAGGCTGTCTTTTGAGGTGAGTTGATCGCTCAGGTAGCCATATTCCTGTTTGATGCGGTCGTGCTCCCTCAATAGTGAATCAAGTTCACTTTGAAGTTCTTCGTTCATCTGGGCTGTTTTCTCTTTTTCCAGGACGATTGTATCGACACTTGACTTTGTGGTGAGAAGCATAATGGCAAGAACGACAATGATCACAAGCTGAATGCCAATGATGATTTTGTAGGTTTTATTCCTTTTTGCCTGTTGTGTGTCCTGACTTTCCATAGAAAAACAATATTGAACAATGTGCAAATTTATTACTTTTGGGTGAAATAAGGAGTATTTTTTACCTAAATGAGCATATTAAGTGACTTCTGGCAATTGCTGTATCCCGATTTGTGTTATTCGTGCGGGACGCATTTGGTTCGTGGCGAACGCTTAATTTGCCTTCATTGCCGGAAACAGATCCCAAAGACCGATTTTTTCTCGTACGATGATAATCCGGTTTCGCGATTGTTCTATGGAAGGGTTCAGATTGAACATGCTGCGACCTATTGCACTTACGATAAGGGAGGCGTTGTGCAGAAATTGATGCATCAGCTGAAGTATAAGAACAGACCGGAAATTGGGGTATATTTTGGCCGGCTGATTGGCCAAACAATGAATGAGTATCCCGGATTTTCTGATGTGGATTTTATTATTCCCATCCCACTGCATCCAAAGAAGTTGCGCATTAGGGGATACAATCAGAGCAGGGTGATTGCTGATGGTGTGGCAGAGGTGTTTGAGGCGAAAATCAGCGAAGACGTTCTGGTCAGAAAGGGCTTTACTGAAACACAAACCCGAAAAAACCGTTGGGAAAGATATCGGAATGTTAAAGATATGTTTGGGGTCAATCATCCTGAAAAAATTGCCGGAAAACATGTACTGCTGGTTGACGATGTGATCACAACTGGAGCCACCATTGAAGCATGCGCAAAGCATTTGATCGGGGTTGAGGGCGTTCGGGTCAGTATTGCAGGAATTGCCTCGCCTGCACATTAATAAAAAAGCCGCAAAGTGCGGCTTCTTGTGTCTCCCCGACAGGATTCGAACCTGTGACCCGTTGATTAAGAGTCAACTGCTCTACCAGCTGAGCTACGGAGAGAAAAGGAATGCAAAAGTAATAACTTTTCCTGTATGCTACATGAATATTTACCTATAATTTTTCAATTTCTGATGCTGGCAGTAGCTTAGGCGTGATGGAGTTCATGCGAAATCCTTATATTTGCAGCAAAAGAGCATGAAAACCATTGCAATTTTCTGTGGATCTTCAGTGGGTTCGCAACCGGAGTATGCCCGAGCTGCAGAGGCGCTGGTTCATGCCATGGCAAAACGTGAATGCCGGGTTGTATATGGTGCAGGGTCAACCGGTTTGATGGGAGTGTTGGGTAATGCGGCAATTGAAGCTAAACTATTTGTCACAGGGGTTGTGCCATCGTTTTTCATGAACGAGAATGTGGTTCACAAGGGTCTGAGTGAGCTGATCGTGACATCGTCAATGGCTGAGCGTAAAGAAGTTATTATGGCCAACTCGGATGCTTTTATTGCATTGCCTGGTGGTTTTGGGACCTTCGATGAGTTGTTTGAAGTTCTCACAGCGGTTCAGCTTGGTTTGCAAGTTAAACCGGTGGGAATATTGAACACGCTAGGATATTTTGATTCATTACTGGCTATGCTTGATTGTTCTGTAAATGAGCGTTTTGTTCGTGCCGATCATCTCAAGGCATTGTCGGTTGACCATGATCCGGAGCTTTTGTTGGCGAAAATGGAGAGTAATAACTACAAGGCTCCGGAGCACTGGATTGAAAAACTGATCGAACGAAATCACTTTTAAACCAATCAATATGAATAAATTTTTGTTTTGTGCCATGGTTATCTCGATTCCTGTCAGGCTCATGAGCCAGGGTTGTGCACAGGAATCAAACGTGGTCCGTTTCGATTTTAACGGACACAGCTATGAAGTGGTGAAAGAAATGAAGAGTTGGGCCGATGCAGTTGATTGTGCCGAAGAAAGGGGAGGTATACTTGCAGAGATTGCCGATTCTGCCGAGCAGGATGCCATATATTCAGCAATTGTTGGGGTTGCAGCAGTGGCTTTGGATTATACTTCGGTGGCGAATGGTGGTGGAAGCGCTTATGTGTGGATTGGAGCAACTGACATTGATGCTGAAGGCCAGTGGGTTTGGGATGGAAATCATGATGGAGTGTCAACCTTGTTTTGGACTGGTGAAGGAGCAAATGGAGCCGGCGATGGGGTTGCTGAGCCCGGAGCATGGGCAAATTGGGGAGGAATGAAGAGTGGTACGGCCAATGAACCGGATGATTTTGGCAACAATCAGGATGGGGGAGCCATCTGCCTCACCGGATGGCCTTCGGGCACAACTATGCTAGGCGACACGAGTGAATGGAATGATATACAAGCCACAAGTCTTTGTTATTTTGTGATTGAATACGATCACATTCTTGGTTTGAATGAAGAGGAGGGCTCAAAGCCTCAGGTGTTCCCCAATCCGGCTGTCAATCAGGTCCAAATCAGTATACCGGGAAATAGTTCAAGACGAGTGGTTGTTTATAACGAAACAGGACAATTGATCGTTGATCGGATGATAGCGGGAAACAGCACCACTGTAGTAAGTCTGCAAGAATTTTATGGTGGAGCGTTCGTGATTTCTATCCCTGAGTTGAACTGGAGTACAAAACTTTTAAAGAGATAAAAAAAGGGGCGAAAGCCCCTTTTTTTATTTATCAT
>CAZLHV010000119.1:0-10116 GCA_964559205.1 uncultured Bacteroidaceae bacterium
TTACAGGAGCGTTACATGATGATGTTAAGGTAACTCCTTCTTTTGCTGACGGAAATTCTGCTACATACGCTTCAAAACTGTTATTTCAACTGTTTTTCTGATCCATCTCATTCAGATCACTGGATTTTAAGTATCGGATTACCAGAGTTTTGCTTTTTCAGGACTTCCCGATTCAGGAATTTGCACAAAAAGGGTCAGTGATTTTCATTGTCTTGCGATGCATACAAGTTACTTTTGAACAAAAAAGATGATGATGAAATGTTTTTTCTTTTTGGTCTTGATGCAAATTGCCTGGCTTTCCGGCGCTCAAACCATCGACACGGCATGGACCCTGAGCATTGGCGGAACGGGCACCGAAATGAACGGTCAAACCTTGCTAAATAATGTGGGCGGTTACAGGGCCAAGCTTTCGGCATCGACCGACGGAACCTTCTATCTGGCCTCATATTCTGCCAGCACCGACGGCATTATGTATTCGAATGCCGGAAACGACGACATGTTGTTGGTTAAGCTCAATGCTGATGGCGACACGCTTTGGAGTCGCCGATATGGCGGCGCGGAAAGCGAAAGAGCTTTCAATGTGCTGGCTTTGGGCGACAGTGGTTGTGTGGTGGTGGGGTATTCCATTTCGTCAGATGGTGTTTTCGCTGCCAATCATGCAGCCGGATATGGCGATGGGGTGGTGATTCGTGTTGACGAAAACGGAAACACAATGTGGTTGAAAATGTTTGGTGGCGAAAACCTCGATTACCTGTACGATATCATTCTGACCTCCGATGGTGCACTGATGGCCTGTGGCGAAACTGCAAGCAATACGGGTGATTTGTCAGGCACTGGAGCAGGATTAAACTGGGTGATAAAAATGAATCTATCCGATGGCTCGAAAATCTGGAGCAAAGCCTATGAAGGACCTTTTGCGGCATCGCCCGACATGCTCGAAAACATCACCGAGCTTACCGAATTATCCGGCGGAAACGGGGTGATCCTTTCGGGCTTCGGATCACCTGATTGGGCAGATTTCAATCTGGATGATATCATTTATATGAAAATAGACCTTAATGGTAACCTGCAATGGGTGAAAAGCATTGGTTCAGGTACCGGAGGCGACTATTCAGCGGCCATACTTGATGCTGGTTCGGGTGAGTTTTACATTGCAGGACGCCTGCAGGGAACAGGCACCAGCGTAACCAATTATTATGGCGGTGGTGGCGATTTCTGGCTCATACGTTTCGATGCTACGGGTGCAAAGCTTTGGGACCGAAATTATGGCGGAACAGACTATGATTTTGCACTTGATGCAGCCATTGATGCACATGGCGATGTGTACCTGACTGGTTTTACCCGCAGCACAAACAACGAAGCCTCCTATGGTGCACAGGGATTGATGGATTTCTTTTTGCTGAAGGTTGATGCAGCCGGTGACACCCTGTTTACGGGACGCTTTGGAGGAAGTGATATTGATGCAGCCACAGGCATTTGCCTGCTTAATAACAACTCGCTGGTTCTTGCTGGTCGCTGTGAATCGTCAAACAGTGGCTTTGTTAACGACCACATCGGAGGCCGAGACATTTGGCTGGTAAAGGTGGATTCGATTCAGACATCGGTGGGGTTGGCAACAACGGAAGAGCATAAACCCATTTCATTGTATCCCAATCCGGCCACAAATGGTCAGATGAACTTACGCTTTGCGGGTGAAGGCATGGCCCGTGTAAGCATATTCAATGCACAGGGTCAGCAGGTGTTTGAAAAACAGGTGGGTTCAGGCGAAGTGCTTTCAACGGGATTGCCGTCTGGCTGCTACCATGTCATTGTTGAGCGTCCCGATGGTGTTCTTGACACTTTGAAATGGGTCATCCTGTAACTAAATTGAGCTGACACAATTACTTTCTTCATTCTGCCCTGCTCTGTTTCACATGAGTCAATGCTGCCCTGAAACCGAAAACTAAATGTGATTTTTGTCAGTTTCTGTTTGTGTTTTGCGGCACAAATAGCTACCTTTATGCCTGAAATATTCACATTAAAACCCACAACATGGCCAGCTTAAACACAAATTATCTCGGAATCCAGCTCAAAAACCCCATCGTGGTTGGAGCAAACAACATGGTATATGATCTTAATCTGCTTAAAAGGATGGAAGCAGCCGGCGCCGCAGCCATTGTATTCAAATCGCTGTTTGAGGAGCAGGTTGAGCTTGAGAAGATGCAACTGAACGACCAGCTGACCGAATATAATGATCGCAATGCTGAAATGGTTCGCTTGTTTCCGGATATTGAACATGCCGGACCCGAAGAGTATCTGATGAAAATCAGAATGGCTGTCAACGCCCTTTCGATTCCTGTTTTTGGAAGTCTGAACTGCATTCACGAAGAAACATGGGTCGATTATGCACGCCGCATGGAGGAAATGGGCGTTGCGGGTATTGAGCTGAACATGTATAATGTACCTGTCGACAGTCTGAAATCACCGGCAGAAATTATTGATAAGCAAATTGCCACTGTAAAGGCAGTTGCATCGGCGGTTAAAGTTCCTGTAGCGGTAAAACTAAGCCCGTTTTCGTCGAATGTGCTGTATCTGATTCGCGAGTTTGAAAAAGCCGGTGCACGCGGAGTGATTCTCTTCAACCGTTTGTTTCAGCCTGACATTGATGCCGAGAAGCAGGAAATGGCTTTCAGCGATTATCTGAGTCATTCTGACGACAACCGTCTGCCTTTGCGTTATGCAGGATTGCTGTATGGCGAAACCAACCTGTCGGTGGTGGCCAACTCAGGCATACACAATGCTGCCGATACAGTGAAAATGGTGTTGGCAGGAGCCGATGCCGTGCAGGTGGTGAGTACACTTTACCGCAATAAAATTGAGGTTATTTCGACGATGCTTTCAGAAATGAGCGCCTGGCTTGAGCGCAACGGCTATCAATCGCTTGATGAGGCTCGTGGAAAATTATCGCGCAAAAATGTAAAGGATCCGTTTGCCTATCGCCGTGCTCAGTATGTAGACATTCTGATGAAAAGCGAGGAGATATTCAAAAAATACCCGATGGTATAAAGGGTTGGTGTGTCTATCCCGTTCTTAAGCAGGAATCAGATTCGGACAAACAGCGCCGGGTTGAACTTTTGCGGTAAAAAACTACAGGAATCGGACCTCAGTAACCCCGTCTCCGCCTGCTTCTGCAATGGCATCGCTGCATTCAAGATATTCCTTGTAACCTGCAAGATGTTTACGGATGATGGTTCTGAGAATTCCGTATCCTTTCCCGTGAAGGATTGAGAAAGACCTTAAACCATTTAGCATAGCCTGATCGAGAAAAAGCTCAAGCTCTCTGATGGCTTCTTCACCACGCATTCCGCGAAGGTCAAGCGAAAATGGCTGGTCTTTCTTCTCAGCAATCAGTTTAACCTTTTTTCCTGCAGCCGGTTTCGGCTGGTTGGTAGGAGCAACCACTGTGAGTCTGTCGACGGAGACGCTCACTTCTCCAAGACCAAAGAGCACCCGGGCTTTTTGATGCTGAATGGACAACACTTCACCCAACTCAGGTCCTCCATCAAGCCGCACCCGATCACCAACTGCAGGCATTTTTTTCGGGGGATGCTGAGTGGATTTTTTCAGGGGAAGCGGGTCAAGCACTTTTACACGGGGCTGAATCAACTCACTGCTTTTTTGTTCAAAATCCTTTCTGATTTTCCTCACTTTTTCTTTCTCGGCTTGTTCCTGTCGAATATCTCTGATTGTTTTTTCAATCAGTGCGTTTGCATCGCCAAGGATTCCTGCTGCTTCAGCTTCAGCTTTTCTCAAGAGGGCCGAACGTTTTTCCTGAATGCTGCGGTTAAGTTTCTCATATTTCTCAATCAACTCACTGACAAAACCTTCGGCAATTTCAAGCTGCCTACGGCGATCATCGAGCAAAACCTTTTCTTTTTCAAGGTCCTGCACCATTTTTTCCATATCAATCTTTCCGCGGCCAAGTGCACCGGCAGCAAGCGTGAGCACTTCATCGGGCAAACCGGTCGAACGAGCAATTTCGAGTGCAAAAGAACTGCCCGGCTTTCCAACAGCCAGTCTGAAAAGGGGTTTCAGCAGGGTGTTATCATAAAGCATCGCAGCATTGACCACCCCCGGATGCGATGAAGCAAACATTTTGAGATTGAAATAGTGTGTGGTGATGATAGCAAAGACCCCTTTGCGATGCAGAATAGAAAGAACTGCTTCTGCAATGGCGCCGCCGCTTTCAGGTTCGGTGCCACTGCCAAATTCGTCAATAAGCACGAGCGTTTTTTCATCACCTTTTTCAATGAACGTACGAAGATTGATTAAATGCGATGAGTAGGTGCTTAAATCATTTTCAATCGATTGCTGATCACCAATATCGGTGAGAATCCTGTCAAATGGGAATAATCTTGATCCTTCGGCAGCCGGCACCAGAAAACCACATTGAAACATGTACTGAATAAGGCCTGCCGTTTTCATGGCCACCGATTTGCCACCGGCATTGGGGCCGCTGATAATCATCATTCTCTGACTGGAAAGCAGTTCGATATCGAGCGGAACAATCGTGCGGTTTTGCTTAACAAGGGATTCTTCAAGCAATGGATGACGAGCCTGCATAAGCACCATTTCAGCCTGCGGGGCCATCCCCGCCTGAATGGCATTCTGACTCACAGCAAGCGTTGCTTTGCTTCTGATGAAATCGACTTTGCCAATGAATGCAATGTTTTTTTCAACCAGTGGAATTTCCGGTCTGACTTGATCGGCTAGCAAGGTCAGAATGCGGTGGATTTCCCTCTTTTCTTCATACTCAAGATCCTGCAGCTCGTTATTGAGCTCGAAAATCTCAATAGGTTCAACGTACACTGTTTGTCCGGTAGCCGATTCATCAAGCACAACACCTCGTATCATTTTTTTTCGTGCAGCTGGAACCGGAATCACAAGGCGACCTGAGCGAAGGCCAAGGCTAACGTCATCGTCAACCACGCCGCGATCTTTGAGTTCCCGCAGCATGGCTGCAATCATTTTCTCGGTCTTGCGACGGTGAGATATCATCGATTGGCGCAAATCGGCCAAACGATCGGATGCTGAATTTCTGATTTCACCTTTTTCGTCAAGAACTGCCATAATTTTTGGCGGAAGCGATGTTTCAACCGACTCATCCGCAGCAAGTGCGGCAAGCAAAGGCGTGGTTTCAGGTTCACTTAAAAACAGGGTTCTCAGCTCTTTTGTCTTTTCAAGTACAAACAACAAAACGATGAGCAATTCAACCGAAGCCGGTGTTCCTTCGATGCGAAGATTCCGGAGTTCTTCGATAAAATCATCATGTGCCAATGCAGGTATGCCTCCCCGAAATTCAAGAATGCTTTTCATTTCAGAAGTCAATCCTGCTGATCGGGCAATTTCATTGGCATTGCTTGTAAAAAAATTCATTCGGGCCAGCATTGAACCTGCAGGCGTATAGCATCCGGCAATGAGCTTTGACCTGATATCGGTAAAACCAATGGATTGTTCAAGTGCTTGATCGACATTCATCATGCTGCAAAAATACGAAAAGACAATTCAGGAAAAATAAACGAGAAGATATGCAAGAATGATAATGGACATGCTCACCTTAATCAGCAGTTTGTTCTCAAATTTGCGGGTTTTGTTCCGCAGAGTAATAACCGCAAGCACAAGGAGCAAATACATCATCCCTATATAATCGGTTTGACTGTAGCCCGGTTCGAGACGACCCCAGTGATCATCAAGACAGTCGTAAGAATGCGCATACCCAATTAAAGGAGTAAAATACAAAGTCACCCGGGCGCCTGAAAGGTCGTAGTTTCCTAAGTCATAGGCAGGAACAAAACGAATTCCGTTGACCGTGAAATGACCGTGACTTTCTGACCGGGCAAGTCCTGTTGTATGCCTTAGTGGCATCAGACTGTCGGTAATGAAAAGCAGACAAAACAGCACAATCACCACATTCACCCATGCAGGCCATAATATGCGATGCATGGGAGTTTGCTCGTAGGCGTCACTCTGCCGCTTAAACTCTTCATAACGCATTCGTGCATACGCCTTGGCTCTTTCTCTGGCTGCATCTACAGGATTAGCCGCCGAAGCATTCGATCCCCGGTCAGCTTTTTTCGTGCGCTGGCCCATCAGGATTTCATAAGCCTCGGTAATCTGAATAAACTGCTGATGAGCTGAAGGATCTTTGTTAATGTCGGGATGATATTTCAGGGCAAGCCTGCGGTATGCTTTCCTGATTTCGCTGATGTCGGCTCCATAAGGTACACCAAGAATGTCGTAGTATTCCGACATGGTCAATTCATCATCAGGTGAACTGCTCGCCCTTCTCAATCATGACATCATTGACAAACTGCCTGATATTCTGTTCATCCGATTTGCGGACAACCATGAGGATCCCATCGCTTTCAACCACGATGTAATCATCGAGCCCCTGAAGAAGCACCATTTTGTCCTGAGGAACATGAACAAGGCAATTTTTGGTATCATACAGCATGACGTTTTTCCCAATAACGGCATTGCCATTTTTATCTCTTTGTCTGTTTTCGTACAGCGAGCCCCATGTTCCAAGGTCGCTCCAGCCAAAATCCGAAACAACCACATAGACGTTGTCGGCTTTTTCCATCACAGCATAATCGATAGAGATGTTTTTACAAAGCATGTAAGTGTTAAAGATGAAATCGGCTTCATCGACTGTTCCATAAATGCCTGCTCCTTTTGCAAAAAGAGCATTCATTTCAGGCATATGCTTCTGCATGGCGCTGATGATAGAAGACACAGACCAGATGAAAATACCCGAATTCCACAAAAAATCACCACTCTTAATAAATTCTTTGGCCAGTTCAAGTTGTGGCTTTTCGGTAAATGTCTTCACCTTTCTGATCCGCTCATCCTCCATCGCACCTGCAGAAGAAAGAAACTGAATGTACCCGTAACCGGTATCGGGACGGGTGGGTAAAATGCCCATGGTCATCAGCTGATCGCTTTGACATGATACATTCAATGCTGTTCTCAGATGCTCTGAAAACGATTCTTCGTCGAAAATGATATGATCTGATGGGCACACCACCATACATGCCTCGGGATCCATACTATGGATGCGATGAGCAGCATAAGCAATGCAAGGGGCTGTATTTCTGCGTGAAGGTTCTGAAAGGATATTGGCTGCAGGCAAATTGGGCAACTGTTCGCGAACAATGGGAACATAGGTTTCATTGGTTACAACAAGAACATTGTCGGCAGGACAAACTTTCAGCATCCGCTCATACGTTAGCTGCAGTAAAGTTTTTCCAAGACCAAGCACGTCAATAAACTGCTTTGGCTTCAGAGTACGGCTCATGGGCCAGAATCGTGTTCCGAGGCCGCCAGCCATAATCACACAAAAAGTTTTTCCCGTCATCCCTGATACTTTTTGCAAAAATAATAAAATTAATCAGACCTTTAAACGAGTGAAACCTTTATATAAGGCCTGAGAAATCACAGGGAACAAATCCGATTTTTGTCGTCTGAAACGCCTTCATTTATGCTGATCTGCCTTCTGAAAACATCAAAGAATCAATAGTGAAAATGAAAATTCATAAGATTTGAGACGACCCGTAAACACCCAAAAACGGCGTCAGGTATTGGCATGACTGAAAACAAATCTGACATCTGTAAAAAAAAATGAGTAATTTTCAGCAACATTTGCAACCTTTTATTCCGGAAAGCTACATTGCTAATGAATCAGTACAGAAGCGTGGAATACACCGACATGCACCGTGAGCTCATCGAACGTTGTCGCCGAGGCGAGCGCAATGCTTTTCGCGAAGTATACCGATTGTATTCCAAAGCCATGTATAATATAGCTTTACGCATGACAGGACTTGCCCATATTGCCGAAGATGTTGTTCAGGAAGCTTTTACAGACGCTTTCACCGGACTATCAGCTTTCCGAAACGAAAGCACCTTTGGGGCATGGCTGAAAAGAATTGTGATCTACAAAAGCTACGATTTTCTGAACAGCAAAAGCCATGATGTGGGTTTTCTCGAAGATGCCGACTTGCCCGATGTAGCCGCAGAAGATAGCGGATTTGATGAAGAGGAAGTGGCGCTTCAGGTTTCCAGAATCAAACAGGCAGTGAATCAATTGCCCGGGGGAAGCAGAACAGTGTTAACGTTGTATCTTTTCGAAGGATATGACCATGAAGAAATCGGACAGATACTGGGCATCTCGGAATCGACTTCGAAAACCCAGTACATGAGGGCAAAACAAAAGGTAAGAGATTTACTCACGCAGCAATGAACCGAATATGAAAGACAAACTGGAACAATTCATTCAAAACAACCGGTCTCTTTTTGACGAAGAAGGTCCATCGGTTTCAAGTTGGGACAGGATTGAACAAAATCTGCCATCAACACGAAAACGATTTGCCCTTCATCCGCTGGCATATGCTGCGTCCTTGCTGGTTTTTGCCGCTGCGGGATGGATTGCAGCCACCCAACTTAACACCCAGGGGACATCAGGGCAGTTGGTATCACAGTCAAAGCGAAGCAAGATTGGGCTTCCACAACAGGTCATCGTCCGGGATACAATTCGCATTGCTACGTCACAGGCAAGCAAACAGTCGCTTCAAACTGGAATCACGCCCGTTGTTCCCGATGTGTTGGATGAAATCACCCTTCACTATCGCACACAAATTATTGAACGCAAATCAAAGCTATATGAAATGGCTGCAGGGAACGACGACATTCTTTCACAGGTGGATGAGGAAATTGCCCTCATGGACACCCTCAATGTACAAACACGCCGAAATCTGAGTTCAGGACTGAATTCCGGTCTTGTCATCGAAGAACTCATCCAAAACTACCGTCAAAGCATCGATATTCTCGACATGATGCTTGAGCAAGTTAACGAAGAATACGCACTTTCAAAAAACGAATAACATGAAAACATGGATATTAGCCATGATGATCCTGTCTGCATATAGCGGATTGTCGCAAACTTTCACTGTTTCGGAACAAGTCAGCCGGAGTTTTGTCACTGGCACAAATACTGAGGTAAGCCTGACCACCAAATATTCTCGAATTGTCATTGAGCCTTCGCCCGATGACTCACTGAGAATTAGTGTGGGAATTTCAGTCACTGATAAAAACCAAACAGAAGCGCAGGAACAACTCGATGAAATTGACATCCTGTTTAGCCAGACCGGGTATTTGATTCAGGCTGTAACGGTTTTTAACGGTAACCCCAATGATTTTCGCACCGATGTGAAACTGTTTGCAGGAAGTGTGTTCAACACATCGAAAAGCGTCAGCATCACCTTTCATATTCAAATCCCTGACCATTTGTCATTAAGCATCAGCAATGCCTATGGAAGCCTGCTCATGCCAGATTACGCTGGATCACTGAGGCTCAACCTCGACGGAAGTGATTTCAGCGCCGGCAAATTAATTGGGAAATCTACCCTTAACATTTCGGGAAGCAAGGCTCAGTGCAGGTATATCGCCGACGGCATCATCACGAGCGACATGACTGAATGGACCATTGATAGTGCAGGAAACGTGTTTTGTGATTCAAGAGGTTCACAGTTTTCGATCCGCCATGCAGATGTTTTCACCATAGACTCGCGACGGGACAAATGGGTCATTGGACAGGTGGGTCAACTAAGCGGCTCGGGCAATTTCAGCAGCTTTTCGGTCAGTCTTCTCCTTAATGATATCAATTTGAAAACTTTCTATGGAAATGCTTCTGTACTGAATACCGACACAAGTTTTCACAGCATCAATCTTATTTCGAGCTATACCGACATCAGCCTGGCCCTTCCTGCAGGTCATGTACCAGCTCTTCAATGCGATGTCCGCAAAACCAGGGTGCTTTTCCCTGCAAGAATGGAACTGAAAACCGATACAATCGACAGCAAAACAAGCCAGTTCCGATATTATAATGCCATATCAGGCGGAAATTCATTCATCAACCTCAACCTGACAGGCGGAAGCATGAACATGTTTTAACAAGCAATCATCAGGCGCCCAACAACTCCTTTACAATCTGCGATACGATGGCATTATCGGCCTGACCTGCAAACTGCTTTGCTGCAAGTCCCATCACTTTGCCCATGTCTTTCATCCCTGAGGCACCTG
>CAZLHV010000120.1:0-10106 GCA_964559205.1 uncultured Bacteroidaceae bacterium
AATGAAAATGGCTTTAGCAAAGTTGCCTTCACACGCTCGTATTGGACTCGTACTTGCCCATGCACCAGGAACCGTCAAAGGCGATGCTGCAGAAATGAATGCCATCAGTTCTGTGCTGGGTGATGAAATGCCAGTTTACAGTACCAAATGGCTCACCGGTCACACTTATGCTGCCTCAGCCATGTTGAACCTTCAGGCTGCAAAGGAAATCTTTGCGGGTGCACCATGCCTGCCATACCCTTATCAGACCTACATTCCTTTTCCGGTGTTCGAAAAACCGGAATACATACTGATCAACGCAACCGGTTTTGGCGGTAATGCAATGAGTTTGGTGGTTACAGGATAGTCTATTTCTCAAATAACACTTCCATTTTTAGATTATGTTGAATCAGGTCGCCGTAATAGACCTCGTTTTCGACACCAAATGTCGTAATCATTGTGAGTGAAACCGTTTTGCGCGTTTTAGATTCGTGGGTAAAATAGGCTATTTTTCGTCGTAATTCATCCGCATATTTTTTTGTAACAATGATTGGTTCGATTGAAAATTTCATTTCACAGAGGTTGATCACTTGATCGCGTCTATCAATGATGAGATCGATTTGAGCCGCTTTTTCATTGTTTTGACTTCGCCATGATGACGTATGGGTTTCAACACCCGATATTCCCAACGCTTTTTTTAGCTGAGGGATGTGATGCATGCATACCTGTTCGAATGCGTAGCCCAACCATGATCGTTGTTTTGGATGATCGATCGCATTGAGCCAATTGTCACGATCCTTTCTGTTCGAATTCTCAATAAAGCGAAAATGAAAAAGTGTAAACATGTCTGTAAGCTGATACAAACTTTCGCGACTTTTTCGGCCGAAAGGACTGTATCGCGTAATAAAATGACACGCTTCAAGCTCTTCGAGCAGTCGGGTAAGCCCGCCTCCATTGGCAATTTTTGAACGACTTGATATTTCCTCCCGTGTAAGTCCTTTAGCTTTTGTGGCAAGCGCTTTCACAATACTCACATGCCGTTCGTGATTTCTGAAAAGTGAACGGAAAATATTTTTAAATTCATTAGTAAGTGAACCATTTAATGAAAAACACTCTTGTTCAATCAGCTGTGCAGCGCTTTTCCCTTTTGTCACTTTATCCCAGTAATAAGGCACTCCTCCGAAAACCATGTAGAGTTGAACAATTTGATAATCATTGAGTTTAACTTTTTTGTAACTCAAAAAAGCGCGACATTCACTTAATGTAAACGGAGCCAGACTAATGCGTTGGGTTACGCGATTGTGAAGCCCCCCTTTGTTGTTGATGAGTTTGTTGATCATCCATGATGTAGCTGAGCCACAAACAATGAGAAAAATATCTTTTCTGGCCGATGCCCAATTGTTCCAGAAGTGCTCAAGTGCCTGAATGAAATCGGAGTGCATCGTGTCGAACCATGGTAGCTCATCAATAAAAATAATTTTACGCTTTTGTGTCGATGTGTCGATAAATTCGGAAAGTTGCCGCAATGCAATCATCCAGTTAGAAGCTGGTTCTCTTTCGGTAATTGGGTCGAAATCGTTCAGCGTTAAATGGAAATTCATCAGTTGTTGCTTCATGCTTACATTGGCCAGCCCGGTGATATGAAAAGTAAACTTACCTTTGTACATCTCACGAATCAAATACGTTTTACCTATTCTCCTTCGTCCGAAGAGAGCCAGAAACTCCGATTTCTTTGAGTTTTCAGCTTGCCGAATGCTGCGAATCTCTTCCCAACGACCAATGATTTCGTCCATGTTGAATTTTATTTTGGCTACAAATATAATGATAGTAATAAAATAGAAAAAACAAAATTCCAAAATGGCTAAAAATATATAAAAAAATATAGATATAGCCAAAGTGAAATTTAATTCGATTTCTTGTTTTTTCGCAAATTGTATGCTCTTTGTTCTCGGGAATGACCAAATTTCACTATTTTTGACACATGAAATCTTTCACCGATACCATTAGCATTGAACTGGGATTAAGACCTAATCAGGTCGCTAACACCATCAAACTGCTCGAAGAAGGAGCAACGGTTCCTTTCATCGCCCGCTATCGCAAGGAAATGACGGGCAGCCTTGATGAGGTTCAGATTATGGCCATTAAAACACGCCTGCATCAGCTTACCGAACTCGAGAAACGCAAGAAAGCTGTACTTGAAAGCATCAGTGAACAGGGAAAACTGACCCCTGATCTTGAAGCCCGGATTACAAACGCACTCTCCATGCCGGAGGTTGAAGACCTCTATCTGCCATACCGCCCGAAACGAAAAACCAGGGCAACGGTGGCCATAGCCAAAGGTCTTGAACCGCTCGCAAAACACATTTTCGAACAGAGACCATTTGACCTGATGGAAGCAGCCAGACACTTCATCAGCGAAGAAAAGGGAGTGGCCAGCGAAGAAGAAGCAATCGCCGGCGCACGTGATATCATTGCCGAATGGATCAGCGAAAACGCTTCTGTTCGTGCGGACTTAAGAACACTTTTTATCCGCGACGGCGTTGTGAAATCTAAAGTTGCAAAAGGAAAGGAAGTCGAGGGGGCTAAATTCGAAAATTATTTCGATTGGACTGAACCATTGGCAAAGGCTCCATCGCATCGTATTCTTGCCATTTTCCGGGGCGAAAACGAAGGATTTTTGCGTGTTTCGGTTGAGCCCGATGAGGACAAGGCTCTGAAAATGATCGACAAACATGTACTTAAGGCGCAAAACGATATTGCCGAAGAAGTTGCCGCTGCTGTTGAAGATAGCTATGCCCGGCTGTTGCAGCCTTCGCTGGAAACAGAAATCAGAAAATTCTATAAAGAAAAAGCCGATAAAGAAGCAATTAATGTATTTGCCGACAATGTCCGTCAGTTGCTACTTGCTTCTCCGCTTGGACAAAAAATGGTGCTGGCCATCGATCCGGGTTTTCGTACCGGATGTAAGGTGGTAGTGCTCGATCCGCTCGGAAACCTGTTGCATAACGAAACCATTTACCCGCATCCGCCTGAAAATAAAGTCAAAGAAGCACTGAATAAAATTGACCATTTGGTTGAAGCATATAAAATTGAAGCAATCGCAATTGGAAACGGTACTGCCGGTCGTGAAACCGAGGCGTTTATCAAGCGAATTCAATTCAACAGGCCTGTCATTGCAATTGCCGTTAATGAATCAGGTGCTTCCATCTATTCGGCTAGCGATGTGGCTCGCGAAGAGTTTCCGGATTACGATGTTACGGTTCGCGGAGCGGTTTCAATTGGACGGCGGCTGATGGACCCTTTGGCTGAACTCGTCAAAATTGATGCAAAAAGCATTGGGGTGGGGCAGTATCAACACGATGTTGATCAGAATCTGCTGAAAGAAAAACTCGACGATACCGTGATGAGTGCTGTAAACAGTGTAGGTGTAGAACTCAATACGGCCAGTAAACAATTACTCACATATGTCTCCGGCATTGGACCGGTGATGGCTCAGAATATTATCGATTACCGAAAGCAAAATGGTGCCTTTAAAGCCCGCAAAGAGCTGCTGAAGGTGAAGCGTTTCGGAGATAAGGCTTTTGAGCAGGCTGCCGGATTTTTAAGAATTAAAGATGCTAAGAATCCACTCGACTCATCGGCAGTGCACCCCGAAAGCTACCATATTGTTGAAAAAATGGCCAAAGACTTAAACTGCACCGTGGCAGATTTGATTCAAAACAAAGAGCTTCGGGCTCAGATTGTGCCGAAGAATTATATCACCGAGCAGTTTGGGTTGCCTACCATCAACGACATTTTGAAAGAATTGGAAAAACCGGGCCGGGACCCACGGCAAAAGTTCGAAATGTTTGAGTTCGACCAAAATGTGCACAGCATCGATGACCTGATTCCCGGAATGGTATTGCCCGGTATTGTTACTAACATTACGAAATTCGGCGCTTTTGTCGATATTGGCGTACATCAGGACGGGTTGGTGCATATCAGTCAGATTGCTGACCGCTATATTGCAGATCCGTCTGAAGTGCTTAAGTTGAATCAAAAGGTGCAGGTGCGTGTTCTCGAAGTGGATAAGCCCCGAAAGAGAATCAATCTGAGCATGAAAAGTGTTTAAAATCCATGCGTTAACCATGAAATTACGAAAAATTATATTGTGGCTAATGATTGCCTTTGTGTCACCATTAAGCTCATTCGCTCAGGATCACCGATTCAGCATCCCTTATGAATCGAAGGGATTTAATGTAACAATGACCTACGAAGAAATTTTGCATTATTGCCATCTCGTCGATTCACTGTATCCCGAAGTGCGTTTGTTTTCATTTGGCTTATCTGCGCAGGGCGATACCCTTCCGTATCTGGTCATCGACAACGGTTACAACAGTGCTGCGAAAACCACCCTGTGGATCCAGTCAGGGATTCATCCCGGTGAGCCCGAAGGTGTTGAAGCTGGTTTTCTTTTTCTGCGCGATTTGCTGGAAAGCAGCAAACTGAAGCGACAGCTCGATCAGGTACGAGTGGTGTTTATTCCTGTCTTTAACGTGGATGGATTAAAGCGTTTTGGACCCTACAATCGCATCAATCAAAACGGACCCGAAGCGATGGGCTGGCGGACAACTGCGCAAAATCTGAACCTAAACCGGGATTTTATGAAGGCTGATGCGCCGGAAATGCAGGCCTGGCTTACGTTGTACAACCTGATTAAACCTGATTTTCTGATTGATTGCCACACAACCGATGGCGCTGATTATGTTTACCCGATCACGTACGGGCTTGATGCATACCAGACCCTCGACTTCAGGGTGGCAAACTGGTGCCGCATTTCATATGAGCCTTTCATGAAGCAGCAAATGGAGGATGCCGAAATGCCTGTGTTTCCGTATGTGGCTTTCCGCGAATGGCATAATCCCAAAAGTGGTTTATATACCTATCCTTCACGACCCATGCTGAGCCACGGATACACCATTTTATCCGATCGGCCTTGCCTGCTTATTGAAACACATATGCTCAAACCCTACAAAGTGCGTGTCGAGGCAACCTTAAAAATGCTTCATATCACCATGGCATTTCTGGCCGAACAGGGCGACAACTACCGGCAGGTGTTGCGTGATGCCGATCAAAGCCGTATGTCAGACGAAACAATGAATAAGCCATTCCCGATTTCGCTGACAACGAGCATGAAGGACAGTGTGTGGACAGAGTTTCGCGGAATGCATTATGACACGGTTCGCAGCGCAGCAACCGGTGGTGTTTACTATAAATATGATAATACGCGGCCTGAGAACTGGAAAATTCCCATGTTCAGCAAGGTGGTGGTTGACGATAGTCTGCAGTTGCCTTTGGCATACGTTATTCCGGCCGAATGGACCGAAGTGATCAGGCGTCTTCAGATGCATGGGGTTACTTTGATCCGCACACCAAATGATACCTTGGTCAGGGCGCGTATTACCAGGCTCAGCAGGGTGTCTTTTCCGCCAACTCCCTACGAAGGAAGATTCAGACCCGAATACATCTCTGAAGAGGCTGATTCAGTGCTGCTGATTCCGAAAAATTCAGCACTGGTGGTTGTTCAGCAGGACAAAATCAAGGTGCTTGTTTGGTTGCTTGATGCACATTCTGATGACAGCTTTTTGAAATGGGGCTTCTTTAATGCCATATTTGAGCAGAAAGAATATGGCGAAATGTATGTACTTGAACCATTAGCAGAAAAAATGTTTGCTGAAAATCCCGCATTGAAAGAGGAATTTGAAAGGCTCAAATCAAACGATCAGTCCTTTGCTTCATCGCAATGGGCACAGATGAATTGGATTTACAACCACACGGCATGGAAAGACCCGAAAATGAATGTGTATCCGGTTGTAAAAATTACCGAAAAGACGGAATATCTTAAACTTGTCCCCTTAAAATAGTTGTTATGAAAGTGATCACATATAACCTAAATGGCATCAGAGCTGCCATCGGAAAAGGATTCATTGATTGGGTAGCTGCATCCGGTGCCGATGTGATCTGCATTCAGGAAAGCAAGGCGCAACCTGAACAAATACCCACCCTTGAATTTGAAGCAATTGGCTATAAAACGTATTTTTTCAGTGCCCGGAAGAAAGGCTACAGCGGCGTAGGAATCATTACCCGCATCGAGCCCGATCGTGTTATTTCAGGCATGGGAATAGAAAAATACGATGACGAAGGCCGTTTCATACGGGCCGATTTCGGCGATCTGAGCGTGGTTTCAGCATACCATCCTTCGGGAACTTCAGGCGAGGAGCGACAGGCTTTTAAGATGTTGTGGCTGGATGATTATCTGAATTATGTGCAGGAATTGCGTAAACAAAGACCGCAACTGCTTCTTTGCGGCGATTATAATATTGCGCACGAAAAAATCGACATTCATGATCCAGTCGGAAATGCAAACAGTTCAGGCTTTCTGCCCGAAGAACGCGAATGGATGACCAGATTTTTGAGTCACGATTACATCGATACGTTCCGTCATTTCAATAAAGATCCGCATCATTACACGTGGTGGAGCTTTCGCGCCAACGCCCGCGCCAACAACAAGGGCTGGAGAATCGATTACATTATGGCCAGCGAAAATCTGCGCGATCGCCTTATCGGCGCCGAAATTCTGCCCGATGCCATGCACAGCGACCATTGCCCGTCGGTGCTTTGGATGGAATAGCAGTTTGTTATGGCTTAAGAATTATTTCCCGTGTATCTAACTCGTAATGTTTCCCACTTTCTTCTGTATAGCTGATGTTGAACTGCGCCACTTTTACAGTATCTACATTACTATTCATCAACAAAAACAAATTATTCCGACATTTTACCGGAGGATTATTCAGAAACTCAGTGAATGAACTTTCCTTTTCAAAACGTGTAGTATAATGCGAACTCCTATAATATTTATACAAATCAAAGCAAGCATTGATGGTGTCCCCGGCCAAAAACTGATCATTATAATCGTATTTTGTTGTGATGATGAAAGAATTTATTGTTCCTAAAACCTCAGAATTTGCATTCGGTGACAATCCTTTACATTCAAGATGAGTGGTGACATCTTTAAGGGTAAAGCCAATCTTAAATATTAGTTGAGTGGATATGATGGTGTCGGAGTTTTCGATGGACATTGGATAGCTGTCGTATTTTAAAAATAGATTCGACATTTCGCTTGTCTCTTGATACCAGATACATGATTCATCATGCTGACAAGAAATCATATTAACCATTAGAACGAGGGCAAATAGCCTTATTATTTTCTTCATGATTTACGTTTTTAGAATTGATAATGAAATACAAGGCCGGTATAGCCATGAAATCCAACATCCCCCGCAGTAATATTGGTTACGTAAGGGTAGTCGTTAAATCTGGAGCCGTATGTATAAGCGCCTTTAAGGAACATTCCGGCAGAAAAGTTTTGGCTTACCTCGCAGGTGAATTGAATGCCGGATTTCAACTGCAGGATTGAGGTTCTGAAATTGTCTCCGTATAGTGATCCTGATCCAGGATTACTAAAATATTCACGTTTTGAATTGATTAGGAAATTAACCCTGATATCTATGGGGATTTCTATTTTCCACTTATTGCTCATGTTTTTTTTGAAAGAAATTGAATAACCATGAGTTAGATAGTTGGTGTTATATCTGACGCCGTTGTAAAAGTTGTTAAACGTTTTATGCCCAAAATATACGGAAATGTCTTTATTCCAGGTCGCCTCGAAACTGCGAAATATGAATCCAATCTCAATTTCAAAACAGTATTTGTGAAACTTATTAAATGCATTTTTCAATTGTCCGTCTTCCAAATTCGCAACTCGTTGTGTCGAAAACTCAATACCAGGCTTGTATTGAAATGTGCTGTTCTCATTTTGTGCAATGCAATTCGGGCTTAAATAAAGCAACCAAACGAGTTGAAAGACAAGGGCAACTTGTTTCATTTATTCATCATTTTACTAAAACCCACTTTTTTCGCAATGATTTTTCCTGACTTATTAAAGTCACAAAATACACCCCGCTTTGCAGGTTATAATCGGCTGCATTGAAAAAGTATTGCTGCCGTCCGATATTGCTTTCGCCTTCGGCAAGAATGGCAATGGTTGCTCCCGATAAATCGGTGAGTTCAATGCGGATGGGTGTTTGGGTATGCATTTTAAATGCTAGGCAAAAACTACCTTCCGACGGATTTGGAAACAATTCGGCATCGTCGCTAATCACAGGAAAATGCCCTTCAGTTGACAAGGTCGTATCAATGATAGCTGTCAGCACGCTGAGCTCGCCATTGTTGAGCCTTGTCCAGATCGGCCGAACCACGCCATTGTGTGCTGTGATGTTGGTGTAATCGCCGAAAAACACACCTGCCGTTGGTGTAAAAGGGCTTTCACTGACCCTGAAGTTGTTGAAACTCAGACCTCCGTCTTTTGAACAAGCCATAAAGACATCGGTTCGGAAATCATCATAATCCCTGCGGTCATACCAAACAAACCAAAGGTAACCTGTCACCTGATCCACACACATCCATGTAAAGAACTGGTGATGGTCGCTGCTGTCGTTATTCACGCGCACCGGAACCGACCACGTGTTGCCGCCATCGGTGCTGCGTACTAACCAAACATCGGTATTATCGCTACCATTGGTTTGGTCGCTCCAGTTAATATAAATGTTTCCGTGATTCGAGCCGCCACTTACGTCGCAAACCGTAACCGGCAATCCGTTTGCACGGCTGATTCCCGGTATGTTGTAATCCCAGCCGTCGCCAATATTGCTGACGAAAATGTCATTGGCAAGCCAGGTGTCACCTCCATCGAGACTGCGGTCGAACATGAGTCCAAGCGGGCCGGCCCAAGCCACATAAACTTCACCATTGGGGCCTACTGCAGGAACAGCGCCTTCGACGGTGTTGTCGCTGTCGATGCAATCACCTGCAATGCGGTTGATCCGGATGGCCGAATCCCACGTTTGACCTCCATCGTCTGATCGCGAAAACATAATGTTGCTGCTGTCGGTCGAAAGACCACTTCCGTATTCATCAAACTGTGTCCAGGTGACATATATCCGATTGTTGTTCCGGTCAACCACAGGCCATTGTTTGTCCTGAGCTTTGGTTCCGTTCAGCCCCATAAAGGTGCCATCGCTCCAGACTCCGTTGAGCGAGTCCAGCTTCTGACAAACGATGCGGTCAATCCAGTTGCCTGAAGGCGGGTTGGAAAGATGCAGAAAATAAAATGCTCCGCTGGTGTCAACTGCAATGGTCGGATCACCCCATACTCCAAATGAAGAAGTAAGGATGCCGCTTTGCCAGCTTAATCCACCATCATTGCTTATATAGTAATTGTTCAGATTTGCACCGGCAACAAGCTCCAGGGTGTTTTTCGGATTAATCATGATCGAGGGTTCTTCGGGTGCGTTATCGCTACCGATCACAATGTTGGCATGCTGTGCTTGCACCTGACTGGTCAGGATACCAATGAAGAGCAGGTAGAATAAAAAGGAGTGATTCATGATGATTGAATGGATGAATGCGAAAATACACTTTTTTGCAACTAAGTATTATAGAAATCAGTCTGTGGTATATAAATTCGTATTTTTGACCAAATTTGTTGATATGAAAATCACATTATTTGCAATAGCATGGATGACTTGTCAAGCAATGACGGCACAGAACGTGAGCCAAAGCGAAGCATTAAATCTGGCAAGCCGATTCATAGAGCAACAGTCAGAAAAAAATATTGTTCTCAAACCTGTTGATCTGAGCGAAAAGTCATTTTCGCATCTTTATGTTTTTTCCGATGATGTGAATCATGCATTTGTGATTATGTCGGGAAACCGGAAGGCTTTTCCCGTAATTGCATGGTCTGATGTAAGCAATTTTGGCACTGATATTCCAGCGCCGGTTGAAGAATACCTGATTTGGGCCGAAAAGCAGCTTGAAGAGTCCGAAAGGAATCCTTTGGCCAATCAAAAGGTAGATGCGGAATGGCAAAGTCTTGATCAATGGGGAAGGCTACCGGAGTATAGCAAAACGACCATTACTCCACTTCTTTCTACTACATGGGATCAGGGCTGTTATTATAATGCTTTGTGTCCGGCAGCGCCAACAGGTCCCTGTGGTCTTTGCTATGCGGGTTGTGTGGCTACCGCTAT
>CAZLHV010000121.1:0-10086 GCA_964559205.1 uncultured Bacteroidaceae bacterium
GGTTCTATACAAAACAGGCTCCTCCTGTTGTTATTATTGGTACAGGCACATCCGGAGCGAGTACCCTTCCAACCAATGGTTTTTATGACTGGGGCTGGACTGCTTCATTATATACCGCCAATGAAATTGGAAATGCTGGTTATATCGACTCCATATTCTATTATGTCAGCTCAACCACTGCTTCATATACCATGCTGAACCAGCGAATCATGATGAAAGTGGTGCCCGATACCTTTTTTGCCAACGGGGTCATGCCCGACAGCGCTTCGATGGCCACCTTCTATACAGGAAATGTGGCTTGGACAGGTCCGGGCTGGTACAAATTTGTTCCAACCACACCTTTCTATTATAATGGTACCGGAAGCCTTCTGATTCATTGGCGTAACCGCGATGGAGATTATGTAGCCGGCTATCCCTCATACCGATACACCTCAACCTCGCCGGTCTATCAGGCCAAATATGTTCAAAGCGACACATATGCAAACGTTTTTCCGGCTTCATCCGGAACCCTCACCTACAACCGGCCAAATATCAAAATGGCATTTGCGATTAGCACAACCGTTCATGATGTGGCAATCAACACCGTTACCTCACCATCGGGTACACTTTCATCAGGAACACCCTATGATTTGAAGGTAAAAATTAAAAACTTTGGTACCGATACGCTCACAAGTGCCAGTATTAACTGGTCGGTTGACGGAGTGATTCAAACACCTTTTGCCTGGACCGGTAGTTTGCTTCAGGACGAAATCTCGGCCGAAATCACAATTGGCACCCTGAATGTTCCGGCTGTTGGAACGCACAGCATTGAGATCTGGACGAGCAATCCGGATGGATTTGTTGATGAGCAGCCCTTAAACGACACCCTTTCAACGCAGTATTTTTTCTGCCCAGGAACGTTTGCAGGAACATATGCTATTGGACCAGCCGGTGATTTTACTTCAATTGGAGACGCTGTCACAGCATTAAATACCTGTGGTATTGATGGCGCTGTTGTTTTCAACATTGCCACCGGCACCTACAATGAGCAAATTTTAATGAATGAAATTGCAGGTGCATCGGCAGTCAACACCATCACCTTCCAATCGGCCAGCGGCAATGCCACCGATGTGGTGATCACTTCCGGAGGCTCTGGAACGTCCGACAATTATGTTTGGCGTTTAAACGGTACCGATTACTTCAGATTGAACAATGTTACACTTCAGGCATCCGGTGTGGCCAGTGGGTACACCACGGTTCTCAGCTACTCAGCTGCTGCAAAAAACAACATTTTCAATTCAAACCGTTTCATTGGAATTGAAAATAGCACAAGCACGAGCACCAATAACTCCGTAATTTATTCTTTGTCAGGTTCAACTTCGCTCGATTCGAACAATGTTTTTGTCAATAACTACATTCAGCATGGATCTTATGGAGTATATGCCTATGGCAGTTCGACATCAGCACTCGAGGCAGGCACTGTTTTCAGAAAAAATCAGATCATCAACCCTGGTTACCGCGGTATTGCAGTGGCGTATCAGGATGCAGTGGTGCTCGACAGCAATGTGATTGTAAGTCATCCCACTTCTAGCACAAGCTATTATGGCATTTATGCTTATTATTGCGACAATGCAATCAGCATTGTAAAGAACACCTTGACAAACCAAAACAGTGGTTATGGTCTTTATATAAGTTATTGCGATGCCATTGCAGGCTCAGAAGGGCTGGTGGCCAACAACATGATTTCGGTTGCCGGCACAGCCGCTTCCTATGGGATTTACGATAATTACACCAACAATCAGAATTTCTTCTACAATTCGGTGAATGTGAGTGCCAATAATGCCACAGCCCGTGCAGCATACATTGTTGGAAGTACCACAACCACAATCAACAATCATTTTGTCAATAACATACTTGCATACACTGGCGCAAACACAGGTGGTATGGCCGTGTATGTTTCCACAACCCAAATGGTTGGAACAATGAATTACAACGACTTGTATTCAACCGGTACCAATCTTGGTTACTGGACTGCCAACAGGGCTACCCTTGCTGCATGGCAGGGTGCCAGCGCCAAAGACGCCAATTCAGTCTCGGTGATCCCCGGTTTCTTTTCTTCAACCAATTTGCACACTTCATCACCGCTGCTGTTTGCCAAAGGAACTGCAGTTGCACAAGTAACTGTTGATATCGACAATGAAAGCCGTGCCGCCATCCCATGCATTGGTGCCGATGAATTCATTATGTACAACAAAAACATTGCGCTCAACGCAATTCTGTCACCAACCAACGGTTGTGGTCATACAGCAGCAACACCGGTAACCATTCGCGTGTCGAATGCAGGTATTGATCCAATAACATCTTTTGATGCATGGTATGTCATCAACAACGGAGTTCCTGTTTTTGAAACCGTAACAGCTACCATAGCACCTCTCGCAACTTATGACTACACTTTTACAACCGTTGCCGATTTGTCAGTGTATGGTAATTACGAGATCGATGCCTATGTGACCCAGACAGGCGAAGCCATGACCATAAACGATACCATCAAAAATGTTCAGTTCTACAGCGGCTGGAATTTCACCAATGCTCCTTACACCATGGGCTTTGAAACAAATGAATATTTTGCAGATTGGTCTATTTACAATGGGGATGCAAGTACCTACAAATGGGAATTCCCATATTCTTCATCCTCATTCGCCCATTCAGGCACATTCTCTGCAAGGTTTTATAATGGTTCAACCAATGCCGGATCTGACTGGCTGTTCTCGAGGTGTTTTCCGCTTGAAGCTGGTAAAACTTACAAAATCAGTTTCTGGTATCGGGCAGAATCTGCATCATATCCGCAGTCTGTTTCTTTATATTATGGAACAGGAGCCAATGAAGCTGCTATGACGAATCTGGTTACAAGTTTAGCAGGGTTTACAAACACTTCTCATCTTCAATCAGTTTCACAATTTGTTGCTCCAGCAACTGGTTCTTATTATTTCGGATGGAGGGCTCTCAGTCCACCTTCAGCTTATTATCAATTCATAGACGATATCAATATCTCTGAAGTACCGGCTCAGGAAGCAGCTGCATTAGGAATTACTGCTCCTGCAAGTGGTTGTGGATTAAGCAATGCTGAAACCCTCACTTTACAGATTAAAAACACAGGAAGCAACACCATTAATGGCAATCTGACAGCTTATTATCAGGTGGCAGGTGGTTCAGTGATTTCTGAAAGTGTGGCAACGAGCATTATTCCGGGCGACACCCTTGATTTCAATTTTACAACCAACATTGATATGAGTGTGACCACTCAGGACAGCATCTTTGATATCACTTCATGGATTGTACTAACGGGTGATCCGGTATCGAATAATGATACAACAGACACTCAGATAACTTCCGGACATATTCCTGCTGATCCCATTGTCACAAACGACACCATCCCTTACGGAACATCGGCAACCCTCATTGCACTTTCTCCCGACTCCGTGATGTGGTATATTGACAATACAACAACTTCAAGCTTCTTCATGGGCGAGATTTACAATACCCCATTATTAACTGACACCGTCACTTATTATGTAGAAGCAGCCAGTGGCAGACCTGATGTGAAAATTACTGAATTTCAGGCATACGAGTACATTTCTGGTGGTGGAACAAGTCCAAAACCGGCATGGCTTATCGGAGATGATCAAATTGAGATCACCAACCTGGGAACCGCATCAATCGACCTCAGCGGATATACACTATCAGTTTTCGGTGTTGGTGCCCGCTCATATACAATTCCTACACTCAACCTGACACCTGGTGAAATCGCAGTATTTCATGTTGGAACAGGCACTGACAATCCTTCGGTGAATTTCTATAACATGGGAGGCACATCAAATGCGATTAGCTCTTCAAGTGCATCAGGTGTCGTACTGAAAAATCCCAGCAACGTCGTAATCGATGCAGTTGCAGTAAATAGTTACACCTTCGATCCTGTGGCAAGCGGTGTTACAAGCACAGACTGGTCAGGAAATATCGCGTCATCATCTTCGCGAGCAGGTGTGATTAGAAATGTATCAGACAATAATGTGGCAACCGATTGGGTTGTATCCAACAGTCCATCGCCCATTCAGACCTTTGGTTCTCTTAACCCTGCTCTTTCATCTGGCAGCGGAAGTGCCATTGGTTGTTCAAGCAACCGTATTCCGATCACAGCAGTGGTTTTGCCTGCAGCTGGTGATTTCGAGCTGGCAGAAATCGTTTCTCCTCTCGATGGATGTACAGATGGTAGCGAAAATGTTGTCATAAAATTCCGCAACTCGGGTGCCGACACCATTAACACCCCGTTCGATGTAAGCTATCAGGTGAATGCAACTGCTCCTGTTACTGAAACAGTGAACTATGTCATGTTACCGGGTGACTCAGTCATACACACCTTTGCCACACCTATTGCACTTCCGCTCACTACCGGTGACACGACGTTTACTATTGCTGTATGGGGCAATTTGGCCATTGACTTCTATAATGTAAACGACTCTCTTGATGCAATTGTCAACCTTGGGTTTACTCCTCCTTCGCCGATTGGGGTAAACGATACTGTCCCATATGCTACATCGGCTACTGTTGCAGCAACATCGGTTTATGACCTAAAATGGTACGATCAACCCACAGGTGGCAACTTGCTTGACACTGGCGCAACGTATACAACACCAGTGCTTTATGCCAACACAACCTACTGGGTAGGTGCAAGCGAAGGGTCACAGGACTATGTTGGACCTTATGACTATTCAATTGGCACATCATCATCATATGCGAATACCACATACCGTCTCCTTTTCGATGTACTTAATCCTTCAGGAGTCAACATTGCCACTGTGGATATCTTTCCGAGCGTTGCATCTGGAGCAGCTTATACCATTGTCGTTGAAAATGCTGCAACCACAGTCATTGCATCCTATTCAGGTGTTACAACAGTTGCGAGCGGCCAGAGAGAAACTGCTCCGGTGAACTTCAACATCCCAGCAGGCACTGGTTATCGGATTGGATTTAGTGTCAGCCCGGGTATGTATCGCAATACCACAGGAGCTACATTCCCATACACCATTCCGAATGAATTATCTATTACTGGTAATACATTCTCTGGTTATCCTCAATACTATTACTTCATCTATAACTGGCTAGTATCAAGCGGAAGCGGTTGCGAAAGCTCAAGAACTCCGGTACAGGCCGTTGTTACCGGTGCACCAGCTTTGGATGCAGGTATTTCGGAAATACTGACACCGGCACCCGTTATTCCACTAGGAAGCGAAAACATCGAAGTGGTGATTCGTAACTATGGAACCGACACCCTGACTTCGGCCGATATTCTTTGGTCAGTAAACGGAAATCCGCAAACCACCTTTAACTGGACTGGTTCACTTCTTCAAGGAGAAAGAGACACGCTAATCATTGGGTCGTACAATTTTGTTTACACTCCATATCCGGGAATCAATAATATTGAAGCCTGGACAGCCAATCCCAACATGAGTACAGATGCATTGGCTGCCAATGATTCTGCTGCAAGAAGTATCGCTGCACATGAACCGTACAATGGAACCTACTATATTGGTACTGCCACTCCGGACTTTGATTCATTCACAACAGCCGCTCTGGCACTGAAAGATTGGGGTGTTGATGGTCCAGTGACGATTCTGACTGCTTCGGGAACCTATAATGAATCCTTTGTAATTTCTTCGATCCCTGGAGCCTCATCAAGCAATCGTGTTGAGTTTACTTCGTTAAGTGGCATCAATACCGACGTGATTATTGAATTTGCCAACACATCAACTCAGAACTATGTTGTTAAACTTGACAGCGCCGATTATATTACATTCAGTGACATGACCATGCGTTCGATTGCATCGGCCACCTATGGCAGGGTTATCGAGTTGACAAACAGCGCCAACTACAATGTTTTTGACAACAACATTATTACAGGCATCGCTGGTTCAAGCAACTCCGCAGCAAACATATATAGTTCAACCACAGGACAGGAAACCGGCAATGTGTTCAGCAATAACAGTATTCAGAGCGGATATTACGGAATTTATTTCTACGGTTCTTCAACCAATAAAAAACGTGGAAATGATTTCATTAACAATGATATCACGGACTTTGGATCTTATGGTTTGTATTTGTATTACAACGATAGCGCCGATGTGATGGACAATTACCTGACCAACAGTGCTTCAGCATCAACGAACTATCATCTCTACATCGGATACACCGATAATGGCAGCCGTTTTACCGGAAACACCATCGTTGGAACCGGCACATCAACTTTCTATGGAATATACCTCTATTACAACAATGTTTCAGCGACTTTGCCCAACCTCGTGGCCAACAACTTTATTTCACAAACGGGAACATCGATGGGCACAGCTTACGGAATTTATTGTTACTACAGCAACTACAGCAATATTTACTATAATTCGGTGAACATCGGAGCCGGATCGACATCTGCAGGTCGTGCGTTGTACCTCACCGGAGGAACATCGAATGTCAATATCGTGAACAATAATCTTGTAAACACTTCGGGCGGTTATGCTTTTTACATTTCGTCAACCGCTGTAGTGAATATCACGGATTACAACAACTTGTACACGAATGGTGCAGTGCTTTCATATTGGGGCTCAGATCGTCCAACCCTTGCAGATCTTCAGACCATATCGCTGAAAAACACCAATTCAGTTTCAGTCACGCCCGGCTATTATTCAGCAACAGACCTCCATACCTATCAGTTTGCCCTGAGAGCTGCCACGCCGCTTGCACTCGTCACATCTGACATAGACGGAGATCTTCGCGATGCTGTAACTCCAACTATTGGCGCTGATGAATATGTTCCAGTAGCTACCGATGCGGGAATCACAATGTTCAATGAACCAAGCTCACCAGCCGTTGCAGGTATCAACGATGTCAGCGTCACCATCAGCAATTTTGGAAGCACTACGCTAACTTCGGCCAGCATTGCATGGAGTCTTGATGGTGTGCTACAAACACCATACAGCTGGACAGGCTCACTGACATTTGGAGCCAATGAGGATTCGGTTCTCATTGCAACCCCTTCACTTCTCCCGGGTGTTCATACCATGTCGGCTTGGACTGAAATGCCAAATGGCTCAGCTGATCTGCTCAATATCAATGATACTGCTCACCATACAGTTGTCGTTTGTGACGGTGGATTGAAAGGAGATTATACTGTAGGAACAGGAGGTGATTTCAATACAATCAACGATGCTGTTCTTTATGCGAACAGTTGTGGCATTGACAGCGTGGTTGTTTTCAACGTCATACCCGGAGTTTATGACGAATACGTCAGTATACCATCATTCCCGGGTGTTTCGTCAACCAACACGGTTACGTTTACATCTCAAACAGGAATAGCATCAAGTGTAACCATTCAGCCTCAAACACTTCCCGGCAATAGCAGTGTGATCACCTTCAACAATGCAAAATACACCAGTTGGGAAAACATGACCATCGATGCCTCTGGCTTTGCGTCAGCTGTTGGATTCAGAATCAGCAATGTATGTCGAGATATCAATATTGATGGCAACGTAATTAATATGCCTGACGTCAGCTCAAGTTCATCAACCATTTCCGGTATCTACGACGACAGTCAGCTGGACACAAACCTTGTGATCAGCAACAATGTGATCAACAATGGCTCATATGGTATGTACATTCGTGGTACCGGAACGGCCACTCTGCAAGAGGGAACTGTAATTTCCGGCAATACCATCGATGGATTTGCAAGCTATGGTATGTATGTGTATTATATGAAGGCTCCAGTGATTTCCGGTAACTACATCCGAACAGAATCTGGTGTTTATTCAACCATTTACGGTATGTACACTGGTTACTGCGACGATGGCATGCAACTCACAGCAAATCAGATTTATTTGCTTGCGCCAGAAAGTGGTTATGGTTTATACCTCTACTATTGTGATGGTTTATCAACCAGTCATTCGCTCGTAGCCAATAATTTCATCGTGATGCAGGGTGATGGCGGATCTACCACCAGTTATGCTGTTTACCATTCTACAAACACCTATCTTGATTTTGTTTACAACAGTGTGAACTTACTCGACACCTATACTACATCACGAGCATTCTATGTGACCGGTGGATCGAGCAACACCTTGAAGAACAATATCATTGCAGCAACAGGAGGTGGATTTGCGCTTTATTTCTCATCCACGACATCGATCACCGAGTCCGATTACAACGATCTATATACTTCCGGAACGGTGCTGGGTTATTATAATGTAAATCAGGCTGACTTAACTGCATGGCAAACCGCATCGGTCAAAGATGCTAACTCAATCAGTGTTGACCCCTTATTCATTGCAAACGATGATCTTCATGTGTACCTATCGTCGTTAAATGCAGTTGCTACGCCATTGACTGCAGTTGCCACCGATATTGACGGTGAACTTCGCGATGCAACTACACCGGATATTGGAGCCGACGAATTCACTCCATTGGCCGTTAATCTGGGAATCACAGCATTGCTGAAACCCACCAACGATTTTGGTCTGACCACAAGTTCCGATACAGTTAAAGTGAGAGTGTTCAACTTTGGTGCAAATACGGCTACATCGTTCAACTTGAGTTACGAGCTTAATGGAACCTTGATTGCCACACAACCCTGGACCGGAAACCTCATGTCTGGCACATCAACCGAGGTGGAATTCACCACATTATTCCAGCCAGCAGCCGGATGGAATACGCTCAAAGCCTATGTGACAATTGCCGCCGACGGAGATCCAAGCAACGATACAATTGATGCCTCCTATAAAGGAATTCCGGCACTTTCACTTCCCTACACCGATGATTTTGAGTCAGTTGATTATTGGGGAACCAACATCGAAACCGATAAATGGGAGTTTGGAATGCCGGCCGGTGCCGTAATCAATAGTGCATACAGTCCTTCAACTGCATGGAAAACCAATCTTGATGGCACCTATGCATTCAACGAAGACATCTACCTTTATTCTCCGGTGTTTTCCTTTGCTGGTGTTTTTGATGCTGAACTCAGTTTCTACCATTGGTACAATGCCGATACCGACGACGGAGGATATGTACAGTATAGTAACAATGGAGGAACGACATGGAACAATCTGGGAACCCAGAACGATCCAAATGGTACCAACTGGGGCCCTTCGGCTGTCAATAGTGCATACGGCTGGAGCGGAAACTCAGCAGGTTGGGTTCAGAGTTCCATCAATCTTTCGACATTCAATAACTCTCCTTTCCCTGTGCAATTCAGGTTTGTATTCTACTCTAACTTCGCCGGCACCAACGGAGATGGATGGGCCATTGATAATTTCGAAATTTTTGTACCCACTCCAGCAGTTGATGCAGGCGTTGTCGAAATCTCAAGCCCCAATGGCGTTGTTTCTCCGGGTGTAGGTGAGCAGGTCATTGTTCGTATTGCCAATTTTGGAACCGATACCCTCTATAGCATTCCTGTGGTTGTTAAAGCCAACACCGGGCAACCTCCAATGAACGCTACATGGACCGGAACCCTTCTGCCGGGCGACACTACCTCATTTACATTCCCATCGAATTACACCCCAATCGCTGTGGCTTCGTTTGAGCTTTGTAGTTATACCGACCTTGCAGCAGATTTTACCGTAAGCAACGATACCTCATGCGTTACCCTGTTGACTTCTGTTGGACTGAATGATGATCGGAATACCATTGTGTCGATGTACCCAAATCCTGCAGCCGATTACACCATGCTGCGAATCGAGTCACAAAGCGATGAATTTGTTATTCTGCAAATCAAAACCATGGAAGGGAAATTACTGAATGAGATTCAGATTTCTTTGGTCACCGGCATCAACGAAATGCGAATTGAAACAGCGCATTTAGCTCAGGGAACCTATTTCTGGAATCTGACTGGTAATCAAATCAACAGTGAAGGCAAACTCGTCATCACACGATAATCAAGTCACTTGTTAATGAAAAGGCTGTCGATCCGACAGCCTTTTTTTTTTCTGACATGAAAATTATGAGTTAATTGAACTTTAAAATCGATTTCAATATGCACAATCATAAAATCATGGTAATGTGAATGTGACT
>CAZLHV010000122.1:0-9983 GCA_964559205.1 uncultured Bacteroidaceae bacterium
GGGAGATTATCAATAATAATTTAAGAGAAATAGATTAACAAATAAAAAGCCTTATGATTTTTGATCCAAAAGATTTTATCAAAAAATATCTTAAAGATTTTCACAAAGTGAAAGCTCTTTACTTGAAAAACATGATAAGCAGCCTTCCTTATTATGAATCAATTATTCTGGAGGACAAAGATAGTCAAAGCGAAAAAGATTCTTTTAGAAGAATACTTAAAGTCGAAATGCGATTGACCTATTTTCATGCGATTGAAACATTTTTTGAATTGTTTTTTATATTCAAGCCAAACGGTAAAGAGTATTTTGATGATGAGTTCGTTTTACGTAAGCTAGCATATTCGGATTGGAGGAAAAATTTCAAGGAGATTCAAAATATTGCAAAAAATGATTCTGCACTTGATTTTATGAATGATGTAATAAACTATTCCGGATTCACTATTAGTGCTGGACATTTCTTGTTTTACCCAGGGCTTGTTAATCCGAAAAGGTTTCCAGATGAACTATGGAAAGATATTGGGGAAAGCATAGAGGCAATAAAATATGGAATAAAGATTATCGCAACTGACTTTGTTCGCAGAGATGATTACAATGCCTATAAACATGGGGTGAGGGCGATACCTGTAATCGAAAGCTTTATTGCTGCAAATTCGACGCAAACAACAGATGACAATCTAGTGTTGGATTTTATTGATTCGATGTCATATTTTTTAAAAGGGGAGAAAGAGGAGAATATAACAATTGTTACAAAGAATCTTGATTTCGAAAGAGATTACCAAATGACTTTGTTCTGTTCAAATCTTATTCACCAGATGGTATTCTTTAGACGGTTGGCCATGAAGTTGCCTAATGATTTAGATAGCTTACATGAATTTCCAGTGGGAATCTTTGATAAAGAATTAATAATGAAATCAGCTACATTAAATGTCGATGCTCAAGAATTGATATTCAATTTTAAAACTAATCAAAGCATTTAATGATTGTAAGTCAACAAAAAACCGATTTCTACTAATTTAATCATCCAAATTGAGAAAACTCTTCAAAACATATAAGCGCCCAATCCTATCGCTTCTTTTCTCTGTAGGATTTCTACTTACTTGGATATTATCTTCCAATTTCCTTCACGCTCATTTTTTAGACTCCGGCGAAGCCTATCATAAAGGTGCAGGTCATTTGCTTCATGAAGATTTTAATGCATCCCTCGGTTTTCTTATTGCCCGCTTTGGCTTAATGAGCTTCTTCGCTTTTAATTTGCTTTTTGTTCTAACCGCCCATAAGCCTTTGTTGAGGTTTTTAAACTATGCTGCAATTGCCGCTTTGGCTTTATTGTTAGTGTTCGTGTTAATCAAAACAAACAGCTCCGATTTCCTAAATCAGCCTCATCAACAATATAGACTCATTCAGCAAGTAACTATAATTCTCAGTATTCTTAGTGGCTATTTTCTTGCACGGCTTGGGAAGTGGATAGTAAATGTGTTGGTGGCTGAGAAATGAAAAGTCTTCGCAAAAAGTACAGCGATAATCAAGAGGAGATGCAATAGCACACATTTTTATTGTATGTTTGTGTATAGTATTTCACTTGATTTTTTGAGCAAAAGAAACAATTTGAAAAAATGAAGAAAGTCGTTGCCATAGCTTTCATTCTTGTAGCATTGTTTGGATGCAGCCACAAGAAACGTACATTTTGCTATGAAGTTGAGTGTTTTGCAATCAATGAATTTCGACTCGACAGCGCTGCAAATGGCAGTTTTTATGTGTATTTTGCCGATACAGTTAATGAAGATCCAAATTTAATACGTATTCATAAAAACCTTTGTCTAATGCCCTGCGATAGTTTTTGCTTCTTTAAAACGAATAGTGTTTCGGGCAATGTCATTTCAATTTCAGAATTCTCAGGCGATTCATTTAGGTTTGTTCTACATCTTATTCGCGATGATGGCGAGAAATCGCGAGAGTTCTTACCTCGTTTGAAGTATGGAGGAAGTGAATATGTGTTTCTGTGAAAAAGCCGAATAGACGTTCTTTTCTGAAAGAAAAGATTAAAAGGTTCTGTTTGTTTGCTGTTGCGCAAATTCTCAAGTCATCCAATTAGCACATCAGCACATTAGCACATCACCGCATCAGCAAATCAGCAAATCAGCACATTACAAAATAGCAAATCCCCAAATTAGCAAATCAACACATTAAATTGTAATTTTGCACCCCAATTTCGCATAACATGGATATTCCGGCTAAGTACGACCCGACCCAAAGTGAGGAAAAATGGTATTCCTACTGGATGAACAATGGATATTTCCGTTCGGTACCCGATGAGCGCAAACCATACACGGTGGTGATACCCCCACCCAATGTTACCGGTGTTTTGCACATGGGTCATATGCTGAACAATACCCTGCAGGATGTGCTTGTACGCCGCGCCCGCATGATGGGTTTCAATGCCTGCTGGGTTCCGGGCACCGATCATGCATCGATTGCCACCGAAGCCAAGGTGGTGGCCAAACTGCGCGAAGAAGGCATCGACAAGCGCTCGCTCAGCCGCGAAGCATTTCTTGAACATGCATGGGAATGGAAAGAAAAACACGGCGGCATTATTCTCGAACAGCTCAAAAAGCTGGGCGCTTCCTGCGACTGGGACCGCACCGCCTTTACCATGGATAAAAACCTGTACGATTCGGTGATCAGGGTTTTTGTCGATCTGTATCAAAAAGGCCTCATTTACAAAGGGCACCGCATGGTGAACTGGGATCCGAAAGCGCTGACCGCGGTGAGCGACGAAGAAGTGATTTACAAGGAGCAGAATGCAAAACTATATTACCTGCGCTATTATCTCGAAAACAGCAGCGACTACCTAGTGATTGCAACCACACGACCAGAGACCATTCTGGCCGATACGGCGGTTTGCGTGAATCCGAACGACGATCGTTTCAAGCACCTGCACGGAAAGAAAGTTCTTGTACCTCTGATCAACCGCGTGATTCCGGTAATTACCGATGAATATGTGGATATGGAATTTGGGACAGGATGCCTGAAAATTACACCGGCACACGATATTAACGACTATACCATTGGGCAGAAATTTGGACTCGAAATCATTGATATTTTAACCAACGATGGTCATCTGAACGAAAAAGCTCAGATTTTGGTTGGCGAAGAGCGTTTTGCAGCCCGCAAAAAAATTATGCCGCTGCTTGAGGAAGCCGGCAATGTTGAAAAAACCGAAGACTACGTAAACAAAGTGGGATACAGCGAGCGCACCGATGTGGCGATTGAGCCAAAACTGAGCGAACAGTGGTTCCTGCGCATGGAAGAGCTTGCAAAACCGGCACTGGATGTTGTCATGAACGATCAGGTTCGTTTTCATCCGGCGAAGTTTAAAAACACCTACCGGCACTGGATGGAAAACGTGCGCGACTGGTGCATCTCGCGGCAGCTGTGGTGGGGACAACGCATCCCTGCATGGTATCTGCCCGACGGCACTGTGGTGGTGGCTGAGAATGAAAACGGAGCCCTCGAAAAAGCACGTCAGTTGCAGCCCGGGCTGAACATGAGCGATTTGAAGCAGGATGAAGATGTACTCGACACATGGTTCAGCAGCTGGCTTTGGCCCATCAGTGTGTTTAACGGAGTGCTTGATCCCGACAACAAAGACATTCAGTATTACTATCCTACCAACGATTTGGTGACGGCACCCGAAATCATGTTTTTCTGGGTGGCCCGCATGATTATGGCCGGCATTGAATATCGAAACGACATTCCATTCAGCAACGTGTATTACACCGGAATTGTTCGCGACAAGCAAGGCCGCAAAATGAGTAAATCGCTTGGCAACAGTCCGGACCCGATTGAACTGATGAAGAAATTTGGTGCCGATGGCGTTCGTGTGGGAATGATGTTCAGCTCGCCAGCCGGCAACGATCTGCTGTATGATGATTCCTTGTGTGAGCAGGGACGTAATTTTGCAAATAAAACATGGAATGCATTCCGGTTGGTGAAAGGCTGGCAGATTGACGAAGCCCTGGCACAGCCCGAATACGCGACGCTGGCCACCGAATGGTTTGGTCATAAGTTGCGGCAGGCGGCAGGCCAGATCGATGAGCATTTCAGGGAATTCCGCCTGTCGGAAGCGCTCATGTCGGTGTATAAGCTCATTTGGGACGATTTCTGTTCGTGGTATCTCGAATTTATTAAACCGGCATACGGGCAGCCGATCGATGCAACAACCTACAAAGCTGTCACTGGCTTCTTCGACGATCTGATGCGCATGCTGCATCCGTTCATGCCTTTCATCACCGAAGAAATCTGGCAGTTGCTGCAGGAGCGCAACGAAGGCGAATCGGTCATGCTGGCTTCCATGCCCAACGATTTTTCAGCCGACGAAACGCTGATCAGCAACTTCGAGGTGGTGCGCGATTCCATCATTGCCATCCGTTCGTTCCGCAGCGATAAGAACATCGCCATGAAGGAGCTTCTCGAGGTGATGTATGCACCGGTTCAGGCAGGGCATGTGTTTAGCCGCTATGCTCCGGTTATTGTGAAGCTGGGCAACCTGAGCCGTTTTGAAAAAATGGAAAACAAACCCGAAAAGTCATTTTCGGTCCTTGTACACACCGAAGAGCTTGTGTTTCCGGTCAGCGAAAATGTGGATGTGGAAGCTGAACGCGAAAAACTGCAGAAGGAACTCGATTATGCCCGTGGCTTTTTGGAATCGGTGCGTAAAAAACTGTCGAACGAAAAATTTGTCAGCGGGGCACCTGCGCAGGTCATCGACGCCGAACGTAAAAAAGAGCAGGACGCACTGAGCAAAATTGCCTCGCTCGAAAATACGTTGAAAACGCTTTAAGGCCATTGCAGCATGAACATTCTGATTGATGTTGCTTTTATTTCCGCTTCGCTTGTGCTCCTCTATTTCGGTGCACAATGGCTGGTTTCGGGCAGTTCGCGGCTGGCATCAGCATTTGGCATTTCGCAATTGGTCATCGGCTTAACCGTGGTGGCCTTTGGCACCAGTGCCCCCGAGCTGGTGGTTTCGCTTACGGCATCGCTGAACGATCAAACCGGCCTTGCGCTTGGAAATGTGATCGGATCAAACATATTCAACATTCTGCTCATTCTGGGAATCACCTCGATCATCAGCCCCGTGTGGGTTGACCGAAAAATCATTCGTTCCGATATTCCACTGGTGATTTTGCTTTCGGGAGTGTTTGCCTTTATGATGTACAACGGGCACCTGATGCGCTGGGAAGGCATTGTGTTATTGGCAGGCATCGTGGTTTATACTGCATACATGTTGTTAAAATCAACATCAGAGCCGCAAACAGAACTTCCGCACAAGTCGGCCGGAAACATTCCTGCTTACAGCATGAAACAGAAAGGCTGGTTTTTGCTGCTGATTGCTGCCGGCCTTGTGTTGCTCATTGCCGGATCGCGTCTGCTGGTCTATGGTGCGGTGGACATGGCCCGTACCTGGGGCGTCAACGAAACCATTATTGGCCTGACCATTGTCAGCGCCGGCACCAGTCTTCCTGAGCTGGCCACATCGCTGGTTGCCGCCCTTAAAAAAGAGTCCGATATTGCCATAGGCAACATTGTGGGGTCAAACATTTTCAACATCCTGGCCATTGGCGGAACCGCTGTTGTTGTGAATCCAACCGACATTTCAGGGTTTTCGGTCACCGACATCGTGTTCATGGTCGGTTCGGCCATTCTGTTGTTTCCTTTGGCCTATACGGGTTCGAGCATCCGCAGGCTTGAAGGAGCTTTGCTGCTGGCAGCCTACGGCGCCTATCTGTTTCTGATCTGGCCGTGAGCTGATGCCCTGTGTCAGGCTGTCCCGAAAAATGGCACGATGAAACGGACCACCTGCACAATAGTTCAAGCCAGATTACGTTTATTCACTGATTTTTATTAATTTTGCACGATGAATTTCAGATTGTTACTACCGGTCATTGCCTTAATCATCCTGATGTCCTCATGCAGCGAGTATGATAAGCTGCTGAAGGATGGTACGCCTCAGGAGCGACTTGTTGCTGCCAACGAGTACTACGAAAAAGGAGTGTATTTCAAAGCGGTGCAGCTTTATGATCAGTTGATTATTGAAATGCGAGGCACGCCACCCTTCGAAGAAATTTATTACCGATATGCATGGTGTCACTATCATCAGGAGCAATACCTTATGGCTGCCTATTATTTCAAGAACATGACGCGCACCATGCCTAACAGCAAATATGCCGAAGAGTGTTTGTTCATGTCGGCCTATTGTCAGTATCTTGAGTCTTCGGAAACATCACTCGATCAGACACCCACCATGGATGCGCTGACCGAGTTTCAACTGTTCGTTAACAGATATCCCAACAGCGAGAAAGTGAAAGAATGCAATACGCTGATGGATGAACTCCGCCTGAAGCTTGAGACCAAAGCATTCAACATTGCAAAATTGTACTATCAGATTGAAGAATACAAAGCTGCCGTGGTGTGCTTCAACAATGTGCTTAAAGATTTTCCGGCCACTGTTTACAAAGAAGAGTCGATGTTTTTACTTTTCAAAGCCCAGTATTTTTATGCATCGGGGAGTGTCGACAGTAAAAAGAGAGCCCGTTTCGAGGAAGCTGTAACTGCATACAAGAAGTTTGCAGCGCAATTTCCCGAATCGAAATATCTGCGCGAGGCGGAACAACTGAATTCAAAAATCACACTGCAACTCAGCAAATTGAACTGAACATATGGATTATAAAAAACTGAAAATTGAAACCAACGCGGTAACCCGCAATCTGCATGCGCTGGAAAACGAAACTGGAAGCATTTACGAAACCATCATGATCATCGCCAAAAGGGCCAATCAGATCTCCATGGATATCAAAGAAGATCTTCAGCGTGAATCGGAGCAGTTTACAAGTGTCATTGACAATCTTGAAGAGGTTTTTGAAAACAGGGAGCAAATTGAACTGGCCCGATTCTACGAATCATTGCCAAAACCAACCCTGATTGCTCTTCATGAATTCCAGAATAAAAAAGTATATCATCGTCGCGGCAATCAAAACAGCTGATTTATTTGAAACAACTCAGGGTCATACTGGGTATTTCTGGCGGAATAGCGGCATATAAAGCCCCCTATATCATCCGCCTGCTGAAGCAGCAAGGTGCTTCGGTTCAGGTGGTTTGCACAAAAAATGCTCTTGAATTTGTCACCATCCCCGTGTTGGAAACACTATCCGGGCAAGCTGTTTACCACGAAGTTTTCACAAAAAACCGATCCTATTCTACCGAGCATATTTCCATCACCGATGATGCCGACATGATGATTGTGGCTCCTGCGACAGGAAATATCATTGGCAAATTTGCCAGCGGTATTGCTGACGACGCATTGTCAACCACATTCATGGCTTTCAACGGACCGGTTTTTATTGCTCCTGCCATGAACACAAAAATGTGGCAGTCGCCTGTGGTTCAAAAAAACATTGCTTTTCTTAAATCGTTGGGACACCAGTTTATTGGCCCCGATGAAGGCGATCTGGCCTGTGGCTATTCAGGATCAGGCAGAATGAGCGAACCAGGGCAGATTGTAGAGGCTCTGATGGCTTCCGGTCATTTCAAAAGCCTCGTGGATAAACACATTCTTATCACTGCCGGCCCAACATTTGAACGACTCGATCCTGTGCGTTACATCGGAAACTTCAGCAGCGGAAAAATGGGTTACGCACTTGCAAAGTGTTGTGCAGATCGCGGTGCCAGAGTTACACTGGTTTCCGGTCCGGTTCATCTCTCGCCACCAAACGGAGTGAAACTTGTTCAGGTCGAAAGTGCCAAACAGATGTATGACGCCTGCCTCGAAGCTTTCCCTTTGTGCGATGCAGCGATTATGGCGGCTGCGGTAGCCGATTACCGGCCCGCTGAGCAGCACAAACAAAAAATGAAAAAAGGGAGCAACGAATCATTGAGCATTTCGCTGGTGAAAAACCCCGATATTCTCACAACATTGGGACAAAAGAAGAAAAAGAATCAGGTGTTGATTGGTTTTGCTCTTGAAACAGAGCATGAAACCAAACATGCTCTTGAGAAACTTCACAATAAAAAAGCCAATCTCATCGTTCTCAACTCTCTCAACGATGAAGGCAGTGGCTTTGGCTCCGACACAAACAAAATTACAATGATTGCGGGAAAAGACCAGATACAAACATATCCGCTTGTATCAAAAACAGAAGCTGCCGCAGTCATCGTTGACCAACTTGAAAAAATGCTAAAAAGCACAAAATGAAAATATTTGTTTTCGTTCTTTTTCTGTCCATGCTTTTCACCGCCCGGTCGCAAGAGTTAATCTGTAATGTTCAGGTCAATTCAAGTCAGGTGCAATCGAGCGATAAAACCATATTTGAAAACCTACAGTCGGCCGTGTATGAATTCATGAACAACCGTCGTTGGACCAATTATGAGTATAAAGTTGAAGAAAAAATCGAGTGCAGCATCTTGCTGAATATTGCTACATGGGACAACATCGAATCGTTTACCGGAACCATCCAGGTGCAGTCACGTCGTCCGGTTTACAATTCCTCATACAGCACCACCATTCTAAATTATCTCGACAAAGACCTGTCATTCAAATACATATCTGGTCAGCCGCTCGAATTCATCGAGAACACGTACACCAACAACCTTGTTTCCGTCCTTGCTTTTTATGCCTATATCATCATTGGACTTGATTTCGACACTTACCAGCAAGCCGGCGGAACACCCTATTTCGAAAAAGCTCAAGGAGTGGTTAACTCGGCGCAAAGCAGCCCCGACAAAGGATGGAGAGCTCCGGAAAATCAGAAAAACCGGTATTGGATTGCTGAAAACCTGCTGAACAACGCCTACGCCGATTTTAGAAAAGGCATCTATGAGTATCACCTGAATGGAATGGATCTCTTTGCATCAGATGCTGTAAAAGCCAGAGCAGGGATCACCGAAGGTATTTCACTGATTCAAAAAGCATACAGACAAAAACCAGGTCTGTTTATCATCAATCTGTTCATGCTTGCAAAAAGCGACGAACTTGTCAGTGCTTTTACCCCGGCTCCTGTGGTCGAAAAAACCAAAGTGGTCAATATTCTCAAAAGCATCGACCCGGCCAATTCGGCCAAATACAATCAGATTCTGACCACCACACCGTAATTCAGGTGTAAATCAAATTTTACTCAGGTCAATTTCAAACTCCATCGGAGCTTCGTTGCTGCAATGCAGTACACACTGGTCGCAAATGCTCAATTCGCCATTCAGCCTGCGCTGAACCATTTCTGCTGTTCGCTGATGCAGTGATTCAACCGAAATGCGCCTTACCACTTCTTCTGCAAATGCGTACATCAGCAACATACGTGCATTGCGATCGCATAAACCACGCTGCTTCAGGTAAAACAATGCGTTTTCGTCGAGCTGGCCCACCGTGGCTCCATGCGAACACTTAACATCATCAGCATAAATCTCCAGAAAAGGCTTGGTTGAAATGCGCGCCGTATCGGTAAGCAATATGTTTCGGTTGCTCTGAAAAGCATTGGTCTTTTGCGCACCGGGTTGCACCACAATATGTCCATTGAATGCTACAGTCGCCTCATCGTCAAGAATTCCCTTAAACAACTCCGATGAATTGCAATGTGGTGCATTGTGCCTCACCAACACCTGATTGTCAACATGTTGCTTCCGATCAACCAGATATAAACCCATGATGTCGGCCTCGGCGCCTTCGCCATCAAGGTTCACCACCGACTCGTTGCGGATCGAACCCCCGTTGAATGTAATGGTGTTGGTCGACAAACGGGCATTGCGCTGCAATCCAAAAAACGAAGTGTTGACCATCACAGCGCTGTCGTCTTTATTTTGCAGTTTGTAATGATCGAGCATGGCGCCTTCGGCCAGCGAAAACTCCGTAACTACATTCAAAAAACTGTTTTTGTCGCGTACACTGTCGTCGCATAGTAAAAAATTAAGCTTACTGTTTTTTCAAACAATAATTA
>CAZLHV010000123.1:0-9908 GCA_964559205.1 uncultured Bacteroidaceae bacterium
TGCTAAAGCCATTTTCATTGAAGAAATCAAGGGGCCACCATCATCGGCAATTCCGGTAGGAGAATGCGGAGATTGATGTGCATATCCTGAGGCTACCACGTGAAGATCGCCGGGTTCAGGCTCATCGAATCGCATTACAGCTAATCCGGAGCCTTCAGCCAAAACGAAAGTATTTGATTGATCTGCATTGAAGGGTCGGCAAGGGAAATTTCCAGAAGAAATATCGGAACCGATGCCAAGTGCGTTTACCTGAGCCAGCGTGAAAGGCGTGACGGATGCTTCGGAAGCGCCAACAACAACAGCATCAGCCATTCCAGCCCTCAACCATGCTTCGGCATTTGCGATGGCAGCCAGGCCAGTTGAGCAGGTTAATGAATGGTCGATGGGTAAGGCTTGATTGTTTTGCAATAATGAAGCAATGATGGACGACACATTTGCCTGCGTAGTTAAAGGAGAAGTAAAGGCAGGAACCGAACCCGTCGCTAAAAACTGCTGATGCAAATTTTCGGTGAGCTGAGTTGCACCGCGAGAAGAACCGACATTCACCACGACACGATCCTGAGTAGAAAAATAGGGAAACAAGTTTGAAGCAAGCCAGGCAGCGAGCTGAACCATTCGGTCGTTTCTTTTCAGAGCAGGGAATCCTTTGCACCATGTGAGCATTTCATCGTTGAGATGAGATGGCAGTAATCCAACGGGGTTGGACAATTGAGTGAATGCTTGTGTAACAGGATTGGTATTGGAAAGGACAGACCTTCCTCTGTTGCAAAGGATATTTAGATGACGGATGATGAGTTTTTTGGGCATAATAATAAGAGAGGTGCAAAGGTAGGGAAAAAGGGTGAAAGGGAGGGAGTGGGGGTTTCGTTTTCTTTTTTAGATTTTAGGTATTAAATAATTATATAGCAATATTCTAAAAAATAATTCGTAAATTTGCCCATGCCCAACCCCCGCCTCCAACAAATCATAGCCCTCCGAAATCAACACCTCACTCTCCTTAAACAGGAAAAAGCCCTCGCTTTTAATTCACGCCCCCCCTGCCCTTATTGCGGCGAAAAACACGTATATGCCTTTGGCTTCAATCAAATAAATACCCCCAGATACAAATGCTCTCATTGTAAAAAATCTTACTCCGCTCGAACAGGTACCTGCTTCCACTATATCCACCTTAGACCTGTTTTCGACAAATACCTCGTCTCTATGCTGTCGCATGGTCACCGCACCCTGAAAGATATGTGCAACGAGTTCGGAATAAGCATGGTCACCGCTTTCGACTGGCGACATAAAATACTGGCTGCCCTCAATTGTACTCCTAAGCAATTTAATGCATTTATTGAACTGAGAAATAGCTCATTATATTATTGCCGTAAAGGAATCAAATCTGCCAAAACCCTCAAAAAGACAAATCAAATCTCAAAAACTCCGGTACAACTTATTATTTCTACTGATTACAGCCACAATGCCTCCATCGATATTGCGCGTATCGGAAAACTGAGAGTGACTGATATTCAGGCCCGACTTAATGACCGTGTCTCAACGAATCATATTATCATCAGCCATTACCATAAAACCATTTGGCAATTTGCCAAAGCCCAAAATCTGGCGCTGACGCAATTTAGCAAAAAACACAACCCACATCGGCTGAATGACACCGAATCGCTTGGAATCGACATCTCCTTGCGAAAAATGGTATATCATAAAGCCCGAAATGTAGCAACCAAATATTTGCATCATTATTCCCGATGGGTAATGCAAACCCTTTCGCCCGATCAGAAACCCGATATATGCAGCACAATCGCCAGTTTGCAAACCAATACCGGCGCATGGGCAGGTTATACAAACCTAGAGCATACATACATGTTGTTCATGCAAAAACATTCCGATGAAATGCATATGAAGTCATCGAATCGCGTGTGGAAAACAGCTGCATTTTATAAATAAGCATGGCGATTCAACAACTTCTAAAGATTATATCCCGGCAAACCAGCTATTTCTTTTTTCTTTGATATTCAATGAGAATCCTTTCAGCTCAATCGCGAACAAAAAAAGCCTGCAATACCTTCGCTTCAGCTGATTATGCATATCTTCGCAAAAGAATTGAAAGTTGTGTATGATGAAGAATGAAAAGAAAAAACGTCAGATTCCAAACACGTATGTCATTGTTTTTGCGATTATCCTGATTTCTGCTGTCGCAACATGGTTGGTCCCGGGGGGCACTTTCGACCGCGAAACAATTCAGGTCAATGGTGTGGACCGCGAAGTGGTGGTGAAAGGATCGTACCACGCATCAGAATCCAATCCGCAAAGTTGGGAAGTGCTTGCTGCCGTATATGACGGCTTTGTTGACAAATCCGATATCATTGTATTTATTTTGGTCATTGGCGCATCGTTTTGGATCATCAATTCGTCAAAAGCACTCGACATCGGCATCATCAAATTTATGCAGCGCGCCGAGAAACTTGAACGCATTGCATTGTTTCGCCGTATGGGGATCCGCAACATCCTGATCGTTCTCATCATGCTCATGTTCAGCATCTTTGGGGCTGTTTTTGGCATGAGTGAAGAAACCATCGCCTTTGTAATCATTTTTGTTCCTCTGGCTATTCGCATGGGCTACGACAGTATAGTCGGCGTCAGCATGTGCTTCGTGGGAGCTGCTCTAGGATTTGCCGGAGCCCTTTTCAATCCATTCACAATCGGAATCGCACAGGGCATTGCACAAATTCCACTGTTCAGCGGCCTTGAGTACAGGCTGGTTATGTGGCTGGTTTTAAATTTTGCCGGCATTACTTACATTTTGGTTTATGCCCGAAAAATTCATAAAAACCCAAAGAAATCACCCGTCTATGAAACCGACCAGTATTGGCGCGACAGAATCAACGAAAACGAAGTGCCTGCTGAAAACAAAGGGGGCGTTTCTGCCTGGATTTCTGCCCTGATTATTACCTCCGTTCTGGCTGCTTTCTGGTATATCGAACCGATGACAACCATTCGAATCGGATCATCGGAACTGACATTTCCGGCCATGGCTCTGCTTACAATACTCTTTGTGCTGCCTGCTACATACCTACTCGCAAGAAAAAGCGTCCAGCTTTACATCCTTCACATCATGCTGTTTACCATTGTTGCTTTGGTCGTCGGTGTGCTTGGCTACGAATGGTACATTCGCGAAATTGCAGCACTGTTCATCGGAATGGGACTCATGGGCGGCCTTGCATACGGCTACCGTCCCAACGAATTTGTTAAACAGTTTAACGATGGCGCCAAGGATATTTTTTCTGCAGCCTTTATTGTCGGTCTTGCCGGTGGAATTATCATTATTCTGCAGCAGGGCGGCATTGTGGATACCATGCTGTATTCGCTTTCCGGGCTCTTTTCCGGCGACAAGTATACGGCAGTCAGTGGAATGTACACCGTACAAACCGCCATCAACCTTATTATGCCTTCGGGGTCGGCCAAAGCAGCTCTCACCATGCCCATCATGGCTCCTTTCAGCGATTTGATCGGCATCTCCCGGCAGGCAACCGTTGTGGCCTATCAGTTGGGAGATGGCATCACCAATATGATTACACCTGTTTCAGGTGTTCTGTTGGGCGTATTAAGCATGGCCAAAATCCCTTACGAACGTTGGTTCAAATGGGCTTGGAAATTCATCCTGATGCTGATCATTCTCGGCTTCCTGCTGTTGATCCCTACCGTGATGATGGATCTCAATGGGTTCTGACGAAATGCTATTTCATTCCGCCACATGCACGTTTATGCGCTTCCTCAGCACCTTCGTATTTCAAATCAACAGCCTTCTGTAAATCCTCACAGGCCCCTTTGCTATCCCCAGTGGCATCTTTTAATGCACCCCTGAAAAAATATGCGCGACCCGATTCAGGGCTATATTTCACCGCTTTGTCAAGATCTTCAAGAGCCTGTGTGTAGTTCTTTTTATTGAAATAGTAAATTCCTCGGCCTTCCCATGCATAACCGTTTTTTGGATTAATTGTGATGATTTTATTGTAATCGCTTAATGCCGAAGTTTCCTTATCGGTGGCAACTTTGCTGTCTGCCCGGTTTATATATGCCTCTTCGAGATTTCTGTCATACAATACCGCCTTGTTGTAATCATCAATCGCCAGCGCATGCTGACCGGTGGCAGCATAACACAATCCCCTCGCATTCCACAACTTTGCTTCTTTTGGGGCATAACTTGTAAGCAAAACTGTCAGATCAGCAATAGCCAGATCAAACATCTTCAAATCAAAACAAAGAGCATAACGGCGGCGATATAAAGCCTCACATGCAAACTTGTTGGCCAAGGCAGCTGTGTAATCTTCAACGGCAACCGGGTAACGCTCCACTTTTTCGAGCAACACGCCACGCCAGTAATAGGCTTCACCATAACCGGCATTTTGATCAATCACTTTCGAGAAATCGTTGAAAGCCTTTTCCTGCATATCTTTATTCAGATAGATCTTGCCACGCGAAACCAAGGTGGCCGGATCGTCGGGCTTTAACTCGAGAATCTTGTTGTAATCGGCAAGTGCTGCCTCGGTATTGCCAAGTTCAGCATGCCATGCTGCCCGCAGGGTGTACGCCTCGATATGTTTTGGTCTGAGAACAATCACCTGCCCCATATCGGAAATGGCTTCCTTGGTCTTTCCCGCATCTTTATAATAAATGCCACGATGAAAAAACGCATTATAGTAATCCTTCTTCTTTTCCAACGCCAGATTGTAATCAGCCAGCGCCAAATCCTTCTTGCCTAGCGCAAACTGACAACGGCCACGGTCAACATACGCTTCATAATAATACGGGCTGATTTCAATGCACTTGCTAAACATCGGTATGGCACCCGCATAGTCCTTTGCATTCAGCTTGCTTGTTCCCAAATCGTAATAATCGTTGGCGCTCTGCTGCGCGTTCAGCGAAAGCCATAACAACCAAAAGGTAATGAGCAGAAAAGGTTTCATCGGTAAAAATTGTTTTGCGAAAATAGGGAATTCTTTGTAATATTGTTTCATGAATTTTCATTCATGATGTCAAAAAAAACAGATTTAACCTTATTGCCAAACATTGGAAAATCGCTTGCGGAATTACTTCTGCAGGCGGGAATTGAAACAGCCGCTCAGCTGAAAGCGACTGGTAGCGAAAACGCATTTATCCGCATTTGCGCCATCGATCCCGAAGCTTGTCTCAGTAAATTGTGCGCGCTTGAAGGTGCCATTCAGGGTATTCGTTGGCACAATCTGAGTCCGGATAAAAAAAGGGAATTGAAGGAGGTTTTTGCTTTGGTAAAACAATGATGAAGGGTTATTACAAATCTGAAAGCGGTGAGCCTTCTAGCAACCTTCCATCGCTTAAAATGAAATGGAAGACATTGAATAGGCTGATGCTGCTGACAAAAAGCTCGCACAAGTGCATTTCACATTGTATTGCTCGCCCGAAATCGCTGCAGGCACAGTATTCAACGAGGAAAACAGAATCAAAATGATTTATCAGGAATAATCATCAGGGGCGACCTAACAGAATCATATTCATTTGCTTCACACCATAGGGTATATCAGTAATCTTCGTGCCCGTTATATCCATCCAGTGCAGTTGAGTGAGTTCTTCAAAAAACGCCGGGAAACGGTCGATTGCCGTGCCTGAAATATTCAAATGCCTCAACTGTTTCAGATTCTGAAAAAAAGCAGGAAAAGATGTGATGGAGGTGCCACTGATATCAAGTTCCCTCAGTGTCGTTAAATCCTGAAAGAACGGACAGAAGCTTGTAATGGGATTCCCCGAAACATTCAGCACCTCGAGTTGCTTCAGGTTTTGAAAAAACGGAGGAAATTCTGTGAGCTGATTGTTGGCCGCAACAAGCACCCTGAGCTGGCTGAAATCGCCGAAAAAGCTAGGCCATGACGAAAAGTTATTGTCGCTGATGTACAACTCCTGCAAATTCTTCATGCTGCTAAAAAAAGCAGGCCATTCCGACACATGTTGGCCCCTGATATCAAGCACCAAAACATCTTCGGGATGACTCATGGCTGCCTCAAGACTAAAAAACACACCATCTCCGGGTACTGTCGATGCATCGGGCATGAAATGCGACTCAGAACATACATGATTCCCGGTATTGATACAAGTGTTTGCAGGCATCTGATTGACCGGCTGCCATGATATGTCCTGATCTCCTTCTGCCTGAACCGGAATGCCTTCGTTGGCTTTCCGCAAAACCAGCATTGAGCTGATATTGTTGTTCCATGCTGCGTAATAATCCATTGCTGACCAGTTATCTTCAATCACCAGATAATGTCCGCGAAATCCAGTTTCTTCGAAAACGATGACCCAGGTCCCGTGAGGAATATGCATAGAGCCAATACGGTTGTTAAAGGCATCGCTTAAACCATCAGGATTCCAGTGGCCAGACAGTGCTCGCTGTTCACCAGTGAAGTCGGTGTTATCATACACAATCACAGGATCATTCTGTGCCAAACCATGAACAAACAAGCTGAAAAAAACTGAAATCAAGACTGTCTTACGCATTTGTAATATTTATTTTTGCAAATATGCGAATAAATTTTTCATTTTTTATGCATGATCCTTTTTCACAAACGCATGCGCGAAGTTTTGAAGCTGAGCGTGGTTTTCTGCTTTATTTGCCCTTGAAAGTGCTTGCATTTATACCACAGAAATTAATGGTCAGACTGCCAGCAGTCGAAAAGAAACACACGCTTTGCTTTCTAGAACACTGATTGATGAGCTGGCCCGAAGCAAACACTTTCGGCTTTCTTTCACAGAGGACTGTGATGATGATTCTGTTAACAAAATACATCTGATATATGGAGTCATCGATTGTATGTCGCTTGAGAATCACTCGCTACATGCCTCGTTTCATTTCGCCGACAAATGTTGTGCTGAATACTTTGGAGACTATCTCATGTCAGGATCGATTCTTCAATGTAAGCTGAGAACATTTCAAAAAATGACATCTGCGATTGTCTGTGATTTTTCGTTGTCAACTCATCATTGACTCACTTTCTAAAATGGTCAGGCAATTGACCCATAAAATCAATTGAGATTGCGAAATCGATAAAAGGCAATTCTGTTGCATTGGCAAGGTTCAACGAGAATCCTACAACTTCGACTCAAAAATTCCCTTTGCAACCCTGATTGCTTCATTCAGGCCATCTTTGTTGGCGCCGCCAGCCGAGGCCAAGAAAGGCTGTCCGCCACCCCCACCGTTGATGGGTTTGGCTATTTCGCGAATGAGTTGACCTGCATTCCAGCCTTTTTCTTTCACCAAATTATCGCTGATGAGAATAGTGAGTCCGGCTTTTTCGCCATTGGCCGAACCAAGCACAGCCACCAAATTATCGCTCAGGGTGCGAAGTCCAAAGGCAATATCTTTCAAGTCGCCAGTGGGAACATCGAGTATTTTGGCTAGAAATTTAATTCCGTTTAAATCCTTGGCTTCGGCCAACAGTGCGGGTGCCAGCGAAACAAGTTTTTCTTTTTTCAGCACTTCGGCTTCTTTTTGCAGCGCCGACAATTTCTCGTTCAATTCTTCGACGGCCTGCACAGGATCTTTGCCTTTGAAAATCTCTTTCAATCCACGCAGTTGTTCGTCCATTTTCTCAATCATTTCTTCGGCACAAACGCCTGTAACAGCTTCGATGCGACGCACGCCAGCAGCAATGGCACTTTCAGAAATCAACTTGAAATAGCCAATCATACCCGTGCTTTGAATATGCGTACCGCCACAAAGTTCAACGCTGCTGCCAAAGCGAATCACGCGGACTTTGTCGCCATATTTTTCGCCAAACAAAGCCATAGCGCCCATTTTCAACGCTTCGTCCTGCGACATTTCGCGTTGTTCATCAAGACTCAGGTTTTCGCGGATTTTAGCATTCACCATTCGTTCAACTTGCAAAAGCTCATCGCTGCTGAGCTTTTGGAAGTGCGAAAAGTCGAATCGCAAATACTCGGGACCCACCAGCGAACCTTTTTGCTCCACATGCGTACCCAAAACACTGCGTAAAGCCTCGTGCAACAAATGCGTTGCCGAGTGATTTCGCATGGTGTCGGTTCGCTTATCCAAATTCACTTCGGCAGTAAAAATGGAATTCACATCATCGGGTAAGCTTTCGGTCAGGTGAATTATCAAATTGTTTTCTTTGATGGTATTGAAAATTTCAACCCGCTCTTTTTCCGATTTCAGCCAGCCGGTATCGCCAACCTGCCCGCCACTTTCGGCATAAAAAGGAGTTTTGTCGAACACAAGCTGAAAAATGGTCTTGCCTTTTTGCTCCACTTCGCGGTAACGGGCAATGTGAACTTGTTCGGTCATATGGTCATATCCCGTAAAAGTGGTTACCACATCGGGAACCAATTCAACCCAGTCGCCAGCCGAAACAGCTGCATCCTTGCGACTGCGATTTTTTTGCTCGTTGAGCAGAATATTAAAATCGTCAAGCATAACTTCGAGACTTCGTTCGCGCGCCATCAGCAGCGTTAGGTCAATCGGGAAGCCATACGTATCGTACAATTCAAAAGCAAATTTTCCTGTGATGCTTTTATTCTCGGGCTTTGCAATATACTTTTCGAACATGTCGACGCCAATGGCCAATGTGCGCAGGAATGAGTTTTCTTCTTCGCGAATCACATTCTCTATGAGACTTTTCTGCTTGGATAGTTCTTGAAATTGTTTTCCCATTTGCTTTTCGAGCACATCCACCAGTTTGAACATAAATGGCTCGGTGAATTCGAGAAACGAATAGCCATATCGAACGGCACGGCGCAAAATTCGACGAATCACGTAGCCTGCTTTTGCGTTGGCCGGCAACTGACCATCGGCAATGGCAAAACTTACGGCACGCACATGGTCGGCAATAACGCGCATGGCAATATCGGTCTTTTCGTTTTTACCATATTCGATGTTGCACATGCGGCTGATTTCGTTCAGCATCGGCATAAATACATCAGTATCGTAATTCGAAGCTTTTCCTTGAATGGCACGTACCAGACGTTCGAAACCCATACCGGTATCTACATGACTGGCAGGTAATTGCTCGAGTGTTCCAGAGGCATTGCGGTTGTATTGAATAAAAACAAGGTTCCAAATTTCAATTACCTGAGGGTGATCGTTGTTAACCAGCGTTGCGCCATTAACAGCTGCCCGCTCAGCATCCGATCTCAGATCCACATGAATTTCAGAGCAAGGACCACAAGGCCCTGTATCGCCCATCTCCCAGAAATTGTCTTTTTTCGAGCCTGGAAGGATTCGCTCTTCTGCAATGTGCGACTTCCAGAATGAAGCTGCTTCGGTGTCCGGATTCAGATTCTCGTGACTGTCACCTCCAAAATAGGTCACAAAAAGCCGATCTTTCTCAATCTTGTAAACTTCTGTGAGCAGTTCCCATGCCCATGCAATTGCATCCTTTTTGAAATAGTCGCCAAACGACCAGTTCCCAAGCATTTCAAACATGGTATGATGATAGGTGTCGATACCAACCTCCTCGAGATCGTTGTGCTTGCCCGAAACCCGCAAACACTTTTGCGTATCGGCCACCCTTCTGCTTTTTGGGATTTCATTGCCCAAAAAATAATCCTTAAACTGATTCATGCCTGCGTTGGTGAACATTAGCGTGGGGTCGTTTTTCAGAACCATTGGTGCCGAAGGCACGATGGAATGAGACTTCGAGGCAAAAAAGTCAAGAAACGCTTTGCGGATTTCGTTGCTGGTCATAAATGGAATGTTCTGTTGTGATTTCAAAAACCGACTGCAAAATTACTTTATTTATTAATTTTGCAGCTTATCCGTCTTATGACTGACCCGCAATTAAGATTTAACCCGCACACAATGCAGTATGAGCCTGTGAAAAAAAAACACAGCCGGCTGCGCAATACAATTTATATCCTGCTGGTCGGTA
>CAZLHV010000124.1:0-9883 GCA_964559205.1 uncultured Bacteroidaceae bacterium
AAAAAATGGTCAAGAAAAACATTCCTTTCGAGGAAGTGTATGATATTTTTGCCATTCGGATTATTGTCACGTCTGCTCCCGATAACGAACGAATCGATTGCTGGAAAGCCTATTCAGTGGTCACTCAAGTGTATACTCCCAATCCCGAACGACTGCGCGACTGGATTTCGGTTCCCAAAGCCAATGGCTACGAGGCTCTGCATACTACTGTGATGAGTGATACAGGAAAGTGGGTCGAAGTTCAGATCAGGTCGGTTCGCATGAATGAAGTTGCCGAAAAAGGATATGCAGCGCACTGGAAATACAAGGAAAACCGTGAGGGCATCGAAAACTCGCTCGATGACTGGTTGAAGAAAATCAGAGAGCTTCTGCAGCGTCCCGAAGCAAATGCTCTTGATTTTCTCGACGATTTTAAACTGACTTTATTTACCGATGAGATTTTCGTGTTCACCCGAACTGGTGAACTTCGCAATTTGCCTAAGAACTCAACCATTCTAGACTTTGCGTATTCCATCCATTCAGACCTCGGCAACAAATGCATCGGAGCTAAAGTCAATCACAAACTTGTGCCTCTGAGCCATGTGCTTAACAGTGGCGATCAGATCGAAGTTCTGACCAGCGACAAACAGACTCCTAAGGAAGAATGGCTTCAGAGTGCAGTCACAGCCAAAGCAAAATCGCAGATAAAAATGGCAGTACGCGAGGATCGCCGTAAGGCAGTTGATCGTGGACGCGAATTGATCAGCAGGATGTTTGGGCAGGTGAAGCTGCCGATCGACGACGCTATTTTGGCCCAATTTTCAAGATATACCGGCAGCCTGAGTGTGAATGAGCTTTTTAACGACGCATCCAAAGGTAAAATAGACATCAAGCTCGTGAAGTCTTTTGCCACCGTACATGACCGCTCAGGCTGGCTGCAGTATCTGAGGGTTCCTTTCCTCCGTAGCCGCTCTGGCCATCCTGTAGCTCCGGAACGAAAAAGCAGTACTTCACGAAAAAAAGAACTGGAACTGAACACTGATTCGAAAATTTCATACACCATTGCCGAATGCTGTAATCCTATCCCTGGCGACGAAGTAGTGGGTTTTGTCATTTCGGAAAACACCCTCGAGATACACCGGGCCAACTGTGCCAACGCCATTCGAATGAATGCCCGGTATGGTGACCGGATTAAAAAAGTTCAATGGAACAAAGCCGATATCATTTCTTTTAAAACAGCTATTCAGATTTCTGGAATTGATCGAAAAGGCATGCTTAGCGAAATCAGCCGCGTTCTTTCCGAAGTCAACGACTTGAATATTAGCTCAATAGTATTGGAAAGCAAAGGCGAAACTTTCGATGGAAGAATCATGCTCTTTGTCAATGATACCGATCATCTGAAAAATCTGATTTCTCAGCTTAAAAAAGTTGATGGCGTGCAAAGGGTTTTCCGTATGCGTATCACCGATACAAAATAGGACTGTTCCATCCATTGTTTTCGATTGACCCCTTTTGCGATTTTTATTTATTCTAAATAATAATTATTTAGTATTTTTACTGCAAAATTCGCGTAATGGAGAAAATTTCAGCTCAGCATAAAATCGAGCAATTCGAGACCGTCAGACAGATATTTACTGAGTATCTAGAGAGCACAAACCACAGGAAGACTCCTGAGCGATTCACCATTCTGAAAGAAATATATTCCCATGTCGGGCATTTTGATATTGAATCATTGTATATCAGGATGAAGAACAACCGCTACAGAGTTAGCCGTGCCACATTGTACAATACCATGGACTTGTTGCTTGAAAGCGGCCTTGTGGTGAAGCACCAGTTTGGACAGAACTGTGCTCAATATGAAAAAAGTTATCATTTTCAGCAACACGATCATGCCATTTGTACCTCATGTCGTAAAGTGATGGAGTTCTGTGACCCCCGGGTCAGGGAGATTGAGCTTTCTCTACGCGAAAATATGGGTTTCACGGCAGCGACTCATTCTCTGGTGTTTTATGGTTTGTGTGATGAATGTTCAGCTCAGGCCGGAGGAAAGGGGAGCAAGTAGATTTATTTTCGTAGTTTTGAATTCTGATTTAACAAGAGCATGAAAGCAGACGTAATTTTAGGGCTACAATGGGGCGATGAGGGAAAAGGGAAAATTGTCGATGCGTTGGCACCCGAGTATGATATTATCGCCCGTTTTCAGGGTGGCCCCAACGCCGGACATACGATTATTTTCAACGACAGAAAATTCGTTTTGCACAGTGTTCCAAGTGGCATCTTCAGACAGGAAATCATCAATTACATCGGCAACGGTGTGGTTTTAGATCCATTGGTGTTTAAGCGCGAGATAGATATGATTTGCGAAGCCGGGTTCGACCCGCTTCAGAATCTTATTATCAGCAAAAATGCACACCTGATCCTTCCTTCACATCGTTTACTAGATGCTGCCAGCGAGGCTGCCATGGGAGACGGACGCATCGGAAGTACCCTCAAAGGCATTGGCCCTGCATATACCGATAAATATGCGCGGCGTGGTATCAGAGCCGGACAACTGACTCTCAGCAGTTTTCTTTCTGAATATGCGTTGCGTAAGGAAAACCATCTTAAGGCTGTCGAAGCCCTTAAAGTCGATGTCGCTTCCTTCCGTTTCGATGGCCTTGGATTTGAAGAATACGAGATTGCATGGCTTGAAGCAGCCAAAGAAATGACCCGTTTTAGAATTCATGCTACCGAAATCGAAATCAACAGGGCCCTTTCTGCCGGAAAGCGCGTTTTGGCAGAAGGTGCACAAGGAACACTGCTCGATGTCGATTTCGGTTCCTATCCTTTTGTTACTTCCTCAAACACCATGGCCGGAGGCGTATGTACAGGCTTGGGTATTCCTCCTCAACGTATCGGCAGGGTTTTTGGAATATTTAAGGCATATTGCACCAGGGTCGGAAACGGCCCATTCCCAACTGAACTTGAAAACGAAATGGGTGAACTGATCCGAAAGAATGGAAATGAGTTTGGGTCTACTACTGGCCGACCACGCCGTACTGGCTGGCTCGATCTGCCGGCTTTACGATATGCCGTAATGATTAATGGGGTCACCGATCTGGTGATGACCAAAGCCGATGTGCTTTCGGGATTGGAAACCATCGAACTCTGTCATGCGTATAAAGATGCCGGAAAATCTTTTGAAATGCCAGGCGAATGCGACCCTTTGCTTTCTGAAACTGAACTCATCGAGATGAAAGGCTGGAGCGGAATTCTGCATCAGGCAACTGCATTTGATGCCTTTCCGGAAGGTTTCCGTGATTATGTGAAATTTATTGGCGAGAGCATCGGTGTTCCTGTGACCATTGTTTCAACCGGACCAGAAAGAAATCAACTGATAAAAATATAACCATATGAAAAAGCCTCTGTTGCTGCTCGTTTTACTGGCATTACTGCCCGCAATGCTCATGTCGCAGACACCTGTCAGGGAATCAGATGTGCCCGAAGCAGTGAAGGTGAAACTCGGTAATCTTTTCCCTGGCTATTCATCTGCTCAGTGGACCAAGATCAGCACCGATTATCAGGCAGTATTGATGTATGACAGTATTAAGGTCTCGGCCCGTTTTGCAGAATCAGGACGTTGGATTGTTTCGGAATCTGAGTATAAAATGAACGATTGTCCACGGTCGATGCAGAAGCATATTTCTTCCAACTTCCCATCGTTGAAAACTGGCCGGATTATGCTGGTGGAAACAAAGGACATTCAGGAATATCGTGTCGAACTGATCGATACTGCTGCAACGCAAACACAGTTTGCATATTATGATGTGTCCGGTACATTTGTTCGCAAATCCGACAGTCAGGGCAATGAGACCGATCTCACCCTCAACAATGCCGATAAGGGCAAACTGGCAGTTCATCCCAAGGAACTACCGTCAGCTGTCAATTCTTATTGTATCATCAATTACCCGTCGCATACAATAAAGGAAAGCTATATCGTCAACAACGATACCTATAAAAATGCCTATTATTTGGTGCTGCAGAAATCTGATGATCCGGTCTCTACCGAGTTGTGGTTTGATTATCAGGGCACGCTGATTAAAACGGGCGGGCAGCAAACAGCAAACAACAACAACACCCAGAGTGGAAACACGGAAAAGGGCAACAGGAAGAAAAACGTTCGCCAGCCTGTTTCCGAAAGCAAGGTTCCCGGAACAGCCGTCCAGTATTTTACAAAAAAGGAGCCTAAAGCCGAAGAGGTGCGATGGGATACTATTGCCAAAGAATACGTTGTTTCTTACTACAATCCGGCAAAAAGCATCTATTGCAGAATGCATTTTGATCAAAAAGGCACATTCCTTAAATCAGTCACAGTGCTGAATCCACGCGATTTGTTGCCTCTGATTGCCACCTATATCGAGGAGAATTATTATAACCTTGAAATTGAATCATCTGAAAATGTCGTCTACGCAGACAAGAAGAAATTCACGGTCGTGAAACTGTTTAATCCTGACTGGCTTAACGACCCCATGGTGTTTCATGAGATCTATTTCTCTACGAGCGGACGCCTTGAAAAAGAGATTCTTGCCGACTACATCGATGCCGAAGATGTCTATCGCAAACAGCAGGACGAAGAGAGGGACAACGATTTCAACAATTATATTGATCAGGATGATTTGTCGCTCGATGAAGGCGGAATGGTTGATGGCCAGATTGTGTCCTATAAGGAATTGCCCACTGTGACCACCAAGTATATTACAGATCATTTTACCGGATATAAATTCACCGAATGTATTGTCATCAATGACGAGGGGGTGTTGAAATACAGCGTGTTTTTGAAGCGTGAAGGATACAGTGAGCGCAAGCGCGTTCTGTTCGATATGAAAGGAGCTTTTCTTAAGGAGGAGGATATTTGATCGTTCCTGTTTCAATGCGGGTTCTGAGTTTTCAGGTGTTGCTGTTTTTTTCGCTTTTCATTTATGGACAGGAAAAACAGAAAATTCAGCTGAAATCAGCTGCTGTTCTTGAATACAATAAACCTGTAAATCCCGATTTCCAGATTCTGAAAGGAAATGTGGTCTTTCAGCACAATGAATCTTTTCTGTATTGCGACAGTGCATTTCTTTATATTCACCGAAATGCAATGGATGCTTTCGGTGATGTACACATTAAAGTCTCAGACACGACTCAGATTTATGGTGAGCGCCTGCGATACGATGGAGATAAAAGCATTGCTGTTATGGAAAACAAAGTGCAGCTTATCGACAACAATGTGGTTTTGAAAACCGATAAGTTGACTTATGATCTTGCCAATGGGGTAGGGTATTACCTCAATGGTGCCGAGATTCAGGACCCAAGCAACAAGCTTGTGAGCCGGCATGGGTATTATTATTCCGGCAAAAAGGAATTCTTTTTCCGACACGATGTGAAGGTAACTGGCAATAACTTCACGATGACTTCCGACAGCCTGATGTACAATACCATGACCGAGAAGCTATATTTTTACGGCAATTCACATCTGGTAAGCGACAGTACTCATATTTACTGTCAGCAAGGGTGGTACAACACAATTTCCGACCAAACCGAGCTTTATGGTGGCGCCAGAATGACCAGCGGGTCGTCGGTGCTTTGCGGCGATACTTTATTTTATGACAGAAAATCAGGTGTGGGAAGTGCCCGGAGAAATGTCGTTTTTCGCGATACTACTGAAAGAATCATGCTACTAGGACGTCAGGCCTATTATCGCTCGGCCGATAGTTCGGTACTGGCAACCGACAGTGCGATGTTTATCACCTGGGACGAAGCAGATACCCTGTTTCTTCATGCCGATACCCTTTTCTCACGAAAGGATACTTTGACTGGTCGAGAGATGAAAGCTTATCACCAGGTGCGCTTTTTCCGAAAGGACCTTCAGGGAATTTGCGACTCGCTTTATTATTGTGAGAAAGATTCGCTCATGCGCATGTATATGGCCCCTTGCCTTTGGTCAGATTCTACACAGATGACTGCTGATTATATTGAATTTAGCATCGACCGTAGTGAAATTCGCGAATTATTCATGAAAGGAAATGCTTTTATTATTTCAGGATATCGCGACGGCGATTTCCAACAGGTAAAAGGCAATCTTATGAATGGCTATTTCATTAAAAACGAACTAGACCGAATGATCGTGAAAGGAAACGCCGAAAGCATTTATTTTATTGAAGATGAAAATGGCGCCAGAACCGGCATTAATAAATCAACTTCTGCGCAGCTGAATTTGTACTTTGTGGATGGAGAGGTGAGTTTTATCGGAATGCAAGGGAGCCCTGAAGGCACGATTTTTCCCGATCATGAGCTCTCGTCAGAGCAGCGAAAACTAGCAGGGTTCATTTGGCGTAGCCATCTTAGGCCCGCAGGAAAGCACGACTTGATTAAAGACAGTATCCCCGGCCAGGAAAACAAGGTGATCAGATCCAATACGGAAAACTAACAAGATACATTTGTGTTTGCCCGACGCTGCCTATTACCGTGGTGATAGTCGACAGCAAATGCTTATAAGTATTTAAATTCGTTTATAAGCGAAAATAAATGATTATTAACCGAATGAGGTAGCAGGCATGTTAGACCTTTGTGGAAACAAATCAGTATTGTTATGAACAAAGTAGAATTAATTGGCAACGTCGGACGCGATCCGAAAATTATGGAAACACGCAACGGAAAGAAAGTGGCCCGTTTTTCGTTGGCGACCAACGAAGGTTACAGAAATGCGATGGGCGACTGGGTGAACAACACCACATGGCTAAAAATCGTCCTGTGGCACGAAGTGGTTTCAACCTGTGAGAGTCTGATCGTTTCGGGGAATCAGTTGTACATTTCCGGAAAAATTGTTTCGAGGTCTTATACCGATAAGGACGGGCAGAAGAAAACTGCTTTCGAAATTGTGGGTTCAATGGTCGAGGAACGGCAGCGTGAGCATGCATCAGGAGTGGTTGGCTAAGCAACCACTCTTTTCGTTTTTCTGATCTTTGTCAGGCTCAACACCAGCAAGCGCGTTTTTTTTATACCTTTACAAAAAAAATCATGAAAAAGGTATTGTTTCTTATGGCAGCAGTGATGATTCTGGCTGCGTCTTGCAAGGATGATGACGGTAACCCCAACCCGATTATTAATCCGACCGCTAAGCTTTCCTGCAAAATCGACGGCAACTCATGGTCAGCTGTCACAAGAGTATCAACCAACACCCAAGGTACTTTTGTTATTAATGGCAGTACGCTGACAAGCGATGCGTTGAACATTACCATTGTGGGAGAGACACCTGCAACTTATTCACTTGGAACCATGCAGTATGGCTTTTCAGCTACCTACAGTCCTGTGGCTTCCAACACCGATAGTGTTTATCAGGCGATCAATGGAACGGTTGTTCTTTCGGAAGTCAATACAACCGATAAAAAAATCAGCGGAACATTCAATTTCAATGCAGTGAATGTGAAAAATCTTTCGCTGACAAAAAGCGTGACTGAAGGAGTATTCACTGCTCTATATTACAATTAGTCAGAGGTGTGACCGGTCGCACACATACATGACGATCATGAAAGCAGGATTGAGCGATTATGTGTGTAATGAAAATCTGATAATCACTCTGATGAGGGCTTCACTGTGCAGTCGAATGGTCGTATGCAATGCGTGCAATAGTTGACGGTTGAGGATTCTGCTCTTGTTTTACCCTTTTTGTCGCTGCTGCTGTGCGTTTGGGCGCAAATGCAGTGTTGGCGCCGAAATTATTAGCATCTTTGCACCATGAATAATGCGGTTTTTCATTATACCTTCAAAACTCTGCAGGGTCTCGAGCCCTTACTGGAACAGGAAATAGTCCGGGCCGGATGTACCGATTTGCTTCCTGTAACTCGCGGATTTACTTTCAGTGGCAGCGAGGAGCTCATGTATAAGTTAAACTACACTTCGCGGTTTGGAATTCGCCTCCTGCTCGAGGTTCATAGGTTTGGGTTTACAAACAAGGAAGATTTTCTGCAGAACATCCGTTCATTTGAATGGGATTCATATGTGAGTGCTGAAAACACCATAGCGGTAGACGCAGTTGTGACTTCAAGCGAATTGTTTAACAATACACATTTTGTTGAGCAACTGACCAAAGACGGCCTAGTAGATTTTTTCAGAAACCGATATGGACTGAGACCGTCAGTTAACCGTGAGAATCCCGATTTGCTTATCAATGTATACATTAACCGCAACGAATGTATAGTTTCAGTTGACAGCTCAGGACCTTCCCTGCACAAGCGAGGTTACCGTGTGGCTTCTCATGTGGCTCCACTAAACGAGGTGCTGGCTGCAGGCATTATTGGCCTCTCGGGCTGGGATATGAAAGCCGATTTTATTGATCCAATGTGCGGATCCGGAACCATCCTGATCGAGGCTGCCATGATGGCGAACGGAATCCCTGCCGGTTATTTCAGAAAAGATTTTGGGTTCATGCACTGGCAAACCTTCAAGCCCGCCATGTGGGAGCGAATCAGAAAGGAAGCATCAGCTCAGGTCATTGAATCTGATTGCCGAATCATCGGGGCCGACCGGGCCGAGGAATCGCTTAGAGCTGCAGCAGTGAACATTAAGAAAGCGAAGCTTGACAAAGATATTGAATTGCTTATGGGCAATTTTTTTGATATCGAAACTGATCCAGGCACATTCCTGCTGTTTAATCCACCTTACGACGCCAGATTGCCTATTGAGAATTCTGTTGAATATTACAAGAAAATCGGCGACACCATTAAAAACCGCCTGCAGGGATCAGTAGTCTGGATGCTGATTGGTAATCCTGACCTTTGGCGTAGTGTTGGGCTAAAATCAACAATTCGAATCCCTCTTCTTAACGGCCAGCTCGATAGCAGGCTGGTCTGCTTTGAGTCTTATTCTGGGAGTAAACGCCAGGAAAAGAATAATTCATAGTTCGATGATATGGCAAAAAACAAGTTCTATGTTGTATGGAGCGGACGAGAACCAGGCATTTATGATAGCTGGGAAAACTGCAAGGAGCAGATAGAGTCTTTCCCTGGTGCAAAATATAAGGGTTTCCCTTCGCACGAAGCTGCTGAATCGGCATTCAGGGCTGGCCCGGACCAAAAAGATAATGCTGAATTTCTCAAAGGGTTTAATGCTTTGGTGAAGCCCGATGAGCTTAGCATTTGTGTCGATGCTGCATGCAGTGGCAATCCAGGGAGGATGGAATATCAGGGTGTTTGGGCCTTGAATGGCGATATCATTTTTCGTGAAGGGCCATTCGAGGATGCAAATAACAATGTGGGAGAGTTTCTTGCCATTGTGCATGGCTTGTCGTGGATGAAAAAAAACAACCTGAATTTGCCGCTCTACAGTGATTCAATTACAGCAATGAGCTGGGTAAGAAACAAGCATGCAAAAACTGAACTCAAAGCGACTCCCCGCAATAAAAAATTGTTTGATTTGATACATCGTGCCGAAAACTGGTTGAGCAACAACCCCGAACATGCACCTGTAAGAAAGTGGGACACAAAAGTGCTTGGGGAAATCCCAGCCGATTTCGGAAGAAAATAATGATGATCAGTCGGTTGGCACGCCATATTTTGTCTGTGTGCCTGTGCTGTCCTGATACAGATCTGCAGGAACACCATATTTGGTCACCGGTTGGTCACCATTCTGATAGTCACTTGGCGGGCCATATTTGGTGTTATGTTGCTGACGCTTGCAGGATGAACTGATCATAAAGGCCAGCATGGCTGAAATTCCCAATAAAATAACTCGTCCTGTTTTTCCGGCAGTTTTCATAGCTCAGATATTTCATGCAAACATACGCAATTTGTTTCAAGCCAACACAGCGCAATGTCAAAATCTTTGATTTTTACTGTTTTCCTGATTTATTACATTCATCGATGTGACGTTCATTTTGTTTAGC
>CAZLHV010000125.1:0-9869 GCA_964559205.1 uncultured Bacteroidaceae bacterium
ATATATGCCCGATGGTTCCATGTTGATCACCAGTTCATGCATCAGGGTGAAATCGGCACCGCCGGGTGTCAGATTCGAAGTATAGAAATAGCCATCATATGATCCGTTCCATCCCCAGTTAAAATGGAAATAATCGGTTCCCTGATAACCATCTACCACAAAAGCATGGCCCGAAATATAGTTTGTATCGCTCCAGCCTGCATAATACATCGGCAGTCCCCGGTCGAGATGAGCCACAACAACGCTGTCCCAGTTGAAACTCACAGAATCGCGAAAAATATAACGGGTTGAGTCGGCATAACGAAAAAAGGTTTTCATTGTATGTGCAGCCTTATGGTTGTTCATCCCGCTTCCATAGGGACCATAGTGCATGTCGACCGATACACCGAGGTGATGAATCAGCTCTGCTGTTTCGGGGCTTGAACGGGTCAGATCTATGGCCATTTCGTTGTATCGGTATTCGGCTGCAGAAAAATCGACACTCAGTGTTCCGTAAACAGTGTCTTCGCTGGTGTAAGAGCCTGTTCCACTTAAAGGCCAACGAAAGTAGTTCATTAATTGCCCGATGGCTGTAGCAACACAGCCAGTTACACATTTTCCATCCGGGCCGCTTGGATCCTCAGGGCAAAACTCATTGTAGTAGTGATCCTGACCCCAGGTGGTATTGAGCAGTGGGGCAACCCCGGTTTTCGCAAGAGTATATTGTCCGGTGCTTGCTTTCTCCCAGGCATTTGTCACATCATCGGAAGGCTGAAACTTCATTTTTCCGGCCAGATAAATCTGCTGGGCATACTGATTCATCCACCATTCAAAAGCGGGATTTGCACCATGCTCAGGGCAACTTCCTTTGTCAGACCAGGCCAGCAGGGGAATGACTTTCCGGTTGCCCGAGATCACCACAAAACCTTCAGGAAACAAATTGAACACATGAATTACCGGAATGTTTTGATGAGAGATTGAATAGGCCGATGCGTAATAAGGTGCAAAACTGTTTTGCAATTCTTTCGAGGCAATGTTCATGGCCACAGTTTCGGCTTCGCCGAAATCAACCTGCTGGGATCTGACCGGCAGCATAGCAGCGACTCCAAAGAGAAAAAGCACAAGAATGATTCTATGCATCTGAAAATGTTTTAAGGTTTACTTTTCAAGCTTTTTGATCAGCTGTTTGGTCATCTGACGGATAAACATCATGGTGTCTTCTTCATTGATGCCTGTGAGTTTTCCATTTTCCACAACCACTTTTCCCTGAGAGATGACATGAGTGATATGCTTCGATTCAATTCCAAAGATCATATGCATGGCCATGTTTTGCGGAGTCACCTCTTCGGTTGAAGGATAATCGAGTATCAATAAGTTATTATCGCCGTCACCGCAAATCTTGTTTTTTAGAAAATATTCATTTCCTGTTCTCAGACGCTGAATCGCAATTTCAGGATTGATCTGATCAAATCCCTGTCCTGCCAGAAATGCCATTTTTGCACTTCGGATCATGTTTCCATGCAGGCCGTCGGTGCCCAGCATGATGTTAGGGCCAATTCCTTCAGAATTGAAAAAACCCACATTGCTTCGGAGGTTACTCTCCATATTTTGAACAACGTAAACTCCGCTGCGGTTGATCAGATCAGCCTCCTCGTTGCTTAGGTGAATGGCATGAGCCAGAATGGTCTTTGTGTTTTCCATCACTCCGGCGTTATAAAGACGCTCAACGACTGTCACTCCGTATTCCGACAGGCAATGTTCCTGATCGCGCGTGCTTTCGGCTGCGTGAATATGGATACCTGTTTTATGTCGCGATGCCAGTTCAACCGCATTTTTCAGCGTTGTGTTTCCTACGGTTAAGCTGGCATGAAGTCCAACCAGACCGGGCTTTTTTTGCAGCCAGCTATCCGTATATTCAAGCGCTTCGTCAGCTGCAGAAAAGCTTTTCCGGTCGCTGATCTCAAAACATGGCAGAAACTGCAATCCGGTGCCCTGAAACGCTTTCTCGATTATTTCGAGCGATCCTTTGATGAAATGCTGACTCGAGTGATGTTCAATCACACACGTTGTCCCGTTTTTCAAGGAATCCATGGCCGAATACAACGCGCATGCTTTTAAAATGTCAGCGTCGAGATACTGATCCAGTTTCCATGCCCCGGTTTTTAACCGGTATTCAAAGTCATCCGTATTGGTCAGTCGGTGGGTTCTGGTGAGACTCACATAGCTATGATGGTGTGCATTGACAAAGGAATGCATGACGATTTTTCCGAAACAGTCGATGATTCGCACGTCAGCATAATCGTCGAGCAAATCATTTACATCTGAGCTGAACTGAATTTTTCCTTTTGGCTGATCTTCGACAAGAACATTGGTAAAAACCATCTTGTTCAGTCGGAAATCAAAAAAATTGGCATTTTTTAAAATGATCGGCATTTTTTTTACTTTTACAACTTGACCTGACTGTCCGGAGACAATCAAACGCAGGTCAAAGATAATATAATTGAGCAAATATGGAGAAGCAGATTTCAGATATCATCGAAATAATTGATAGGGAAGGCAGGGGGAATGCATTGGCTGAAAAAATAAAAACGATGCTTTTGCAAAATCAAAAGGCAAATCATCTGAACCCCCTGTGCGACAAAGCTATGGATGTTTGGAACGGAATGATTTCATTTTCCGAACTCAGCTCACTGGCAGGGTTTTTCGCGCAAAGTTTATACAACCTGATTGGCATCGAACGAGCCATGATTTTCATATCTGAGGCATATAATCAGAACGATGAACTGATTCATATCGCCAGAGCCGGCCACCCCGACTTGCTCAGTTATATCGAAAACCTTCAGTCGACAGGGATCATGCCAATGGCGATTAAAATCCCTCCGATCGCACAGGCTGAATTGCAATCGGCGCACCTTGTCAAGTTTCCTTCGCTTCAAAGTCTTACTCTGGGGGCCTTGTCCGACGAACTGATAAACGAAATTGAATCAAAAACAGGGGAAGCACATTACTATGGGTATCCGGTTTGTAAGGATGAACAAATTTTCTTAACCATATCGCTCATATTTGCCGAACCCCTCAGCGATGAAACTTTTGGTGATTTGGAGCGTCTGCTCACCATCGCAAAGAACTTTTTTATCCTTCATATCGAGAAGGACAAAAGCAGCAAACTCAATTCTCAGTTAAGCGAGATATTCAATCAAAGTGAATTTGCATTTGCCGTATTTGAATCAACAGGGCGCCTTATCAATGCCAACAGGGTTTTCGAAAACATTTTCCCAAAGGGAAGTCAAGCAGGGCTTTACGACAAGGAATTTCTGCAGTTATTGCAAATAAGTGAGGAAGAACCTCTTGGATCGCAGACCATCATGTTCGATTTATCGGGAAAACACCACACGTTACCTGATGCGCTCCGTGCATTTTCGATTGGAAGTCTGATGCCGGTCCGCTCGAGCGAAAACGATATTTCACATTACATTTTCTATTTGCAGCGAACCAGCGATGAACGCTCTCTGCGTGAAGCCATCTGGCACAATGAACAAAAATACAAGCGTATTTTCGATCATATTCAGGATGTGTATTTTGAAGTGAAGAAAGACGGAACCATCCTTGAGTTAAGCCCGTCGATAGAAAAATACATTGGTGTACCACGCGAATCAATGATTGGAACAAACATCATCAATTTGTACCATAAGCCTGAACAGCGACATGAATATCTGAATCTGCTTGACCGGGACGGCAGAGTAGATAACTACCATGTTGAGTTTGTGACCCCTGCAGGTGAAATCATCAACACCATTATTGTTGCAAGTCTGGTTCAGCAGGGAACAGAGTTTGAGCGGATTGTAGGTTCAATGATTGATGTGAGCGATCATGTCAAACATCTTGAAATGATTCGCGAAAGTGAAATTAAGTTTCGGTCACTGTTCGACAAGTCTCCAATTGGAATCATGATTTGTGACACCAACGGTCGTGTGATCGAAATCAACAACTCCATGCTGAAATCTCTTGGGTCACCATCGGTTGAAAAAACCAAACAGATCAATGTTTTTACATTCGAAAATCTCGTCCGATCCGGAATATCGAAAGCCATGATCGATGTTTTAAGAACAGGCGAAACGAGGGTTTTTGAATCCGAGTATATCAGTGCATGGAATGTGAAAGCGTTTTTCAGGCTTTTTGTCAACATTATCCCTGACCTGGATGGAAATCCTGAATATGTCATGTTGATGGCCGAAGACATTTCGGATCTGCGCGAAAAGGAAATCATGCTCAGGCAAACAGAAGAACGATTCCTTGACATTTATAACAACACGAGTGACCTGATTTATACCATGGACTTTGAAGGAAACTTCACCTCGGTGAACCCGGTTGCTGAAAAATGGCTTGGATACAGGTTTTCGGATCTGAAGAACAAGCACATGGGACAGTTCGTTTCGCACGATAGTGCCAAGCGGGCAGCCGAAAACATAAAGCTGAAACTTATGGGAGGGGCTCCGCAAACCACCTATGAAGTGCTTGCTTTCACGCGAAAAGGCGAGAAAATGATTCTCGAAATCAACAGTTTTCTGAGGTATAAAGAAGGAAAACCCATCGAAGTGTTTGGAATTGCCCGTGACATTACTGAGAGAAAAAAACATGAGGAACTTATTCAAACAGCTTTACGCGAACGCGAAAGCCTGATTATGGAGGTTCACCACCGGGTGAAAAACAATCTGCAACTCATCCTCTCGATGCTTAAAATGTACAAACAGCAGTTTTCCGACGATCGGGTCAGACAGGCTTTTCGCGACATCAACCAGAAAATTCTGGCCATATCGGCTGTTCATGAAGACTTTTACTTTGGAAACAACATGAAGGATGTTGATTTTAATCGCTATATCAAAACCATTGTCAGCAACTCAATTGAACAGTACTCGTCGGAATGCAGGGTGGAGTATCATATCGAAGCAGACGAAATCAGCGGCTCAATTGATATGGCTGTTCCCGTAGGGTTGATTCTTTCAGAATTGCTCACCAACAGCATCCGTCATTCATCAAAGGGCAAAAACCCTGTTCTGCTTAGTATTTCGCTGAAGCAGATCGATGGAAAAAAAGAATTGATTTGCAGTGACAATGGACCGGGAATTCCTCAATCGGTCATGAATAATCCGGAAGATTCTATGGGATTAGAACTGGTTCGCTTACTCGCCGAAGGGCAGCTGGGCGGAGAGATGAAACTTCATTCAGGTGTCGAAGGAACAGAGGTGAGAATTGTTTTCTGATGCGATTATTTCACAAACCCACTGCAGGTGGCTGCCCCATAGGGCATATCATTCTCATCGTCAAACAGAACCGCATTGCCCTGATTGATTTTTACTTCAACCGTGCCACTTGATGTGGTGTTTTTTGCCTGAAGATAAACGTATGTTTCCGGTTTCGCGCTGAACTCGTACTTCCAGGGAAGTGATCCGGTTGATAACCCGGTCATCTCAGTTTCACCTCTTTCGTTGACAAAGGTGACCAGAATCTCTGAGGCCGTTCCTTCTACCGTGTATTTGATCTTCTTTTTGAAAATGACAATATTGGAATTCTTATCGCAGGAAGTGCCAAAAATGAGTGGCAAAAGCAATAAAAAGAAGAATTTCTTCATAGTGAGTAATTTACCTGATTTTAACGAAGCTAAATTAGAAAAGTTTTCTCAATTGATTAAAAAAATCATCAATTTGCGAAAAATTATTTCCACTGTGCAGTGTAATTCGTAATATAGATTCGTTATTGGGCGTTGTCGGCGGCCGCATGGCCTTGACAAGAAACCCCATCTTTCCTAATTCTTGTGCTATTTGAGTACTCAGCTCAGCACCCGGCATTGTAAGTGGTTGAATGTGAGTTAATTCATTAATGTCGCCCCTTCCTTCCAATTCGGCACATTTTGACCCAAAATATTCAACGTTTGCATTCAGGCTTTTTCTCAACGCCGGGTTTTGTTGTAAATACTCAAGATGCAGTCTGATCACCAGCGCCTGGATGGGTGGCATGGCTGTAGAATAAATAAAAGGAACCGCAAAGTTCATCAAATACTCTTTTAAGATGTTGCTTCCTGTCACCACTGCACCGCCACATCCAACTGCCTTCCCAAAAGTGTGAATTCTAGCAAACACCTGATCGCTTATTCCTGATTCGACACAGCAGCCTTCTCCATATTGACCATAAATGCCAGTCGTATGAGCCTCATCAACAATGAGATACCACTGGTTTTCCTCGCAAATGGCCGCAATTTCGGTCAAAGGCGCTTTATGCCCCGAAATGCTGTAAACCGATTCAACAGCCACAAATACTTTTCCACCCGACAGGCGGCCTTTGCTCAACAGATCCTTCAAATCGTTGTGACGAAAACTACGGCAGTTTGCCCCCGATAATCTGGCCGATGTTCTGATCGACGCATGGATTTCGCTGTCATACAGAACCAAATCCTGTCGCAAGGGCAGGTACCCGAAAACAGCTGAATTGGCTTCGAATCCCGACTTAAACAACAACGCTGCCGGCGATTGAAAGAAATGACTTAAAAATTGCTCCGTTTCATTGGTGATTAAGTGATTTCCAGTCACCAAACGTGATCCGGTTGACCCAAAATTCAACTGACTGAGATTTTGGCCAATCGCCTCAAAGACCGACTGTTTCAGTGTTTCATTAGTCGCAAGACCCAGAAAGTCATTTGAAGCAAAGTCCACCGCAAAAGAATCCTGCAAGGGTAGGGTGCGGAGTAATCCTTTGTCATCTCGTTGACGGAGCTGGTCGTGCAGAAACTGGTCGCGTTTATTCATGGCTGCAAAGTCCAAGCGTTTCAAGCAATAGCTTATCATTTGCAGGCTTTGCATTGTCGGTTGTGAGCAACTTGTCGCCGATGAAAAAACTGTTTGCACCTGCAAGAAAGCATAGGGTCTGAGCTTCTTCGCTTAAAGTCCGGCGACCTGCAGCAAGACAAATGCGGGTAGATGGCATCAGAATTCGGGCAGTTGCAATCACCCTAAGCAGATCCCACAAAGGAACCTCAGGCCTGTCGGCCATCGGGGTACCGGGAACAGCCACAAGGGTATTGATAGGGAAGGTGAACAGGGGTTTTTCAAGACCATAAAGCACATGCAGCATATCAATGCGGTCGTCTTCGCTTTCGCCCAGTCCGATGATACCACCGCTGCAGCATCCCATATCTTCGTCCTGCAGGGTTCTCAGCATTTCGACCCTTTCGGCGTATGTTCTGGTGGTAATAATCTCCGGGTAGAAGTTTTCTGAAGTGTCCACATTGTGATTGTAGGCAGTAAAGCCTGCATTTTTTAGTTGTTGGATTTGGGTGCGGCTGACGGTTCCAAGCGTAGCACACACTTGCAAGCCCATTTTTCTGATCTTTCTGCCAGCTTCGAGAATGATTTCAAATTGTTCATTATCGGGAACGCGCTTCCACGATGCACTGATGCAAATTCTTTTGCTGCCGCTTAGTGCCGCCTCTTCGGCTTGTTTCATGATCTCTTGTTCGCTCAGATAATTTGAGCTGCCAATATGTGTGTTGTAGCGTGCACTTTGAGCGCAATAGGCGCAATCTTCGCTGCACCCACCTGTTTTAAATGAAATCAGGGTGTTTAGGTGCATCATTCTGAAGCCTTGTTCATCTTTATGTATCTGGCTTGCCTGAGCGATGAGCTCAAGCAGGGGACTGTGATACAAATGAGCAATCTGGCTTCTGGAATATACTGTTTTAGTCATGAATTTGACGTCTTTTACGGTACAGAAAGTTGAAGAAAATGACAGCAAGTATCGCCGAACCAGAAATGCCGGCCAGTACAGAATGAGTGTATTCAAGCTGTAATCCTTCTGGTGCAAAGCAAATGTAACTGATGGCGACCGCTGACATAAATATGGCTGGAATAAACGAAATGAGCCACCATTTTTTGTGAATAACCAGATAAACCGATATGGCCCAAAGTGTGATGACTGCAAGTGTTTGATTGCTCCATGCCATATAGCGCCAGATAATTGCAAAGTCAATTTGGGTAATGAAAAAGCCAATAATAAAAATAGGGACAGCCACAAAAACTCTGCTGATCAGCTTCTTCTGACTATATGACAAAAAGTCGGCTACAATGAGTCGGGCACTCCGAAATGCCGTGTCACCCGATGTAATGGGTGCAGCCACAACACCCAGAATTGCCAGTACGGCACCTGCGGGTCCGAGCAGGGTGTGGCAAATATCGTTCACCACCCAGCCAGCGTTTCCCTGATGAGCTACCATTATATTGTTGAGCTGTCCAACACCGCCAAAAAACGCCATCGCCGCTGCCGCCCATATAAGAGCAACAATACCTTCGGCGATCATCGCGCCAAAGAAAACTTTTCGGGCATGGGTTTCATTTTTAATACAGCGTGCCATCAGAGGACTTTGTGTTGCATGAAAACCCGAAATGGCGCCACATGCAATGGAGACAAACATCATTGGAAAAATGGGCATGGCTTCGCCTTGTGCATGTTGGTTGAAAACATTGCCTGTCAACTCAGGAATTTCGTAACCATACCAGAAAATTCCACCCATAATGCTGATGGCCATAAACAACAAGGCTATGCCAAATATTGGGTAAATGCGGCCAATAAGTTTGTCGATTGGCAGCAGGGTCGCCAAAAGGTAATATAGAAAAATGATCACAGCCCAAAAGCTGAGATCGAGCGGGATACTCATTGCGCCAAGTTCAATGCTGACCGGGGTCAGGCCTGCAATGATCTGTGCCGGTCCAATGATGAAAACTGCACCAACCAACACCATCAGCGCCACAGAAAAGGCCCGCATAAATTGCATGACGGGTTTGCCCAGATACCTGCCAGTAATTTCAGGAAGACTCAACCCATTAAGACGGATGCTGATCATCCCTGAAAGAAAATCATGAACCGCACCGCCGAATATGCAGCCAAACACAATCCATAAAAAAGCTGAAGGTCCCCACATGGCACCGGCAACAGCTCCGAAAATTGGACCTAAACCGGCAATATTTAAAAATTGAATGAGAAAAATTTTATACCAGGGAAGGGGAACATAATCCACTCCGTCCCGGAGCGAATATGCAGGTGTAGTGCGTGAAGAATCAATGCCAAATACACGTTCGGTCACCTTGCCATACAAAAAGTATCCGGCGATGAGCAGTCCAACCGATGCTGCAAAAGTGACCATTCCCTTTTTTCTGCAAAGGTAGAATTTCTTTAGTGCCTACACATCAAAACCTATCAGTTGTTTGGGTGCGATCGGTCAACCTATTCCTTTTGGCTTTTTTTTACTTTTTGCTTGTCCTTTTTCCATTTCTCTTTATCCATCAGGTCGCCGGTTTCGGTATAGTGCTTCCATTTGCCTTCCTTCTGACCTTCTTTGTACTCTCCTTCTATTTTCAGGTTTCCTGAATCATAATAAAAGGCAGCTTCGCCGTCAGGCTTTCCTTCGCTGTATTCAATGCGTGTCTTGGGCTTGCCGTTTGAGTAATACTCGAGATAGTCACCTTCTATTTCACCATCCTCAAATTCAACCTGCGCCTTCATCACTCCATCTTCTTCGTCATAGTACAACATGCCTTTTCCCACAGGTTCTCCGTCTTCAAACATCAGGCTACCCCAATTGTTTCCGCTCTCATAATAATAGCGCCACATTCCATCGGGTTTCCCATCACGAATCCTTCCTTCAGCCATAAGCTTCGAAGAATCACTTTCCCAGAAAATTCTAATGGTTTTACCATCTTCGAACGATTCAGGCATTTCAATCTGCAGAAGGCTGTCGAATTCTCCTATGTATAAATCCTCTGCGCTGTTTTCAATCTCTTCCAGATCACTGTTGAAAAGGGCTTCTTCATTGTGCTCAACAATCAAGCGATTGGAAAACAGTC
>CAZLHV010000126.1:0-9783 GCA_964559205.1 uncultured Bacteroidaceae bacterium
TGGTTCGTTTCGATAAGGATGTGGAAGTGAAAGATATCCGGAGCTCGTTGTTTAAATCATTGGGTGAAACCCCGGAAGTGAAAACTTTTGGTGGAAACAATCAGGTAAAAATCACCACCAAGTTTCGCATCAACGATAACAATGAACAGACCGACTCTCTTGTAGAAGCTATGGTTTTTGAAGGTGTTAAGCCTTTCTTTGGAACATCCATGACCCTTAAGGAATTCACTTCCGATGATCCCGACAAGGTGCTTGGCCGATTAAGCAGTCAGAAAGTTGGGCCAACCATTGCCGATGACATCAAGCAATCTGCCATCTACTCCATCATTATCGCTTTACTGTTGGTGTTTATTTATATTGCGATCAGATTTAAGAAATGGACTTATGGATTGGGGGGTGTGATTGCATTATTCCACGACGCCCTGATTACAGTCAGTCTTTTCTCGATTTTCTATGGAATTTTGCCCTTTAACCTTGAGGTCGATCAGACCTTCATTGCAGCTATTTTGACCATCATTGGTTATTCCATCAATGACACCGTGATTATTTTTGACAGAATCCGTGAGTACAAGACCCTTTTCCCAAAAAGGAGTGAGCGGGATAACGTCAATGGAGCCATCAACTCAACACTTGCCCGTACATTGAATACTGCCGGAACAACTCTTGTGGTTCTCATTGCTATCTTCATGCTGGGTGGCGAAATAATTCGTGGTTTTAGCTTTGCACTCCTCGTGGGTATTGTGGTAGGTACATATTCGTCGGTCTTTGTAGCATCTCCCATTGCTTACGATATCAATAACAGCGGAAAAAAGAAAGCATAGTTTTTAACTTTTTCCGAAAATAGCTCTGCTGAATTCAGTGGAGCTATTTTTTTGTATCTCAGCAAGTTGTCTTTTTTCAAGCAAATTTATTTCATGGAAAGTGAAATTTTTGAGACAAATTGGAATTGTATTCATAAGAATTGTTTAATTTAGCGACACGAAATATTGTTGCAAGTTCCTAAAATTGTGTAACTAAGGGTATGAAAAACAGGCTAATACTGATGATAATGGTGGTGACCGCCTTGGCGGCCCTTCCGGTGAAGACCATGGTCGCCCAGAAGAATTTCACTGCCGAAGCTGATGCTAAGTTTAATCTGCACAAATATTATGATGCGATTGAGCTCTATAAGAAGGCTTACACGAAAGTAAAAAATAAGGTTGAGAAAAACCGGATCCTTTATCAGATCGGTCATTGCTACTTCCTGATTAATGACATGAAGAATGCTTCGATCAACCTTAAGCGTGTGATCAAGGCCAATTATCCCGAAGTTGATGCATACTACATGTACGCTGAAAGCATGAAAATTCAGGGTAAATATGAAGATGCTCTTTTAGCTTTTCAGGACCATAAGCAAAAGTATCCTGATGACAAACGTGCAGATATGGGAATGGAGTCATGTAAATTGTCCATCACATGGCTCGACAATCCAACACGCTATACCGTTGAGCCGGACAAGAAGCTAAATTCGCGTAATGCCGATTTCTGCCCGGCTTATTTCGATAAAAAGTACAAAGCCATTGTGTTCACCACATCACGCGAAGAAGTCAACGGAAGGGGTTCCGACGCATGGACAGGCCTCCCGTTTACCGATATTTTCGTCACCTCACAGGATAAAAAGGGCAACTACAGCACACCTGTGCCAATTGACGAAGAAGGCATTATCAATTCCGAAAGCAATGAAGGAGCCTGTACCTTCAATTCAAAGTTCAATACTATTTACTTCACACGCTGTCGCAAAGAAAAGAAGCGCATTTTAGGCTGCGAAATCTACACCTCTGAAAAGCAGGGTCGCACCTGGAAAGAACCCGAACTTATTCCGCTTGCAGCCGATTCGTTTTCGGTTGGACACCCTGCTTTAACCGACGATGAACTCTCAATGTATTTTGCCGGAGACCTCAATGGAGGCGAAGGTGGCCGCGATATCTGGGTGGTGAAACGCCCCAAAAAGAACAAGCCTTTCGAAACCCCGGTGAACCTTGGACCAGCCATCAATACACCTGGAGACGAACTATATCCTACGATCCGCGAGGTCGGAGGCCGCACTTTCCTTTATTTCGCCTCAAACGGACACCTTGGCATGGGAGGCCTCGATATTTACCGCTGCGAGCTTGTCGATGGCAAATGGTCTGAGCCTGTCAATATGAAATCGCCTATCAATTCCAGCAGTGACGATTTTCACATCATCTTCAACGATGATCCCAAAATGCTGAAAGAAGCCGATGCGAAGGAAATGGGCTGGTTTACGACCAACCGTAAGGGCGGAAAAGGAAACGACGATCTTTGGATGTTCAAGCTTCCACCAATTTTATTTACCCTCTCAGGTGTTGTTCGTGACGATAGTACAAAAGCCATTCTTGTGGGTGCTGAAGTTCGGATTGAAGGTTCCAATGGAACCATTTACACCGACTCAACCGATGCCACCGGAACCTATATGTTTGACAATGTTCAGATTGTTGAAAACACAACCTATTCAATGGTGGTGACGAAGAAAGATTATTATACTGAAAAAGGAAAAGAAACCACAGTAGGTCTCGAGCAAAGCAAAGACCTTATTCATGATTACAATCTGGTTCCGATTCCTAAAAAGCCCATTGTGCTGCCTGATATTCTTTATGATTTCAACAAATGGGATCTTAAGCCACAATATGAAGATAGCCTTGATGGTTTAGTTCAAATCATGAAGGAGAATCCAACCTTTGTGATCGAGCTGGGTTCACACACCGATATTCGTGGCGATGATGCCTATAATGATTCTCTTTCGTTCAAACGTGCAAAAAGCTGTGTTGATTACATCATCAGTCAGGGAATTGAACCGGATCGCATTGTACCCAAAGGCTTTGGCGAACGTGTGCCGCGTGTTCTTGAAAAAGACAAATCAGTCATCTACGAAAAAGATACGTTCCGTTTTGCCAAAGGTTCTGTGATGACCGAGGAGTATATCAACAGTTTGAAAACCAAAGGCGAGCAGGAAGCCGCTCACCAGCTGAACCGTCGCACCACTTTCCAGATTCTGAGAACGGACTATGTTCCTAAAAAAGACACCAATACTCCGATAAATCCGGATATCCAGATTATTAAGCCTGAAGACGATGGCGGAGATGAAGATGGTGGCGACACCGACGGAACCGGAACCAACCCAACACCTGGCAATACTGGGACTGGAACTTCGGGAAGCGGAACCACCAAACCAGCAAATGGAGGGGGAAATTGATGAGTCTTTCATGCTCCTGTTTCGATTTGAGTTGCGCATTTATTAGGCATTATTAGTTTCATTGCGAATGAACAAAAGCATTCTCCTTTTCAGGAGGATGCTTTTTAATTTTGAATACCATGACCGACGACAAGTATCTTAACAGAGGTGTTTCTTCAGGAAAGGAAGAGGTGCACCGTGCTGCAAACAAACTTGGAAAAGGAGCTTTCCCTAGGGCTTTCTGCCGTACCGAGCAGGATCCGGAAAACCCGGAGAGATTAATGGTGCTGCATGCCGACGGAGCAGGAACCAAAAGCGCACTGGCCTATGCATATTGGAAGCAAACTGGAGATTTAAGCGTTTGGAACGGCATTGCCACCGATGCCATGGTGATGAATACCGACGACATGCTGTGTGTGGGCGTTGATAAGGATTTTTACATTTCTTCGACCATAGGTCGTAATAAAAGCGTTATTTCGGGCGAGGTTATAGAAGCACTCATAGAAGGGAACATCAGATTTCGTGAGAAAATGGCCCGTTATGGTATCAACATTGTACTTGCAGGTGGAGAAACCGCCGATGTAGGAGATCTTGTACGCACAATAATTGTCGACGCAACTGCACTAGGTTTTGTAAGAAAAGACCGATTCGTTAGCAACAATGATATTAGGCCGGGTGATGTGGTGATAGGACTTGCTTCGTTTGGACAATGTGAGTGGGAGGATACCTACAATGGCGGCATGGGCAGCAATGGCTTGACTTCTGCCCGCCACGACATTTTTGGGCAACAGGTGGGTTTGACATTCCCCGAGACTTTCGACCCTGCAATTGAAGCCTTTGCATATCTTGGCAGATATGGATTAACCCAGCCATCGCCGATCTCAGGTGTCGATATGGGGAAGCTGGTTCTCAGCCCCACCCGAACTTACTTGCCGTATATGAAAAAAGTTTTTAATTCGGGCAACGAAGTTCATGGATTGGTACATTGCACTGGGGGCGGGCAGTTTAAAACCATTAAATTCATCGAGAAAATGAAGGTGGTGAAGGACAACATGTTTCCAGTTCCTCCATTGTTTGAGCTTATCATGGAGTCGGGCACTTCGCCCGAAGAAATGTACAGAACCTTCAATATGGGGCACCGTCTTGAAATTTTCACCAGCCTTGCCTGTGCCTCTGAATTGATTTCAATGGCAACAGATATGGGCATTGATGCTCGGATTATTGGTCATTGCGAGCCTGATACTGTTCGAAAAATTGAGTTGAAAACCCCTTGGGGAACCTTTACTAAAGAAGAGGAATAATATGGGACTGTTGGAAAAATTGAAGGAAGTACATGATAAATGGGTGGATATTGGAGAGCAACTTACCCAACCCGATATCATTTCCGATATGAAACGCTATGTAGCATTAAACAAGGAATACAAGGAGCTTCAGTCGGTTTCAGAGGCGTTTTTGAAGTATTCCAATGTGCTTTCCAACATCGAAAACGCCAAGTCCATTTTGCAGAATGAAAAGGATGAAGAATTCAGAGAAATGGCCAAAAGTGAACTCGATGAACTGATACAAGAGCGCGAGAAAATGGAAGAAGACATTAAGTTGCTGCTTTTACCTTCTGATCCACAGGACAGGAAAAATGCCATCCTCGAGATAAGGGCGGGAACCGGAGGTGATGAAGCATCGATTTTTGCCGGAGACCTGTTCAGAATGTATACCCGTTATGCTGAGAATATGAGATGGAAATGGGAGGTGGTCGATTTTACTGAAGGTACCATGGGTGGATACAAGGAAATCATACTCAATGTCCATGGTGACAGCGCTTATGGTACACTCAAATTTGAGTCGGGAGTTCACCGTGTGCAAAGGGTGCCTGAAACCGAAGCTCAAGGACGCATACACACCTCTGCCGCCTCGGTGGTTGTGCTTCCCGAAGCCGATGAGGTTGATGTGGAAGTGAAAGAAAGTGACATCAGGAAGGATACTTTTTGTTCCTCTGGTGCCGGCGGGCAATCGGTAAACACCACCTATTCCGCTGTGAGATTAACGCATATTCCAACGGGAATTGTGGTGTCATGCCAGGACGAACGCAGCCAGATCAAGAATTATGATAAGGCATTGAAGGTATTGCGCAGCCGGATTTTCGAGATCGAGTACAAGAAATATCTCGATGGAATCGCCAGTCAGCGAAAGACCATGGTTTCAACCGGTGACCGATCGGCAAAAATCAGGACTTATAACTATCCGCAAAGCCGGGTTACCGATCACAGGATAGGATTGACCAGCTACAACCTGCCCTCGGTAATGAACGGCGAGATTCAGTCCTTTATTGATGCGCTCCAGATTGCTGAGAACACTGAAAGATTGAAGGAAGGCGTAAATATTTAAATCGGAAGACATGAATAAAACCCAGTTGACAGAACTTGTGTTCAAAAAGAAGTCAGTGTTATGTATTGGCCTTGATTCTGAACTGTCGAAAATTCCTGCATTTTTACGGGAAAACAAATCAGTAGGTGATGCAATATTTGAGTTCAACAAAGCTATTATTGACGCTACTCTGCCTTATGCGGTAGCCTATAAGCCCAATCTTGCTTTTTACGAAGCACTCGGGATAGAAGGAATGTCCGCCTTGTATAAAACGGTAGAATACATTAGATCGACCGATGATCCGGTATTTCTCATTGCCGACGCCAAACGAGCCGATATTGGAAATACATCGCGGCTGTATGCTTCAGCATTTTTTGGAAATCAAAATCAAACTGAGGGTTTCGATGCTGTAACAGTAGCTCCATATATGGGAGTGGATTCGGTGAGCCCTTTTTTGTCGTTTGACGGAAAATGGGCCATTGTACTTGCACTGACATCAAACCCTGGGGCCGATGATTTTCAAATGCAGCACTTAGAAAGTGAGCTGCTTTTTGAACGTGTGCTTCGCACCTCGGCAGGTTGGGGCAACGATGGCAATATGATGTTTGTGGTGGGGGCAACCAGAGCCGACATGCTCAGACGTGTCCGCCAGATCGTGCCCGATCACTTTTTGCTTATCCCGGGAGTTGGTGCTCAGGGCGGTGATTTGAACGAAGTGTTGAAAAATGGTTGGAATAATTCAGGCGGATTGTTGGTAAATGCATCCAGATCGATTATATTTGCATCTCAGGATTCGGATTTTGCAGAGGCAGCTGCTGCCGAAGCCGGGAAAATGCAGGCCGAAATGGCTGCATTTATTAACCAAATTTGAGATTATGCGTGTCGCTTTTTTTCTCACGGTGGCTCTGCTCGCAGGGCAAATCATGGCTCAGGGCGATGACTGGTTCGATAATGTAGATAACATTACCGATAATGTGGAAGAGCCCATGCTTTACTACGAGCATTTTAATGCTTTCACCGAGGGCGATTCGGTGCGGAAATGCAATAAAAAGCCCTGCAATGGTCTGATTAAAGACTATTATGAAAATGGAGCACTAAAACACAAGGCATTTTATCAGAACGGACGTATTACCAACGGGTACGAGAATTATTATGATAACGAACAGGTCGAACGGAAATTCGTGCTGATCAATTCCGGTAGCGCCGAACTAACCGTGTACTACAAGGATGGAACCATGCGTTCAAAAGTGGAATATCGGAAAAAGAACGCGATCAAGTGGATTGATTACTATCCCAACGGCAATCTGGAGTTTATCGAAGAGTATGACAACAACATGGAGTATTATATCAAGTACAACTTTTACTTCATGAATGGAAAACCTCAAAGCCTTCTGGAAATTGTCGACAAAGACAAGCGCATCTATACTTCGAAAGTGTATTATAAAAACGGACAGCTGAAAGAAGAAGGGCTGCGTCAACTCAATGCATCTCTGGGCGATTATGTGCGAATTGGGGAATGGAAATTCTATGACGATCAGGGGAATTTGACGAGTACCCAAGATTTCTACAAAGGCGAGGAGATTGAGGAAGAAGAGGAAGAATAATAGATTTGCTTCCTGTAGAAGAAGTTTCGATTGAAAAAAGCCCGAAGTGAATTGCTCCGGGCTTTCTTTTATTTATCCCATGTAAGCATGAGGAATGTCATACTGACGAGAATTTCTTCTATTGGCATTTACCAATTGATGAAATATATAAAAGTCCTTTGGACTATCATACATTTCAAATTGGTAGAATGAACTAATGCTTAGTGCGTTGACAATTTTGCAGGTATCTGGGTTAATCTCGACATTTTTTTTATTTAGTCGGGAACAGATCTTTGATTTCGTCGTCCATGAAGCAGAATACGCATTGGCTAATGCGTAATTTGGGTTATGCGTCAATCTTTGCATATTTGGCGTTTCGCTCGATGAATTCGCGACGCGGCGGCACTTCGTCTCCCATCAGCATCGAGAATATACGGTCGGCCTCGGCACCATTTTCAATTGTCACCTGCCGCAGTGTGCGGGTTTCAGGATTCATGGTGGTTGACCAGAGCTGTTCGGCGTTCATTTCTCCAAGACCTTTGTATCGTTGAACGTGAATGCCTTTGTCGCTGCCACTTTCACCCTTGTACGATTCAATGATCTGGTCGCGCTGGTTATCGGTCCAGGCATATTGTTCTTTGTTTCCTTTTTTTACCAGATAGAGCGGGGGAGTGGCAATGTAAACATATCCGAGCTCAATCATCTGTTTCATGTAGCGGAAAAAGAAGGTAAGGATAAGGGTGGCAATGTGGCTGCCGTCCACATCGGCATCAGTCATAATGATAACCTTGTGGTAGCGGAGTTTGGTCAGGTTGAGTTCTTTTGAGTCTTCATCGGTGCCAATCGTCACTCCAAATGCCGTGAAAATATTCTTGATTTCTTCGCTGTCGAAAATCTTATGAGCCATGGCTTTCTCGACATTCAGAATTTTTCCGCGAAGCGGCAGGATGGCCTGAAAAGCCCTGTTTCGCCCTTGTTTGGCGGTGCCACCTGCAGAATCTCCCTCAACGAGAAAGATTTCACACAATGCAGGATCTTTTTCCGAACAGTCGGCAAGTTTTCCCGGAAGTCCGGTGCCTGTGAGAATGTTTTTACGCTGAACCATCTCACGGGCTTTGCGGGCTGCATGTCTGGCCGTTGCCGCCAGAATAACCTTGTTCACAATGGCTTTTGCTTCCTTGGGGTGCTCCTCGAGATAGTAGTTCAGGTATTCTGATATCACCGTATCGACCACGCCCATGACTTCGTTGTTACCCAGTTTGGTTTTGGTTTGACCTTCAAACTGAGGCTCCTGTACTTTCACCGAAATGATGGCTGTTAAGCCTTCGCGGAAATCATCACCGTTGATGTCGAATTTAAGCTTGGACAGCATGCCCGATTTTTCGGCGTATGCTTTCAGCGTACGGGTCAGACCACGGCGAAAACCTGCCAGGTGCGTTCCCCCTTCAATGGTGTTGATGTTATTAACAAAAGTATGGACGTTTTCCGAAAACGAAGTATTGTACTGCATGGCAATTTCCATCGGGATGCCGTTGCGCTCGCCTTCGAAATAAATGGGTTCTTCGATCAGTTTTTCGCGATTTCCATCGAGATAATCGATAAAATCGCGCAGGCCTTTCGCCGAGAAGTATTCTGCCTTGCGCGGTTCTCCGTTTTCAACATCACGCTCATCGGTCAGCGACAGGCGGATGCCTTTATTCAGAAATGACAATTCTTTAAGACGGCTTGCTAGGATATCGAAAGTGTATTCGGTGGTGATGAAAATGCTGTCGTCGGGTTTGAAATACACAGTGGTTCCTGTTTCGTTCGATTCGCCGATGGTTTTAACCTCTGACATTGTCTTTCCGAAACCAAAACGTTGCTCGTAGATTTTTCCATCGCGGCGCACGGTTGCTATCAGGCTCGAAGACAATGCGTTTACGCATGAAACACCCACACCGTGAAGACCACCGGATACTTTATAGCTGTCTTTGTCAAATTTTCCACCGGCATGAAGCACCGTCATAACCACTTCAAGCGCCGATTTTTGTTCCTTTTCGTGAAAATCTACAGGAATACCCCTTCCATTGTCAACAACCGTAATGGCATTGTCGGTATGGATGGTGACTTCAATATTGTTGCAATAGCCAGCCAGTGCTTCGTCAATTGAATTGTCAACAACCTCATAAACAAGGTGATGCAGGCCTTTCACGCCAATATCTCCAATGTACATTGCGGGGCGTTTGCGAACCGCTTCGAGACCTTCAAGTACCTGAATGCTGTCTGCTGAATATCCGTTTCCGTTTCCGTTCTTTTTTTCTACCAATGTGTTATCAGTTGTCATGTTTCTAATTCCTTGTTAGTCAGTATTATAGCACAATTGCTAATCATGTACAAAGATAATGAAAAGCAATCACATAAAGTTATTTTATGCGAATAAAATGCGCCTTTTTGTTTCAAATTTTTTTATCGAAGTATTTTGGGCGAATATGTGTAAACAAATATGGTCTGGCTTAAAAAGTCAATATACTGAAACACGGCTGCCGATCTGGGTTTCATGCTTGCAAAAAGGCTCGCTGCGCTTTTGATTTTTGTTAACCAAATGTTTCCCTGCTGATTTTACTTTTA
>CAZLHV010000127.1:0-9779 GCA_964559205.1 uncultured Bacteroidaceae bacterium
GTTTTAAGCATTGATACATACATTACAAATAAATAATGGCAGTTATAGTGTCCGAATACCAGCAATAGCAAATCGCCCCCGCCCCAAGCAAAACATCCACAGCAAACCAATGCAATAGGCGTCTCATGTCTGTAGAAAACCCAACAAGAAAAATATCGACCCCAGCGCGGGTCGCATGCCTTTGCTCATGTCGCGAACATTCTTCCACCCTATCATTCAGATATTGACCAGAATCTTTAGTGGAAGCCAGCAATATTTTTTGTCTTTCAATGCCCCTTTGGCGATTGTCGCAAACTCACATCCAATTACTCAATCACAAACAAGCGAAGACTTGCATCGTGATCCAGGGTTTGCTCTCCTCCGATATAAAAGCCAAGGCGATATAAAAATCCATGCTCAACACCACTATGCTTTAGTACTTTTTTGTAAGTGCCGAATTCGGTTTTCATGATAAATGAATAATCACTGGCGTTTATTCTGATGCTGTATTCTACTTCTTCGCCCGGATAAATGGCTGCAATGGGTTCGGCATAATGTGTTTCGCCATAAAGTTCGAAATCGTGAATGTAAGCAGCAATCAAAATGCGTCCGGTAGCAACACCTTCAACAAATTCGGGTCTCCAACCAAAACGTGCTGAGTAGCGATGAGGACTTAAACTTCCTGAAGCACCACCCAGTTTGTTCCAACCCAGGTCATATTCCTCAGTGTACAAACAGTTCTCGTTAAACGAAGCTTTGAATCGTACCGTGTTCACCATGCCGTTCATCGGATCAACCCGAATGCCATCCGAATAATGGTTGCCACTTTTCACCGTGTGAACGTTCCACTCATCTTTTTTGTAGCCGATTTTTTCGCATGATTGAAAAACAACCAGGGCTAAGAGAAAGGCGTAAAGTGTATTTGTTTTCATGGCTTCGTTTCGCTTGATACAACAAAGCACATGCAAATAACACTATTCGACTGATTATTACACCATTAGCACAATTCGACCGATCCGTATTCGTCCTAATTCAGGACGCATTGTCCTGTTTTTTACTCATCACGCATTTCGGGAAAAGCCACAGTTATACTTACGACTAAACAAGTGTTTTTACCTGTTAAAGCATAAGATTACTCCCATACATTTGCTTCAAACCATGATTATATGAAAAAGTTTACAATTCAATTTTTGGGACTCAGTTATTTGCATACCACATCAACAACAGGTCACCATAAACAAAACACCAGATTAATAGCGCTAAGTCTGATTGATATCGCCTGCATTATTGCTGCTGCATTCATTGCAAATTTTCAGATGTCCTTTGCAGGTGTTCCGGCAAATCTAGGCTTTCAACTGGCACTTATATCCATGGCATTCATTATCACTGGACTTAACACGGATAAATACGAACTCATTGGATCCTACAAAACTGTGAAGTCTCTTACGAAATACTTGCTTTCGACCTTTTTTGCTTTTGTTCTGATGGCAGCAATTCACTTTTTGTTTTCAGCAACGCCAGTTGACAAACAGGTTATCATGAAATTCTTCGGCATGAGTCTCTTGCTTCAGTGGGCTGTTTGCCTGAGCATAAAAGGAAGTCACAGGCTGCACCACATTGTCCTTCATCTGAGCCACAGGTTGCAACAGATCATTGGTCATTCAGAGGTTTCATTGAAATAAGCGCCAGAGAGCGGGCATCGGCTGAACAGTAAAACAATACAGAATATAGATGTGAACCATTCTCGATGATACAACAATGATGATGCAAAAATCCATAAGCAAACAGCGCGTCAATTCAAATCTGCTCTTTGATCTGCTTTGCTTAATAATCGCATTTTGTATCGTTTTTCTTGTATTCAAATCCACAACAACGATTCCATGGTTGGATAGTTTGCTATTGATGTTCAGTTACGGGCTTACATTTGTTTTGACAAGCATTGCATTGTCAAAATACAGTCATGAGAAACAAATTCAGTACTATTTACTGCTGGATCAACAATTAAAATCATGGCTTATTGCTTCCGGGGCATTTGTTACTGCGCTCTACATGCTTGAAATGTATCATGATGACAAGAAGTTACTCGTCATAGCGCTGGTTATTGTCATTTCTGTTGAATTATTTCTGACTTCGCTGCGTCATGCATTTCAATATGCACTGTTAGTGGATATGACGCGCGAGGAAGATCACATGAGTGTAATATTCAACGCGCTCTTTAAGGAACAGGAAAAGCCTGAATCCATCCCATTACAGGTCACAACCTGTGCAGAAAACGATGAATTACTTTCAGAAGTATCGTCCGAGGAAGTTCGATCATTCATTTGCCGTTATAGTCCGGTTGCAAGACCTGATCGCTTCATTGCCAACACAAATCAGCGCCATCAGATATTATCTGCCGGAAACGAAATGCAATTTCATCAAATAGTAAATCTTACGCCGATAAACCGGGTGAGATTTATCAATAAATTTTTGGAAGTGATTAACATTAAGCTTCAGAACGGCGGTGTGTTATTCCTTTCTGTTGAAACCATCGAGATCATAAAAAAACGATTGCTTCGCAAAGGCCATGCATTTCCCGGAACAATTCAATACACATTCGACTTTATTATTCACCGCATATGGCCACGACTTCCCTATGCGCGTAAGATTTATTTTGCACTCTGGGGACGCTTAAATAAACGGATTTCGTATGCAGAAACGCTTGGACGTTTATACAGCTGCGGGTTTGAACATCTTGACGAGATGCAGATTGGGAATCAACTATGGCTTGCAGTGCAAAAACGCAAACAGCCCGAACTCACGCATCAGGTTACGTATGGACCCATTATCAAGCTAAAAAGAAAAGGAAAAAACAACAAGGAAATATTCGTGTATAAACTTCGCACGATGCATCCATACAGTGAGTTTCTTCAGGCTTTTGTGTACGAAAAAAACAAGCTTGATGAGGGTGGAAAGTTCAAAAGTGATTTCAGAATATCATCAGCAGGGAAGATTCTTCGCAAATTCTGGATCGACGAAATCCCAATGCTGATCAATATTCTTCGGGGTGATTTGAAAATCGTTGGAGTTCGGCCCTTAAGCAAACACTATTTAAGTCTGTATCCCGAAGATTTTCAGCAAAAAAGATCATTGGTTCGCCCGGGGCTTATTCCTCCATTTTATGCCGATATGCCAAAAACACTTGAAGAAATTGTTGCTTCTGAAAACAAGTATATCGACAAGTATCTGAAGTACGGATTGCTGACTGATATCAGCTATTTTTTCAAAGCATTCTGGAACATCGTTGTCAAGAGAGCAAGAAGTAAATGAAACGGCTTCTTTTTTATATCATGCCCATCGTTTTCCCTTTCACACTGGCTGCTCAGGAAGGGATGATACATGTTTCTGCAACAGAACTTTACTCCTTTCTCGATGAAATGGCAGCACAACAAATCATTTCGCTACATTCGGCTGTTAAACCATATTCAGCAAACGAAATTCAGCAATGGCTTACTGAAGTCAGCAAGCATGAGGAATCGCTGAACAACCGGCAAAAGCAGCAACTTGGAAGACTTTCGCAATCATATCACGCAGACAGCAGTTGCTCCATCGTTTGTCTTTCTCCTCCACAAATCAATGTTTCTGACAGCAACATGCGACTTTTGTTCAGACCTGTTTATTCCTTTGCGAACACATTCCACAATGGCTTGCCATTCATGCAGACCCGTGGGGGTGCCGAAATGCAATTTCAGCGTGGAAATCTAAGCCTGTATGCCAATCTGCAGGATCACTACCTTAAAAGAGAAGTGTGGGTTAAGCCCGGCTTTCTCACAGATGGCCAGGGCGGAAATTACAAATTTGATGAAGGAGGACGGCAGGGTGCCGATTACAGCGAAATGAGGGGCGGTATGATTCTCAGCTGGAACTGGGGACGCGCCGGGCTCATTAAGGATCATATTCAATGGGGTGATCACAACAGCGACGCTTTAATATTTGCGGGCAACAATCCTTCATTTCCAATGATTTCTTTACATGCTGCACCCGCAAGATGGCTTACATTCGACTATTTTCACGGATTTCTTGTCAGTGAAGTGATTGACAGTTCAACAAGTTATTTTGCAAAACCCGGAATGTACCGAAGTGTTTTCCAGCCAAAATACATTGCAGCAAACATGGTAAGTGTTGAGCCCGTGAAATATCTTTTCGTGAGTGCCGGCAACAGCATTGTGTATAGTGATAAGCCCGTGCAGGCTGCCTACCTGATTCCGCTGATGTTTTACAAATCCATCGATCACACGCTTTCGCATGGCATCGACAATGAAAACTCGCAAATGTATATAAACATCAGCTCAAGAAACATAAAGCACCTTCATCTTTTTGCCAGCCTGTTTGTCGACGAATTCAGCATCAGGCGGATACGCGACAAAGAACGCTATAACTTTTCAGCCACAAAAGCCGGATTCAGTCTCCATAACTGGCCATTGCAAAACCTGACCATTCATGCAGAGTACACTGAAATTTTTCCTATTGTGTACAAACACCGTGTGCCCTCATTAACCTTTGCAACCAATCAGTTTTCGTTGGGCAATTTCATGGGTGACAACAGTCGCAATGTCAGCGCAGCTGTTGCATGGACGCCTCATCATTCCATCACTTTTGGTCTGGCATATGCATATGCAGAACATGGGCAGGACATTCCATACGACACATCAAACGCCATTGATTCACATGGACTGATTGATCAGCTGGCCTGGAGCAGAAGTCAGCTTATTCCAACCATTCGATACCGACCATGGGCAGGCATAGAAATCTTTTTTGCGGCTAACTTTTCACATTGTAAGGGCTTCGCAACCGATGATGCAACCGCCGAAGAAAACCTGTTGCACTTTAGTCCTGAAGTGATTCACGGTCGCAAATGCTTTTTCACTTTTGGCTTCACGCTTCACTAAAACAAAAAATTCCATCATATGAAATCTCTGATCATTTCCATACTCATTCTCGCCTTTTCGGGTTTTGTGCACAGTCAACAATTCACAAAAGCCTCTCAAGGCTGGTACGTGCAGTTCTCTGCAGGTCAGATGTTGCCATATACCGACATCAGCTCTTCAAACGGTTTCCGGTTAACCGAGAACAATAATTTCGATCTGGGTATTTCTCTTGAGGCAGGAAAACAATGGTATCCGGGAATAAATAGTGAAATTGGGATCATTGACGGCAACCTGAACGGTGTAAAACTTCAATCGCTTGACGGATCAACAATTGATCAGTCGTTTCATGCCAATTTCTGGCAGATATATGCTGAGATGAAAGTCGATTTCCTGCGTTTTCACGAAATAACCAGGGCAAACGGCAACAACTTTCCCTTCGACATTCAGGTACATTTTGGCATGGGTCCCATCTTCTATCGTTCTGTCCAGACCATATATTCAACAGGTGAGACTGTTGCAGAATATGGCATGTTAAAACGCGAATCTTCACTGATCTGCAAATATGGATTGGGTTGTCAGATTTTTGTGACAAAAAACATTTCATACCACACTGAATACAGTTGGGTACAATCCAGTACCGACCTTCTCGATGCCCGAAAAGGAATCAGTCATAACAATGATATGTTTGGTTGCTTCTTCATGGGCATTACATATCACATTGCCGGCAGCTATAACAGCCTTTTCTGAATCATATCATGTTTTGTTTTTTCTGAATAAATTTACCCTTCATTAACAATAAACAAGCATGCATTATTCAACAACGCGTTGTTAAAAAGAAGAGGATTCATCAAAATCACCACCACTATTAATAGGTACCTTTGCACTACTAATCCCCAAAACTCACCGCATGAAAACAGCTGGATTGTTTATTGTATTTCTTGCCCTTGTTCAGCTTACTCAAGCTCAGTTCAACAGCACCTTCAAAAAACTTTACGATCAGGCAGATGCACTGATATACGATGAAAATTATATCGATGCCCTTCCAATTTTTAAGAAGCTTGACAGCCTAGCACCGAACAATGCCAACATTCAGTTTTGTCTTGGCATATGCTACCTGAATTCGTATAACGAAAAGCAGAAGGCAACGTTTTATCTCGAGAAAGCCTCGCAATCCATATCATCGGACTATTATGGAAGTTTTAATGAAACTTCTGCACCGGTATTCACATATCTGTTTCTGGGAAAAGCTTATTTTCTTGATGAGCAATTTGATCAGGCTCAAGCCAATTTTGACAAATTCCGATATTATCTGACAGCCGAAGACAAGGAACTGAGGCAGGATGTAGATCACCAAATGGCCATGGTGTTGAATGCAAAAAAGCTGACAGGTAGTCCAATCACAGTCAGACGTGAAAATCTTGGTTCGTTAAATACAAAGTTTCCTGAGTACTCTCCGGCTCTTTCACCTGATTTGAAATACATTATTTTCACCTCACGGCGTGAAGGATCAACAGGAAACCGAAAAGATGAAAAAGGCAAATATTATGAAGACATGTATATTGCTGATTATGATGTGCACTCAAATACTGTCAGCAACATCAGGGCATTGCCAGGAAGTGTAAATACCGAGGGGCATGAAGCCTCAATCAGCATTTCGTGGGATGGACAAGTTTTATTTATTTACAGGGACGACAACACCGATGGCAATATTTACATGAGTCGCCTTGAAAATGGTGTTTGGTCGGCTGCAGAGAAACTGGGTTCCGAGATCAACACAAAGTATTATGAGAATCATGCATGCCTGAGTCCGGATGGAGAGCTATTGTATTTTGTTTCAAACCGCCCTGGGGGTATGGGTGGCAAGGATATTTGGGTATCTCGAAGGATTGGTGCAAACAAATGGGGCAAGGCTGAAAATCTGGGTTCACGCATTAACACTGAGTATGACGAGGATTCCCCGGTGATTTTGTCTGACGGAAAGACCTTGTATTTCAGTTCACAGGGTCACGAATGTATGGGCGGATATGATATTTTTTATTCAATTAATGAGGAAGGGCAATGGACTTTCCCACGCAATCTTGGCTACCCTCTTAATACTGTGAACGATGACGTGTTTTTTGTTCCTACCCTCGATGGTAAACAGGCCTATTATGCATCGGAGTTGCCTGATGGACAAGGCGACATGGATATTTACAGAATTCTGATTACGGATGATATTGATCAGATAGCCATCCTGACGGGCATGGTGAAGGACACCATCAGCAACAAAGCGATTTCGGCGAGTGTAACCGTTTATGATTTCAATACAGGTGAGATTTATAGCCAAACCAACACCGATGTCTCAACGGGCGAATACAATATTTCGCTTGAAACGGGCCGAAAATACAAAGTAAGGGTAGTTACAGAGACGGGTCTGACTGCAGAAGATATTTATGATATACCGCGAACTGATGCTCAAACCCTCACATTCAACAAACCATATTATTTTGGCATGGATGTCATTGCTATGGCACCGGACACCATCTTGAACAGAATCAATGTTGGCCAGCGCATGGGCGACCGCTTTGTTCTTCGCAACGTGTATTTCGATTTTGACAAGGCAACCCTCAGACCCGAATCGAAAACTGAGCTTGACCGTTTGGTATCGCTGTTGAATGCTCTGCCTGAAATTAAAATTGAATTATCGGGACACACCGACAATAAAGGATCGGCCTCGTACACCAAAAAACTTTCTGAAGACCGGGCCCTTGCCGTTGTAAATTATCTTATTGCTTCAGGCATTGACAAAAACAGACTGGCTTATAAAGGCTATGGCTTTGAACAACCCATTGCCTCAAACGAAACCGATGCAGGTCGTCAGCTTAACCGTCGTACCGAATTCCGTATTCTGGGTTCCGGAAGCAACTATATAGAAATCAACAAGCAAATTTCCGGTTTTACACCAGTTGACACCCTTGGCGAAAAAGTCACCAATGTTCAGTACAATGATGTTCTGACTGAATACAAACCTCGTTGGTATATCATTGGAGGCAGCTTTATGTTTATGAAAAATGCCGAGAAATTCCGTGATGAACTCAAAGCATCAGGCTATTCTGACGCAGAAATTGTAGGTCAGACTTCAACCGGATCTTACAGGGTCTCCTACAAAAGCTTTGAAGATAAAGAGTCGGCGATGAAAGAAATTGCGAAGCTGAAATCAGCCACCAAAAACGAAGGATTATGGCTGCTTCAGAAATAATTAAAAGCAAATGACCTCATTGAATAATCGCATGGCGTATTGATCGGTGGTCAGCGAAAGATAGGTTAAAAGGGAGTCTGTGTATGACTCCTTTTTTGTGCAGTCAAACAACGCAGGACGCTTCTCGTCTGCTGTTACAGCATATTTCTGAATCCAGTCGGTGAAGGTGTCGTTCAGAAGTGGGAATGGCTGGCAACCTTCTTTCACCGATTGAATGGTGTTTTCACCATCGAACAATTGAAGAAGGAAATCAAACAAAGTGTTCAGGATCAATTCAACAAAGCGGTTATATCGCTCAATGCGCGGGTGTCGGTAAATATAATGATAATTAAAATCCTTTATTTTTTTCATCAATTCAAAATGGTCCTGGTCGAAACGAATGCCTTTATCCGGATCGCTGTTCTCACATAGATTAATGATGAAATTATGCATCAGCGAAGTGGTAACCAAATTTTCAACCAGATTGGGGAAACTGAGCTGAACCAGATCAAACAATTCGTTTATTTGCTTTGATTTTAGCACACCAAGTCTTTGTGCATCTTCGATATCTCGTCCAAGGTAGGCAATTTTGTCGGCAATTTTAACCACACAACCTTCCCAAGTGAATGGTTGAAACTGGTTTGGCATTTCGATAATGCTTAAATCAATAGCTTCTTCGCGCGGCTTAAGTCCGTTCTGATCCACTTCGCCACAATGCGAAATGATCCCATCGCGAACCGCATAGGTAAGGTTGAGCAATTGCTCTCCACCTTTCAGATCAGGTAAACGTTCTATGCCATCAACGACACGCAGGCTGTTGCGCTCATGCCAAAAGCTTTTATTCAGATGTTTTACAGACAACATGCGAATGACTTTTTCGCCCTCATGCCCAAAAGGCGCATGCCCTAGATCGTGACCAAGCGCAATGGCAGCTGCGAGCTCGGTATTAAGTCCCAGTTCATCACAAATGGTTCGGGAAACAGCTTCAACATGATGCACATGCTCAATACGTGTGCAAATATGATCATTCATTGTGGCATAAAACACCTGGGTCTTGTGCTTCAACCTCCTGAATGCATTACAATGAAGAATTCGGTTATAATCGCGTGAAAAATCAGAACGGATGTCTTCTGTCTTTTTATATAAGGCCTGCCGGCGCGAAACGGATTGATCAAACTTCGAGTGCCCGGGCTTTATAGCTTCTGATGCAAATCTTTTCATTTTCTTTTACTTATAGCAAATGTACATTTTTTTGTCCACGGCTTAAACTGATTTATTCGCATCTTAAATTATTATTGGAGCTCACGAACTCGTGCCTTTCAGGCACTTCGGTTCACTGATTCAAACTTCCTCTTCCGGTCTTTGAATTTTGAATGGATGAAATATCTTCAGTGTTCATCTGAAGCCATTTCCACGGACGATTTTTCCTGCCATTCCTTCAATGATTATTGCGTGTTAATCATTGTTGACAAATGTGTAATCGAGTCAGAGTTGCAGGGGAATTTGAAATATTTCTGTGAAATCCGTGGGCCATGAATTTGAATTCAATAGTAGCGAAGGTCGATTCCGAATAAAGCAACAAATTCTCATTCTGCCATGATGAACCCGAATGACTTCAGTATAATTCAGTTGATGATGAATTAGGTTGTTCAGTTTTTTTCAAGTTGAATGATGAA
>CAZLHV010000128.1:0-9712 GCA_964559205.1 uncultured Bacteroidaceae bacterium
TTGAGCCCATTGTTCAGCCATGTGACAAATCAAAAAATGAAAAACAAAACGCCGATTACGACAAGGGCAAAGGTTTTGTTATGATTACCTGGTACATTTGACATAAGCGAAATTTGCGCAAACCTACAGTTTTTTTTTCAACATGCAAAAACACTTAAGGAATCAAGACTGAATCTAATCGCATTTTGAATAATTGCTAGTCCAGATAATCAAAAAAATACGTAAATCTCTTCCTAGATATGACAATTTATTTTAGGTTTGCAACAAAATGTGGTTTTTTGTTGTCATCAATCAAACGCACCAATATATGAAACAGAAGTTACTCGTCATCACGTTTATCTGGTCATTGCTGTCTGTGGCTGCTGTACAGGCTCAGATCAGTCAGGGAGGAACGCCTCGTTCCTTTGATGCAACCAAAAGTGTTTTATTTGATGTCAAAGTGCCGGTGTCGGAGATGGCTCCGGTCGATGTGGCAGCTCTGAGAGCCGAAGATGCTCTTGTAGATCAATACAAGGACAGACCTTGGCGATTTGGCGAAAACCTTTATGTGGACCTTGATGTCAGGACCGATGGGGTTGAAACCATTCTGCCGAATGGAGATAAGGTTTATCGTTTAGCCATTTATTCTCCTGGCGCCACTTCTATTAATCTCACTTTTGATTATTTTCAGATTCCGGACGGAGCCGATCTTTTTGTGTATAACGAATCCGGCACTGACGTCATTGGGGCTTTTACCTCTGAAAACAATCAGAGCGATTTTGTTTTTGCCACCTCTTTGGTTCAGGGCGATAAAGTAATTCTTGAGTATTATGAACCTTCACAGGCAGATTTTTCAGGACATCTGCATCTGTTCAGGGTTACTCATGGTTACCGCGGGATTAAGGATTTTGCAAAAGCTTTCGGTGGCTCAGGTTCCTGCAATGTCAACGTTGCCTGTCCTCAAAGCGCTGGTTGGGAAAACGAAATCAACTCCGTATGTATGCTTGTTTCGGGTGGTGCTGGTTTTTGCACCGGTGCTCTCATCAATAACACTGCTGAAGACGGAACCCCTTATATTCTTACGGCTGATCACTGCTATTCGACTCCAAGCAGCTGGGTGTTTTATTTTAACTGGCAAAGTGCAACATGCACCAACCCGGGAGCCAGCCCGGCTCATGATGACATTTCAGGTGCGGTTCTTCGTGCAAGAAATGCAGCCAGCGATTTTTGTCTGGTTGAAATGAACTCAGTGCCTCCCGCATCATACGGTGTTTATTATGCCGGCTGGAACCGATCAACCGCTGCCAGTATTTCGGGGACAATCTGGGGAATTCATCATCCCTCGGCTGACATTAAGAAAATCAGTTGGTCAACCTTGGGTGTGACCACCACAAGCTATCTTGCAACAGCCTCGCCTGGCGACAATTCACATTGGAGAATCACCTCATGGGCCGATGGAACAACTACCGAAGGTGGCTCGTCCGGATCGCCTCTCTTTGATCCAAATCATCGAATCATTGGCCAGCTCCATGGGGGCTATGCTGCCTGTGGAAATACCGATAGCGACTGGTACGGAAAACTTGGAGTCTCATGGACTGGTGGCGGAACAAGTGCTACCCGACTCAGCAACTGGCTTGACCCAAGCAGTACTGGTGCTACGGTTCTCGATGGATACGATCCCAATGCACCTACCACTGCCCTCGATGCTCAGATATCAGCCATTACTTCGCCATCAGGATCCACCTGTGGATCCACCACGGTTACGCCTGTGGTCACATTGCGCAATGCAGGGTCAACCACACTCACTTCGGCAACCATCTATTACCGGATCGATGGAGGAACCTCTGTTTCTCAGGCATGGACTGGTTCGCTGACCACCGGAACCACCACTTCGGTTACTTTCCCGTCCATAACCAGTACTTATGGAGCACACACCATTGATGCCTGGTCATCAGCACCCAACGGCGGAGTTGACCAGAATCTGACCAACGATACCGCTTCGGCTTCATTCACACTGATGAGCGGTAGTTTCAATATTCCATTTGTGGAGTTATTTAATAATGGTATTCCTCCTTCATGCTGGGCTTCTTTTATTGGAACAAATGGTCTTGGAACCAATCAGAACTGGAAAACCACCACCACAACATTTGAAGGGACAGGAGCTGCTTATGTTCAATATGAAAATGTGACCGGAGGAACTGCCGAAGACTGGCTTGTCACTCCACTTATCAATTTACAGAATGGATCGGCTATGTCGTTTTATCAACGTCAAAGCTATACCACTGCGTATGGGTCGACATATTCCATAAGGGTTTCGACTTCGTCACAAACCAGTCCAGCTACTTTTACCACAGTAAGTTCTTGGGCTGAGTCAACATTCTCTACGGCATACACAAAAAAGACCATTGATTTAAGTGCATACAACGGACAAAGTGTCTATATCGCATTTGTGATGACAAACGATGATGGTGATGACTGGTTTGTAGACAGCCTGAAAGTTTATGGCACCTGCACAAATCCTGTGGCTGATTTCACATCATCAGCAACAACTGCTTGTCCAAATACTACCGTTACGTTTACCGATGGTTCAACTGGTACACCAACTTCGTGGAATTGGTCTGTTTCTCCCGCAACTTTCAATTATGTTGGAGGAACCAGTGCTTCAAGTCAAAATCCACAAATTCAGTTTACTGCTGCTGGCTCCTACACGATTAATCTTACCTCAACTAATTCCTGTGGATCTGATGCAGAAAACAAAACCAATTACATTACGGTCACAACTGCTCCTGCACAACCTAGTGCTATTACTGGTAATACAAATCCCTGTTCGTCTGCAACGGGACTCGTTTATAGTGTTACAAATGTAGGTGGAGTGACTTATAATTGGTCTGTTCCCACAGGTTGGACCATTACTTCAGGTTCAGGAACAAATTCCATCACTGTTACCGCAGGAACCAGTGGAGGAACCATATCCGTTACCCCTAATAATGGTTGCGACGGCCCATCACAATCCGTTATTGTCACCACCAATACGGTTCCGGCTCAGCCCTCAACCATCACGGGCAATGCCAACCCATGTCAGAGTGAAACTGGTTTGACTTACAGTGTGACTAATGTGGCTGGCGTTACATATACCTGGTCGGTGCCTTCGGGATGGAGCATTACTGCCGGTCAGGGAACCTACAGCATCACTGTTTCGGCGTCTTCTACCTCTGGAAGCATTGGCGTAACCCCTTCAAATACCTGTGGAAACGGTACTGCACAAAGCCTGTCTGTTGCACCGGTTGTGGTACCTGTACAACCTTCTGCCATATCGGGAGATGCCACACCGTGTGAAGCTTCTAGTCAAAATTACAGCGTGACGAATGTGGCCGGAACGACCTATACCTGGTCATTCCCAACTGGCTGGACAATCAATTCCGGTCAGGGTTCTAACTCTGTTTCAGTTACCACCTCTGCAACGGGTGGAACAGTGAGCGTCACTCCGTCAAACTCATGCGGAACCGGAACTGCTCAAACTTTACCTGTTTCGACCGATTTGCTTCCTGCACAGCCTTCGGCTATTACGGGCGATGCAAGCCCTTGTGAATCTACATCACAAGTTTATAGTGTCACCAATGTGGGTGGAATTTCATACACATGGGCAGTCCCGGCCGGATGGTCAATCACTGCTGGTCAGGGATCGAATTCCATTACAGTCACCACCGGAACTTCAGGTGGAACAATATCAGTGACTCCCGGAAATACTTGTGGCAGCGGTACAGCCCAAACAATGATGGTTTCAGTCGACCTCCTGCCTGCTCAACCTGTGATTTCAGGATTAGCTGGTCCATGTCAGCTGGGAACAGAGACTTATTCGGTGACCCCTGTGATTGGTGAAACATATACGTGGACTGTGCCAGGAGACTGGACAATTAATTCAGGTCAGGGTACTTCTTCCATTACAGTCACTGTAGGAACAATGAGTGGAAATATTCAGGTCACTCCATCCAATGGCTGCGGCAATGGCACAGCTGCAACGTACAGTGTCACTGCAAGCATTTTGCCATCCCAACCTTCAACAATTTCTGGCGACAATACGCCATGTGAAGGTAGTTCACAGAATTATTCAGTAACCAACGTGGCCGGAATCACCTATTCGTGGACTTTCCCTGTAGGATGGACACAGACAGGTGGAGGCACAAGTAATAGTGTTAATGTTACGGTGGGTACTCAAAATGGTGATATTACTGTTATTCCTTCGAATGGCTGCGGAAATGGCACCAGCCGTGTGCAAGCTGTTACCATTGCTCCTGATCCAACAGTTAGTCTTGGAGCTGATACCGTCATCTGCAACGATCAATCCATTATTCTAGATGCCGGAAGTGGCTTCTCCAGCTACATGTGGTCAACAACCGAAACCACACAGACTATTGTGTTTGATGGTGTTGTAGCCGGTATTGGCGTTCACAATATTTCAGTATCTGTTACCAATGCTGAGGGATGCACAGGCTCTGACATGATTTCTGTCGAAGTGATTAATTGCACAGGCCTCGTTTCAGGAGAAATGTCCACTGTTCTTGTTTATCCGAATCCGGCTGGAGACTACTTTAATATTCGCTTTGGCCATTCAGATCAGAATGTGATGATTTCTTTGTTTGATGCTTCGGGTCGACTCATTGAAAGTTCTTTCATCTCATCAGTTGAAGAGGGGAGCACCATGGGCATCAGTGTCTCTGATCTGAACGGTGGAGTGTATACATTGCAGATAAATTCCGAGTCTGGATTGGCAACACATCAGGTCATTGTTTATTAATGGACCTCACATTTATAGAGCCGGCCTTTGGCCGGCTTTTTTTTAACACAAAATCCATGGCATGCATTAGCCAAAAAAATAATACGTTTGTATTCATTTTTTTAACATGATGAAAGAAGTGTTTTTATATTCGCCGGTTGAGATTGGGACCTGGGACATTCTCATTAGGCTGGGACTCAGTTTTCTGGCAGGGCTCATCATTGGGCTTGAGCGTGGAAGGCATAAGCAGATTCTGAGCCTGAGGCCTCACATTCTCATTTGCATTGGCTCTACTCTGGTCATGCTTCTATCCATTTATCTGCCGCAGGAATTTGGATTTGAAAAAAACTTTGATCCGGGACGAATTGCGGCTCAGGTTGTATCGGGCATCGGTTTCCTCGGTGCTGGAGCCATTATAAAAATGGGCGTTAATGTAAAAGGCATCACGACCGCCACAACCATCTGGGTTGCCGCAGCCATTGGGCTTGCCATCGGAGCAGGGCTTTATTTTGCTGCCTTTACGGCAGTAGCACTCATTTTATTGGTGCTGATTCTGATTGACCAGCTCGAAAAAAGCCTTTTTCGCGAAAGTTTATACAAGGTAATTCATGTATCTTACAGCAGCCTCGAAGATCTGAAAGAACAGATGATCCCGGTGCTGAAAGCCCATAGGGTCCGCATCCTGACCATTAACGTGGAAAAGGATTACGAAAATGGTGTTTCAAATATTCATTTTCATGTGCACATTGCAGTGCATACAGATACAGAATTACTGTGCAGACTGATTTCACAACAATGCAATACCAATCAGTTGCGCTATGTGAAGTTTCAAAACATGGATTAACATGGATTCAATCAGGGAAATATTTCGCATCGGATTTGGCCCATCGAGCAGCCACACCATGGGTCCTTCGCGCGCAGCAAAGCGCTTTTTGGAAGCGTATCCCGATGTACATTATTATAAGGTGCATTTGTTTGGAAGTCTGGCGCTCACAGGGCGGGGACACCTTACGGATGTGGCCATTCAAAAAGTGCTTGCACCGGCAGTGACTGAAATTGTGTGGCATGAATCTGAATCGCTACCGGCTCATCCAAATGCATTGAAGTTTGAAGCTTTTTCTCACGACGGACGATTGATTGGCAGCAATGTGTATTACAGCACTGGTGGCGGACACATCACCGAAGATCCTTCGGAGGTTACGCGAAATCACGTGTATGACCTTCATTCAATGCAGGAAATTCTCGATTGGTGCAACGAAAACGGCCGTCAGTTGTGGGAATATGTGATTGAGCGCGAGGGTGAAAATGTTTTGGAGCATTTGCGCAATGTTTGGCAGGTAATGCAGCATGCGGTCGAGCGCGGTATTCAAAACGAAGGGGTTTTGCCAGGCCCGTTGAAGCTTGCGCGTAAAGCCGCTTCGTATCATGCAAAATCGATAGGATATCATGCACACATCATGCGTCGCGGGTTGGTATATACCTATGCACTGGCTGTGGCCGAAGAGAATGCAGGCGGGGGACAGGTGGTTACTGCTCCGACCTGTGGTTCCTGCGGAGTGGTTCCGTCTGTATTATATTTATTGAACAAACACAACGACATTTCTGAAGACCGCATCATTCGTGCTTTGGCAACTGCCGGTCTGGTTGGCAATCTGGTGAAACATAATGCCAGCATCAGCGGGGCTGCTGTGGGCTGTCAGGGCGAAATCGGAACCGCCTGTGCCATGGCTGCCGCTGCCGCCACTCAAATTTTTGGCGGAACGGTCAACGAAGTGGAATATGCTGCTGAAATGGGCATGGAACATCATCTTGGTTTAACCTGTGATCCTGTGGCGGGTTTGGTACAGATTCCCTGCATCGAAAGAAACGCATTTGCAGCAGCACGTGCACTCGACGTAGCCACCTTTGCCATTCTGTCTGACGGCAGGCATCGTGTTTCGTTCGATGCCATTGTTCAAACCATGAAACAAACCGGCGAAGACATGTCGGCAAAATATCGCGAAACATCACAGGGCGGCTTGGCTCAAAATATTGATTTAAAATGATGAAGAAGATACTCAACATTGCAATGACTTTCTTTCTGCTGATACCGTGGACCCATGCACAGGTTGTCAGAATTCCCATAGGCCAAACCTCAGAGCCTGCAGGAGCCGAAATATCGCTCACATTGATCCATAGAATTCAGAACTACAACTACAATGTCAAATCGGCAAGCGATGTGGTCAATAAACATATCAACAGCCCAAAATCGGTTAATATCCTGGATGAAAAGAACAAATGCTACATTCATAGCCTCGAAGGATGTGAAACGCTGGTTCTGAGCCTCGATTCATTTAAATTACTCAAGGTAATTCAACATAACTTCGGAGCGCAGCATTCAGGTCTTTTTCTCGAAAAAACAGCACTGGGCTACACGTTTTCAAGTACTGGAAATGTGAATATTTTCAGTGGCAAGCCTGTTGAATCGTGCTTTTCGCACAACAAGCGATACCTGTGGGTTAGCTACTACCGGCGTTCGTTCGATGCCAATGCCATTCAGCCTTCCGCAGTTGCAGTCATTGACACCGAATGCGATTCGATTGTCAGAGTGATTCCAACAGGACCTCTGCCGAAAATGGTTGCCGCATCACCCGATGGGAAATATATGGCTGTAACACACTGGGGCGATAACACCATTGGGATTCTCGACATTTCTTCGGAGAATCCTGCCGATTTTAGATATGTAAGCCATTTTGTGGTCGAATACAGGCTTTCGTTAAGCGGAATGAACAACACGCCGGTGAATCGCGACTCGGAATGTGGTTTTTGTTTGCGGGGAACGGTTTTTACTCCCGACAGCCGGTATTTACTGGTGGGTAGGATGGGCGGCGGTGGGATCGCCGTGTTTCAGATGGACAGCATGAAATATCGTGGAACCATCTGGGGAATGAAACCCAATGTACGTCATCTCATCATTGCCGGCGACTACCTCTATTTATCGGCAAACAAGTCGGGCCATGTTCAGCGTGCTCCACTTGACTCGCTGATTGCCGGTGTTGAACGGAAGCAAATGACATGGAATGCCTGGGAGACCGTTTTCGTCGGTGCAGGAGCACGCACCATCGATGCTTCACCCGATGGCAAATACATCTATGCGGCGGTGAACAATGAAAGTAAAATTGTGGTGGTCAGAACAGCCGACATGAAAGTGGTGGCCAGCATAAAAGCCGATTCATATCCCGTGGGGTTGGCCGTTTCGGCCGACAATAAGAAAATTATTGTCACATCGCAGGGGCGATCGGGCGGGGGAGGAAACTCTGTAATGATTTTTGAGGCAGCGTATTAACGCCAACTGGGAGCGGTGCGCTTGTTCCGGATAATGTAGTTCCGGTTGATCGGCATGGTGTTTCGCTTCAGTTTTTTCTGATAATGACTGCGATAACCCATTGCAGTGTTTTTACGCTTCACATACCGCTTGTAATTCCTGAATTGGCTCTGGGAGCAGGAACTGAGTGCTAGTGAAGCTACAAACACTACAAGCAGAAACAGATAACGGCTAAAACCTCTCTTCATGCCCGATGAAAATTTTGTGTAAAACTATACTTTTTTTTTGAAGTATGCAAACTGAACGGATTTTTATACGTTTTTTTTTACCATTTAGATACATTTTATTGCAATTAAATCTGAAAAATATAAATTTCCTTATTTAAAGCACAAATAATCAGATGTTTAGTGTTTTTGACATTTTTCATTAATCTTTTATGTTGTTAACAAAATCCTGATAAATTGTCAGAATGATGGTGTCATGAACCGGAAAAAAGCCTTTTCTTTGCACCGAGTTTGGTTCTTCAAAGGCATCTCGCCGGCGAAGCTAAGAGGGAACCGGGTGTGAATCCCGGACAGTACCCGCTGCTGTGAGTCCTTGATAATGGACGCGGCTATTCCCCTGCCACTGTCCGCCTGAGGCGGACGGGAAGGCGCCGCGGTCCGGGACAAGTCAGAAGACCTGCCAGGCGTTTTTTCATGAGCTTTCGGGCGTAAGGATCATGGAGCTTGTTTAATTCTTTAATGTTTTCACGAAATGAAACATGCTTTTATCAGTTTGCTGCTGTGGCTGGCTATGGCTATGCCTTTTTCTGGGTATGCTCAGTTTACCATGAACGACATCACTTTTTGGGTGGGGTCTGGTTCTCAATCTGCTGCTTTGGTCATTGATTTCAATGATGGTACAAGCCCGCAGTGTTTTGCCTGGGGGTATCGCTTTGACGGAGGCTCCGTAACCGCAGAAGACATGATTGAAGCTATCGACTCGGCCGATCATGCCTTGAGCATTGTTTCCATGTCGGGATTTGTTTCCGACATAATGTATCTTTCGCATGCAGGTATTGGCGGAGATCCCGATTATTTTGGAACATTCAATGGCGATGGCGACACCAGCAACTGGATTGCCAATCTCGGCACAAGCATGGTGCTCACTGATTCGGTTTGGTTTGGCTTTTCCTATACCGGCTGGGACTCGTTGTTTAACCCGCTTCTGAAGCCCGGTTTGCCTGTGGCGGCAAGCCCTCTGAACGGATTTAGTGAAATCAGTGTTTTCAACACAATCATCTATCCCAATCCGGTGAGCGATGTTTTTACCATTCATCGGTATGCAGCCTTTGACAGGATGCAAATTTTCGATTCAAACGGCAAAAGGGTTTTTGAATCCGAAATACTGGATGACCAGGCAGAATACAGCCTTGGGTCTGTTCCAGCAGGGTTTTATTATGCATTGTTTTATATTGGCGAAAACACGATTCATGGCGAACTCATCATTAAGGAATGAAAACAATCATATTTTTCTTTTTGATTCAACTTTGTTTTTTCGCAAAAGCGCAGTATCCGCCTGCCGCAGGGCTGGCGGGCTATAGTGCCGTTCAGCACGACAGTACCTGCTTTATTGTCTGGGAAAGCAGTTGCAGCATTACCCGCGGTTTTGTG
>CAZLHV010000129.1:0-9675 GCA_964559205.1 uncultured Bacteroidaceae bacterium
ACAGTGTGTTGATTTTTGCCACAGGCGTATTCCTTTCTGCTTTTCAACAACTTAATTTTCTCTCTTTCTCCATGTGGCGCCTTTTTGCCATGCTTGGTGCGGCAGCATTGCTCGTGCTGACCAAAATGTATGTCTTTGCGGTACTCATTCCGGTGCTTGCTGCCAATTTGTGGATTATTCTCTCCGATAACAGAAATGTATTGCTCAAATACCTCATTTCTACTCTGGTATTTATCAATCTGGCCATTGCCGTGTCCTATATTTGGCCAGAATACAATGTGTTTCAGCTTTTTGTGGGCAAACAGCACGATTTCATCGGTCTTGCCATGCACGAACAAGCAGGAAGCTTTGTGAATCCTTTGCCGGTTGAGCCCCGCTTTTTAAGTTTTCTGTCAAATGCTCCCATGGCCTTGGTGAATACACTTCTCAGACCGTTTCCCGGGGAGATAGCATCTCCGCTCATGTGGCCAGCTGTTTTCGAGAATGTCGTCTTGGTTATCTGCATTATTCTGGCGATATTTTTTCACCAGAAATCTAATCATCAATCCAGAATGATCTGGTTCTGTATCTTCTTTAGCCTGACACTGGCAGTCATTCTTGGAATAACCACTCCCGTGCTTGGTGCTTTGGTCAGATACAGGGCTCCGCTCATGCCGTTTTTACTTGCTGCCTTGTTTCTAATGATTGACTTTGACAGAATTAGAGCAATCCTGAATATAAAGCAAACGAATAAATGAATAAAACAGTTTTTGTTTCCGGGGCAACCAGTGGAATAGGTCTTTCATGTGCCCGTCGGTTTGTTGCAGAAGGATGCCGCGTCATAATCTGTGGTCGTCGTGCTGATAGAATCCATCAGCTGGCAAATGAGCTCACCCTTCAGGCTGGCAGCAATCGCGTTTTGCCTTTGGTGTTCGATATCAAAATTAAAGAGGAGGTTGAACGTGCCATCGACAGCCTGCCTCAAGACTGGAACCAGATTGATATTTTGATCAACAACGCAGGATTGTCGCGCGGACTTGATCCAATTCAAGAGGGGAATACCGACCATTGGGAAGAAATGATTGATACCAACATAAAGGGATTGCTTTTCCTAACCCGAAAGCTTGTAGTGCGCATGACAGAAATGGGTTCGGGACACATCATTAATATTGGATCAGTGGCGGGGAAAGAGGTTTATCCAAACGGCAATGTCTATTGTGCCACCAAATTTGCTGTTGATGCACTCACAAAAGCCATGCGAATTGATTTGCTTTCCTTCGGAATAAAAGTGTCGCAAATTGCTCCTGGTGCTGTTGAAACTGAGTTTAGCCTGGTGCGTTTTGATGGAGATGCCGAAAAAGCAGCTGCGGTTTATCAAGGCTTTACGCCACTCACTCCTGAAGATGTTGCCGATGCAGTGTTCTACGTGGCTTCTTTGCCTCAGCATGTGAATGTCAACGACATGTTGCTCATGCCCGCGGCACAGGCTGCCGCCGGAATCATTAAGCGTAAGTAAACCCGATCTTGCAAAAGGCCAATGCTTGGTTTTCTGGCCTGAATGAAGTATTTTTGATATCTAATTCTCATCATGAAGACAAAAATCCTTTCTGTACTTCAGCAATATTGGGGATATCAAACTTTCCGGCCCCTGCAGGAAGATATTATTCTGTCGGTGATGAATGGACACGACACCCTTGCGCTGCTACCTACCGGGGGGGGTAAATCAATCACATTTCAGGTTCCTGCACTTTCTCGCGACGGGCTTTGTCTGGTTATTTCTCCTCTCATCGCATTGATGAAAGATCAGGTTGAAAACCTGCGAAAAAGAAAAGTTAATGCCTATGCTATCCACAGCGGCTTGAACCAGTATGAAATTGAAGCTATCCTGAACAATTGTCTTTATGGGAATGTGAAATTTCTATACGTTTCTCCTGAACGCTTGGCCAGCGACATGCTTTTACTCAGGTTGCCCAAAATGAAAATCAACCTGATTGCCGTCGATGAGGCTCATTGCATTTCGCAATGGGGCTTCGATTTCAGGCCTCCTTACCGCAACATTGCATCCATCAGACCTCTGCTCCCCGGTGTTCCCGTGCTTGCTCTCACCGCCACAGCCACACCTGCTGTTGTGAGCGATATTATGAAGCAGCTTGGTTTTAAAAAGGAAAATGTTTTCAGACAGTCATTCTACAGGGGAAACCTTGCTTACAACGTATTGCCAGAAGAAAACAAACAGCAGCGAATGCTTTCTTTATTGCGTGAGTTTCCAGGATCGGCTGTTGTGTATGTAAGGAACCGCAGAAAGACACGAGAATATGCCGAGTTTTTAGTGCGAAGCGGCATTTCGGCTCATTTCTATCATGCCGGCTTATTGCCCAATGAACGGGATCAGCGTCAGGCAGACTGGTTACGAGGCAAAGCAAGGGTTATGGTGGCTACCAACGCCTTTGGGATGGGTATCGACAAACCTGATGTGAGACTCGTGGTGCATCTTGACCTGCCTGATTGTATCGAGGCCTATTTTCAGGAGGCCGGACGCGGAGGGCGAGACGGGCAAAAGTCAAATGCATGGCTGCTTTATTCGAAAAGCGATCTGGCTGATGCCGAAAGAATGCTCGATGCAGCTTTCCCTGATCCGGAATTTATTGCCCAGGTGTATCATGCCCTTGGCAACTTTTTTCAACTGGTTCAGGGAAGTGGTAAAATGTCGGTGCATGATTTTGAAATCAGCGATTTCTGCAGTCGATTTCATTTGCCGGCCATGGAAACCTTCAGTGCATTAAAACTGCTTGAACGCGATGGCTACATCGCCTTGTCCGATGCGATTTACAGCCCTTCACGTGTGAAATTTCTGGTAGAGAAAGCCGAATTGTACCGTTTCCAGCTTGAAAATCCCGAACTGAGCCCATTTGTTGAATTAATCCTTCGCTCATACCCCGGATTGTTTTCTGAATTTGTCCGTATCGATGAGTTTTTGTTGGCAAAACGGATGAAAACAGATAAATCGTTGGTTGTGAAGGGACTTAAACAACTCGATCGATTTGGCCTCCTTGCTTATGCACCTGCAAGCACAAGCCCTAAGCTCACTTTTTTAAGCGACAGGGTCGATCATCGCAATGTTGCCATGTCGCAGGAACATTACTTTGACAGGAAAGCCGAAGCACATCAACGCTTCGATGCCGTTACCCGCTTTATCACTACATCGGCCAAATGCCGCAGTCAGATGCTGCTTTCCTATTTTGGAGAAGAATCCTCTCGGCGCTGCGGAATGTGTGATGTGTGCGAGAAACGAAGCGAAACCGGACTCTCGGAATACACCTTCAACGAAATTCTGCAGAAGGTTAAACCATTGCTTAAACAACAACATATGACCTATGAAGATTTAACCTCGCGTTTTGGCACCATGGATGAACAAAAGGTAGAATCTGCCATCCGTTGGATGATGGACAATGGTAAAATTGCGCTGGACGACCATGGTTTACTTTTTTGGGCCTGATAATAGTTTCTTTTTGAAAAATTGTCGTATTTTAGTGCACAGGAAATTTTGGAATTATAATTGTTAAGCCTCGGAAAACAAAGCCCTATGAAAAAGTCTCTTCTTATTGCCGCTTTGGCTATGATGACCTTTGCTGCCAAAGCTCAGGTTCCCGTTGATCCGGAATCAAAATTAATTGTTTATCAGGAAGTTGTAACTCAGGATGGCTCGAAAGACACCTTATATATTAGAGCGATTGAATGGATAAACTCATTCTTTAACAATCCACAGGGGGTCACATCGGTTCGTGACCGGGAAACGGGAGTGATTCAGGGTCATCACAGAGTCGCCATGAAAGATACTGACGAGGAAGGAAACGTTACGGTAACCACCATTGTGGTGGAATTTGACTTCAAAATAGAAGCAAAAGAAGGCAGGTACAGATATACCTTTAACGATTTTTCGATGAAGGCTACTTCGAAGTACCCGCTTGAGCGTTGGCTTGACAAAACCGATCCGACTTATCTCCCAAAATATGATGGATACCTGGGTCAGGTTGACACCCACATTAAATCGGTTATTGCCAGTCTGAAAAAAGGCATGGAACCGAAAAAGGTAAAAACCGACGAATGGTGATCCTAAAATAACCGTTTCGGTTTAAGCGAACCGATATTACGTAACCCGGGGTGATACTGCTCGAGCCAGATGATTCCGGGTTTTTTCCCTTTAGAAAGGCTCCCTTTCACACGATCGATGCCTAAAAAGCGAGCTCCGTTCATGGTGAGAGCTTGCAACAGCATTTCGAGAGTCAGCCCGGGAAATGCAGCAAGTAGCGCATCGGCTTCTGGCAGGAGTTCAAGGCTGTAATTCGAAGCAAGGCTGTCTGTTCCCAATACCACCCGATCGGGAAATTTTGTAAAAAACATGCCTGCATCAGGAAGCTTGCCGGTGATGTATTGGTTTGATCTTGGACAAAGGCAAAACCAGGCGTCGTCGAAATGATTTGTTATCCTCTCGGCATCCTCTAGGGTAGTGAGTGTGTTGTGGACAAATACCACCCGGTTTGTTTGGGGAAGTACACGAATAGCTTCATCCACCGGATGATTACAGACCCGGGGCATGTCGACAGGCGTTGAATGCACGTGATTAACCGGAACATGATTTTTGAAAAACATCAGTTCTTCATCACTCTCCATGAAGTGAATGCTATGCATCTCGCCGTTCTTTGCAATTTGCCCGAACAACAAGTCCGACAATTTGCTGCTCAGGGTAAACAGGGTGTGTGCAGCATATGAATTTTTGTGCCTGACCTCATTTTTCAATTTCGAGGCATTTTCCATGAGCACTTCGCTATTTGCAGGATTGGTTCCAAAAACCTCAAGAAATGAATGAAAGTAAATCGGACTCCTGTCTTTGTATTGAAAGGTTAATGATGTATTGCAAATGTCGGCGGCTGCCTCAAGCCCGAGTTGATGTGCTGCTTCAAGTTCATGGCTTATCAGTTCATCAATTTTGCTTTGATGAGGTTTCTTCTCATGAACGCCTTTCATGTAGCTGAAGAAGGTTTCCATTCCGCATTGAGGTGGAATGAGCTGATGACACCAGCTTAGTTCAAGGTGCATGTGTGCATTGACAAATCCGGGCAGAATCAGACCACGATGCGTGATGCGATCGTCATGAAAGGGCTGAATGTCAAACATATTGATAATCACTCCGTCATTGTCGACAGACAATGCTTTGCCCTGAGCAATCGTGCCGTCGGGCATGAAGATGTATTCGGGTATAATGGTAATCACAGAGCAAAAATAGGCAATTGGAGAAATTGTGCGTAGAAAATGATGGTGGGCGAAAATGACCCTTTTGTGTAAAAAAAGATGCCAGTGGTCAAAGGAGATGAAAAATCGGATCATTGAAAAGTATTGTGATTAATTTATTTTTACTTTTGTCCGTAATTCATTTATTATGGCAAAGCACGAAATTGATATCAGAAAAATTGAGGATATAGCCCAGCGACTTCGAGCGATTGCTCATCCGGTTCGCATTAAGATTATTACCATGCTCGAAAAGCATCAGGAAATGAATGTCACAGCATTATATGTCAAACTTGGTATTGAGCAGGCTGCCGCTTCACATCATCTGAATATTTTAAAATCTAAGGGCATATTACAATCACGCCGCGATGGCAAGAATACCTATTACAGTTTAAAACAGAATGCGGTGATGAACTTGCTGCAGTGTATGAATTCCTGCGCGCAATAATCGGTAGATTTTAATCATGGGTGTATACATAAAAAAAAAGCTGTCCTGAAAAACAGAACAGCTTACTGAATTCTTGTGCGAATTACTCCGGATGGATTGCCTCAACAGGGCAAACATCGGCACATGAGCCACAATCGGTGCAAACATCCGGGTCGATTTTATAAATTGAACCTGGGCTGATTGCTTCAACCGGACATTCGTCAATGCAGGTACCGCATGCGGTACAATCTTCTGAAATTACGTAAGCCATACTTCTGGATTTTAACTTGTGCTGCAAATATATGCATATTTGAAAAAACAAAGCATAGAAAATGTGTAATTTAGAACGATATCAAAAAAGGCGCCCTGAGGCGCCTTTGATATTATTTTCCGTCGTAACCCCATTTGAGGTAAATGGCGCCCCAGGTAAATCCCGCTCCAAAGGTTGCAAGAATGATGTTGTCACCTTTTTTTAGTTGCGATTCATAATCCATCAGACACAAAGGCAGGGTTGCTGCAGTTGTGTTGCCATAACGCTGGATGTTGATCATGACTTTCTCTTTCGGAAGGTTCATTCGTTGTGCCGTGGCTTCAATAATCCTCATATTTGCTTGATGAGGAACAAGCCAATTGATGTTTTCGGCGGTGAGTTGGTTTCGCTCCATGATTTCAACGGCAGTATCGGCCATTTTCGACACAGCCCATTTAAAGACTGGTTGACCTTCCTGATAAATGAAATGTTCGCGGTTGGCCACAGTTTCGGCCGAGGAAGGCCAAACGCTGCCACCAGCTTTCTGATATAAATGAATCCGGCCAACTCCATCGCTTCGGAGAATCATGTCTTTTACACCAAAATCATCTTCGGTGGCTTCAACCAAAACTGCTCCACTGCCATCTCCAAAAATCGGGCAGGTCGCACGATCGGTATAGTCGACAATAGACGACATCTTTTCGGCTCCAACAAGAATGGCTTTTTTCGCCCGACCCGATTCAATGTAGGAAGTGACAGTTGCCAAACCATAAAGAAAGCCGCTACAACCGGCATTAAGATCGAAGTGAAAGGCGTTTTTAATGCCGCTTTTATCACTAATAATGCTGGCCGTGGCCGGAAACTGATGATCGGGTGTTACAGTGGCGCAAACAACCAGATCGATTTCATCTGGATTTGTGCCGGTTTTTTCGAGCAAACGCAGAACAGCAGCTGCTCCCAGCTCGCTTGATCCTTTTCCAGGTTCCTTCAGAATGTGCCTTGTTTTAATTCCGATCCGGGTCATGATCCACTCGTCCGAAGTGTCAACCATTTGGCTGAGTTCTTCGTTGGTGAGTATATAATCTGGCAATGCACCAGCAATGCCGGTGATGACCGCATTTTTCTTACTCATTTTTCCGACAATTTCGGGTTATGCACTTTTTTCAATGGCAAGTTTTCCTTTGTAGAATCCGCATTCGGGACATACATGATGGTACAGCACAGGAGTTCCGCAATTTGAACAAATTGCAAATGTGGGTGCTTCGGCTTTGAAATTTGCCCGGCGGGTACGGGTTCTTTGCTTTGAAAAACGATACTTCTGATTGGCCATGATAATTAAATTTTTGTTTCTGAAAAGGGTGTTGAACCTCCTTTATCTGATAATTCCCTGAGTTTGCTGATCACTTGCTCGTCACAATCACCATCTTTATGTGTGTTGCGCATCGGCAGCGATAACAAAATGGTCTCACGAATCCACGATGCCACCGAAAACTCATAATCGGATGATGACAGAAAAACCATGTCGTCGTCCTCCGATTCTGTCCCTTCCGATTGCCTGATCACCATTGTCCTAGTAGCTTTAACCTTCATTGACAGCGGCTCCAGGCAACGGTCACAAGGCAATACAATGCTTCCATCTGCTGCAAAATCAAGCTGCATGTGCCTTTCTGTTTTGGTTAGATTTAGGTCAACCGTAACGCTGGCTTCACGGACATCGCAGTAATTATCAACCTCAAAGAACGTTCCGTCAATGTCCCAGCTGTATGTATGCACCCCTGCAGACAATCCCCTGAAAGCAATGACGTATGTTGCGTATTTGTTCAACGATCCCTTTTTAAAATGGGCTGCAAAGTTACTAATAATTTGCTGAAAACAAAATATTTTTGTCCGAACTGCTTCGCTTCTGCATGACAAAACAAACAAGACTTATCTGCCTTGCACTTTCACGGGGACCAATCTTCGTCTGTCGATCTTTTTGTTGCTGGTGCCGCAGGGTCAAAGCGCAATGAGTCGAAGGATTGCTAACTGCTGCATCGAAATGGCATGAACCAAAAGAGTTCTTACCATTCTGTTAGACATATATTTGAAGAAAAAACTTGAGTGAACCGGCCGATTGAAATGAAGCGACAGCCCATTCAGGAAAAACATGGATGCTTAGTGTTTTCCCTGCAGGAAAATGCCAAGAAGTTTATCCTCGGCAGCAGTGATCTGCCTTCCAAATGGGTATGATTTGCCGCTCACTGGATGAATGAGTTCGGTGTTGAAAATGTCGGGGTTGCCGTTGATGGTGCGGCTGATCGCTTTCACTTTTGCTTTTGAAAGGTTTTCTTTCAGCTGACGAGCTTCTTCAATCGGAATTCTTACCACACCGCTTTGTTGATTGAAGTTTATCGGATATTCCTGTGTGTCAGCATTATAAGTTCCAAGACCAGTCACAGGATAATACACATATTGGTAGGTGGCAAGAAGCTCCTTTTCAAGTTTTTCCTGTTCTGCTTTCAGTTTTGCCTCGTGCTCTTTGACACATTCGCCAAGCATTAGACCTTTCTGACGTTCATACTCTTTAATCCGCTTTTCGTATTGCTCGGTGGTTTCAAACTCTCCTTTTGGAACAGCAAGATCTTTCAAAGAGGCTGTTTTTGATTTTAGACAGTCGAAATATAAATACTCATTTACATTCCAGAACTTGACCAGTTTATCTGAGCCGGTTGTCACCATATTACCGGTTTGTGTATTGATATACATGTCGCGTACAGATCCGTCGTGCAGTTGTTTTTGCTCGAGCATGGCCTTGTTTGGAAGGTTGTATATTTTAAGATTGCCCGATGCATCAGCGCAGAAAATGTATTTGTCGCCAGGGAAAAAGGCTACCCTGATTACAGGCTGGGTGAAGTAGTCGAATTTTGCTACTTGTTTTGCAGAATCGGTTCGCCAAACAATCATGCTGTTGTCGTCAGAGCCGGATGCCAGAAGATCGCCCTTTCCCGAGAAGCTCACTGTGTTTACCGGGCCCCGGTGTCCTTTACAGATTTTTAGCAGTGTGCCTGATGAAGCCGAGTAAATGTGTACGGTTTTGTCCCAGCTGCCTGTGGCAATGAGTGTTCCGTCGGAGCTGAAATTTACTGAAGTCACTGCATCGGTGTGATCGGTAAGTCTGAAAACTTCTCCGCCGGTCATGACATCCCATACAATCACTGTTTTATCGTCGCTGGCACTGGCTAGTCTCATGCCGTCGGGCGAAAATGCCAAGGCATTGATCCGGTCGCTATGAGCTGCAATATCAAGTTTTTTTGTCATACCGGATGCACCCCAAATAATCACCCTCTGATCCCAGCCTGCCGATGCCACAATATTTTGCTTTTCGTTGTAGGCCAGAGCCAACACAAAGCCTTTATGCTCGCTAAATTCCTGAATAGTTTGACCAGTGGAGGGATTAATCAGGTATAACTTTTTGTCGAAAGAACCGGCAAGAATTTTCTGACCTTTGTCAATGGTCACTGCTGCTGGCATATCAAGTGGAAAAGGCGCAGTCTCTTTTAGCAAGATCTGAGCGTTTAGGCCGGCAGTCAACAAAACAAGCAACAAGGGTAAAATTTGTTTCATAAGTGGGGTGTGAAAATTGTTAAGTGTGTAAAAATATAAAATATATCCTTGCCAAATCTTGTTTTGGGAGAAAATAAAAAAGTCTGCCCGAAGGCAGACTTGAATATCGTGCGAATCAATGTTTAGTTTA
>CAZLHV010000130.1:0-9257 GCA_964559205.1 uncultured Bacteroidaceae bacterium
CTCAGCTAATGTATAAAGTTTTTTGCAGCTAGACAAAAGTATTGAAGTGTGATTATATTGGTGGCGGCTTTTTGAATATTCGGTGTTTTGGATTTATTGTGGATGGTGCAGGGATTAGTATTAGCTACTTCTTTTTCGTTTATAGAAGTTCTTTGTTCGAAATTTCTGATGAACTGTAGTGTCGTTTTCAAATAAAATAAATTGCTTTTTATACCTATCCATTATCACCCACTTGCCGCTTCTCGAATTCAAATAGAATCGTCCTTTGATGCAATAATTATCATTGGCTGATTGATAAAAATATTTGCCATGTTTATCTCCATTCTTAAATTTCGTACTCGAATAACAGTTTTCGTACGATATTCTGCTACATTTTCCATGAAGCACGAATTTTTGAGTTTTTCTACTCAACTTCCACCTGTTCTTTAGAAATGGTTTATTGCTCTTATTCGAACCCGTTTTTCGGTAATATACAATGTTATTAACGATGATTGAATCTTCATAATATGCCAAATCCTGCTCTTCTCCATTGTTGACATACTTATAGGTTGTGTCGTTTATTGGAATAATTGCAGCTCTTATTCGATTATGCTCATCAATCAACGAGTCGTTTGAAATAATACAATATGAAACTTTTTTGTAAATAATTGAAAAGTACAGGCCAATTTGATCATCAATTTCAATCTTTATGTATGAAAAAGAACCAAATGGCTGAGAAAAGCAAATCACAGAACTTAGCAGTATTGAAAGCAACAAGGAGAACTTCATCATTTCAAAAGAATTCAGTGATAGAGGCGCCCCGCATCCGCACGATGTATGCTTTTGACACTACCCATTGAATGAAAACGCTGGTTTCGTGTTTTGTTATGAGACAGATTGCGGGGAAAAGCCTAAGCCGCTCATTTAATCTGCTAAAAGAATTGTCAAAAAACAGAAGCACCTATTCGTCATATGAATCCAATCCTGACGCAAGGGTCGACTATTCACGTTTTTCATTATTAATAATAAATGTCAGCTTAGCCCTTTCATTTGAATCAATCCAATAGAATGGTAATGAATTTGAGTGGAATTTATTGATGATTGGGTGATAGCACTTATCATTATCCTCAAATAAAGCAAAGACCTTTAATTCAACAAAACTCCCAATCAACTCATCTCCATAACTTAAGCAGTTTACAACAATGTAAATAGTCGAATCTGGATATGAAACATTTGAGTTCGTTAGCAGAAGTTTAATGGTGCCGCTACTGCAAAAAATTCCACATGAAGTGCTGGATGATGCGTCGATAATTTGACCAAATACATTCATTTCGAGTGGAACAGTGTCGTCTTCAGAAAAGAATTCTACATCAACTGTATCAGCTCCAAAAAACCTTATTGAATCCTGTGCTGCAAGTCTATTGCCCAAAAGCGACAGAGCACACACGATGCAATTTTTTATAAGTATTCCAGATTTCATGGGTGTTGAATCATTTAATCCTTTTTCTAACTAAACAACGCTAGTTGGTTTATTGACATGTTGGATAATAGAGTGTCCTTTTATGTGCAATTATTCTTATTGAATCCAGTCTTAATTGGGTCGATTGTGCATGAAGCTATGGCATGAAGCAATCCGGTTCCCGATGGCCGATGAGCCCTAATCATCGTTTACCTCAATGGTGTTGGTTTTCAATAAATACTTGTAGTATTTTCCTGTGGCAGTGCAATACACCGAGAATTCATCAAGTCCACATAATTCGCCATATAACCTGAAGGTGCAAATATCGGTTGCTGTGATGTAAGGTGTCGTTTTTAAGTGAGAATGAATCACCGATCTTACTTGTTCATCATGAGGGCCTTTGGAATAGGCTGGAACCATTCTGGAATGAAATTTCTTCCAGTCGGTAATGTTCCCTTCGGCATCGCCCCAGAAAACATAGTCGTTTCCAAACGGAATCACACCTGATTCAGAAGTCCCCATGATCATATAGAGCTTGAAAATAGAGTCCTCTTTAAAAAAGACGAAATTGGGGCTGAATCCATCGGGTATACTGATGTTGTATTTGCTGTCAAGCATTTGACTGATCATTTTTTGCTTGATGTCGAACAGCCCTTTTTCGGTCTCCTGCAAAGGTTTTACATCCTTACTGACGATGCAGGGGTTAACCAAATCGGCCATGGTAAAAACATAATAGGCAATGCAATCCACTTTGTTTTTGCTTACATAACTCACAAAAACTGAATCGGCCGAATGCCGCACCACGTAACCGCCATAAACTTCCTTAATCTTTCTGTCGGTCATCAACAAGTCGGTTGAGTGCCAAACGGCTTTTTCGTAGGCATACATCAAACCCGCTTCATTTAAGATTGAATCAAGAATGGCCTTCACCGGCTCTTCCTGCGCTTTTGCAGGGCTCAAGATGACCGTAAACAAAATGATTGCAACAATGTGTCTCATTGGATGGTGTTTTGGGTATTGTACCTGAATTTTTGTGAATTACGTTGATGACTTGTTTTACGCCCGCACATGGCTCCGCTTCATCTTGAATTGGTTCAATCCAGCATCGAATGCCCCTTCGGGCGTATGGGAAAACCTATTATTTTCAGGTTCACAAGGTAAATATAGAAATATTTTTGATAAATCCGGTCATTTGCATCAGAAATGTTGAAAAAATTTCCCAAATCGCCCCAGCCGTTACAACAAGTGGTCCAACGTTTAGGTGCCGTAAGAAATGAACCCGTATGGCTTTTCCCAGACCTCATCGCACCCTCACCTTTTTCACTTCATTGTTGGCATTGAAGGTGGGGAAATACATCAGACCCACGCTGGCGGCATTGAGCGTGTATGATCCGGTAAACCGTGGCAGAATGGCGATTTTGAACACGTATGTTCCTGCCGGAAGATGTTCGCAAAAGATGGCTGTTTCCTGCCGGTAAAACTCACGATGCGTTTCGAACCTGACATTTTTTTCCTTCGATGCATATGAACAACCTCCGGGAACAGGAACGGTGATCATGATGTAATCGGCATCCTTTTTCACTTCAACCTGTGCACAAAGCACTGTTTTGCGTCCCGACACGAGATAACCGGCCGAATCACCTTCAAAGTATGTATTTATCGTAAAATCGCCTTCCTTCCTCTCAGGATTTTTTTCATGAAATCTTTGAAAAGTGGTTAAATACACCGGCGACCCGCCTGTCTTTGTTACATGAATGAACATTCCGGGGTCAAGTGACATGGAAAACGGGAATTGGGTTACAGTCAAAACAGTGTCACCACTGATCTGAAGCGATGGCTTTTGACCTGATGCCTCCGTGATGAGCATGTCGGGCAGCAAGGTGGCAATGATCTGAGCCGATTCGAATGTGTTCTGCCATGCATCAGCTTTGCGCATTTCGAAAAAATAGTTTCGCATACCGAGCAACATAGCCGAATGATCGGCTGTGTCGGCATGAAGAATTTTGTACATACGCAGGGTGTTCAGCAGATCGCTGTTATCAACCGTTTCACTGCTGTTGTCAGAAAAATAAGTGTTGCCGAATATGGTTTTTCGCTGATAAAGCATGAGCGAATCCATGTCAATTCTGAGATGAAGTTTCTGTTGCAAAGAGGCCATTTCGAGTCTGTCACGCAATGAAAGCGAGTCGGAGTTAAGCTCAGTGAGCCATTGCGAGTAGTTGTAAGATATCTGTAAAACTGCCAGTAGATTCAATACCCTTAATTTTGTTCCGAAGTCGTCCAATTCTTCCAAATATCGAATCAGGATTCCGGTCGATGTGTTCAGGTCCGGAATGGTGTGTCCTGCCTGATTTGCTTCAACAAGCGCTTCAAGGACGTACAGCGACACCCACAAGTTGGTTTCCGATTGGTTCCACCAACCCCATAGGCCGTTGCCGTTCATGTTTAGCGAAAGCTTCTCAATCAGCTTGTCAATTTCGCGGGTTCTTCTGAACGATTCGCCCTTCATTTCAGCAATCTTTTTTTCCGAAAGCAAAGCTTTCAATTTCGAAGCCATCTGCTCATTACATTCATATCGGTAATCAATCACTTTTCTGATTTCCATATTCAGAATATCAAGTTCATTGGCGGTGGCATACAGGGTTGTTGCTGTTTGCAACTCACCAATTGAAATCTGTTGGGTGGTGTCGAGGTTCAATGCATAAAAATTGCCCGACACGCGGTTCAACCCCTGCTCAAATACAGGAACTGTGCGCTCTTCTCCGTCAAAGTAGCCATCATCTCGAAGCATCTGATACGAAATATTTAGCGAATCGGTAGCGACAATGGTCATGGTATCGGTCACTACGCGGTTCAGAATCACAGGTCCTTTGTCGTATTTTTGTTGTGCTATTTTGAAAAAGCGTGTAACATCAACCGAATCAGGCCCATAGTTCAATATTTTACCAAGCACAGCCGAAGAATCTCCCTCAATCAGAAACAAGGGTACAAAAAGCTGTGCCATTAAAGGTTTATACGATTTAATTGAATCGAACGTCTGCCCGCTTTGCATATCTTTCGTCATGGCATAGCAAAAGGATTTCCAGCATGTAACATCGTCGGGGAAAACCACCTCGAATTCTGCGTGTCCTTTGCTGTCGGTCACCAGATCCGGTTGCCAGAAACCCACATCGGAAAATGACTTACGCAATGAACCCGCTTTCTCAGCTTCGTTTAGAAATGTGGCATCAATCAGGGTGCCCTGGTCAGCCTTGCCTGCCGGATTTCCCTGTATTGTTCGTATTTCGACCACACCTTTGCGGCCCTCTTCGCCATATTTTTCCATGGCTTCTTCTGAAGACAGGATGTCAATCCGGGCTACCTGCAACTGATCCAAAGCCCCCCTGTTGCCCGAATACACCAAGCCGTCGATCACCAACAGTGATTCTTGCGGAATCGTCTGGCTGCCCCTGACCCTTGCACCATCGAGATAAACCTCCGCATGGTCGGCACGGATTGTATTCAGCTGTCCATCTGTAGAAAACACTCCACCCACATTCAGATGCACACCTGGCAGATCCGTGCAATAATAGGATAAACCGCTCATGCTCATTGGAAATGCGCTGCTTCCTGTCACATAAGTACTCATGCACATGATCTCGCGACTCTCCATTATGCTATAGTTTTCTATGATCATGCATGTAGACAGGCACGGCGTGCTCTGTTTAATTTCGGCATCGAGAAACACGATGCTGTTTTTACCGATTCTGACGTTTTCATAAACCGTCTGATTGAAGCCAACCGATGAGAAATGTACCAACCAGTTTCCTTCGGGTATGTTGGTAATCAGATATGCCCCATCAAAATCCGAAATGGCACCAATAAACGTTTGCTTTTCTGTTTCAATATATACGTTGCAAAATGGCACAGGTTCTCCTGTTTCTGCGTCATTCACCATGCCCCGGAGCACTCCTGCACCGTTTGATTTTGAATTTGAGTTTTGCTGAGAGGTCAGGCTGATTGCAGATACATCGCCAGAGGCTCTTATTCTGAGCAGCTCAATGATGCTTTCATATTCGGCCGAATCATTCTTTAGCTGCGAGTTATCAAGCTGGTAGTAGTTAATGCCGTCTGGTTTCACAAAAACAGAATCAATCATCATGTATTGTCTGCCAGGGAAAAGAACTTTCAGGCTGTAGTAGCCTGTGTTAAGCTCATTCAGCCGAAACGAAGAACATGGAAATACGCTGGTGATTTCTGAATCCGACATAAATTGCAACACATAGCATACTGGAATTTCAGGATATGAATTCTGAGATTTGGGTGAAACCACCAGCGAGCCTGCTCTGCCCTGAATAATGGGAGTTTGCATATACCTGAGGTTTTGAAACTGCTTGCTTTCACGGTCAGCAGCCCACATTTCGAGAATGGCTTTTTCAGTCAGAGCCATGTCCTCAATCGCATAATCATGTTCAAAGAACCACAAATGAACAGGGTAAATGCCCATATTGGCAGTGCGCATCCTGATGACCTTTTCAGAAAATGTATAAACATAAAATGCTTCATGTATGAATTCATGCGTGAATTTTCCTGGAACAGTCATTTCGGAAAAACCCGATACAGGACCAGTCAGCAATTCATTTTTACTGTAGCCCGAGCCCTGCAGAAGAAACAGTTGTTTGTTTGATTGCAGGTAGGCAGCATCAGGCTTTGACTGATGAGAATAGGGCATAATGTATCGGTAAAGAATCTGCTTTTCGGACGAACTTAAATCTTTTGGCATTTCTTTTACCTGAACCTGATGGCTATTCATGCTTTCATCGAGACTGAAGATGAGTTTTTCCCCTGCTATAAAATATAGGCTGTCAATGACAATCTCGTGCGACGTGGTGCGAAGCCTAATTTGATGATATCCACTGTCGATGGGGAAAGAATAGGGCGACAGAGGCGTATTCCAGCTGAAAAAGACTGGTTTGTTATCGGCATAGATCACATGAACAGGCTTGTTCTCTCCTTTTTCGAATACGAAGGGTGCAAACTGGGTTGTGGAATCTTCAACTGAATATGAAAAGCGAAAAATAGAGTCAGCCGGATAGATAAACTGATAGTATGGCAAAGTGTCAATACCTGCTTTTGCACGCCAGAACTGGTAATCGGCTGTGTCAACCAGGTTGAAATGATTGCGGTTGAGCATCAGATTAAATTCATTGATTTCATTTTTCGGTTTTCTGGCTTTTCCATAATAGCTGAGCGAAGCTGGTGTATATCCAAATTTCTTAGTGACCGCCCATGCCGTTAATTCAGCCCCTTCGACAGGCCTTCCGCGATAATCGCGTACATCGACTGAGATTGTGGTTTTTTGTCCTGGATAAACCACTGCGGGTTGTTTCATGTCGACTTGCAGCAGTTTTTCGCTTAGCGTCAGCCTTTGTCGTTCGCTCCTGACCTCTCCTGCCCACAGGTAATTGAGGTTGATAAAATAATCCTGCTTTGATTTGTCTTTCATTTTCAAGTGCAATTCCTTTCCCGAACCACTTTCAATTCGTTTGTTTCTGCAAAACAGGTCCCATGAAAATTCAACATGGGCTGGATTATAAACATTCAACTCAAGCGAATCGTTTTGTCTTATCCCGTAACAAAGCAATCCGCATGGTTCGTTGCTAATATCAAGTTCAGATGAAGTTGTTCCGACACGAACAGTGTATTTATTCATCCGCACATTCACCGGAAGCGAACATGGAATTTCACCTTCGTACACCATTTGCTCATGCCCAAAGGCGTCGGTTCCTGTGACTGTGGCATGGGTTGCTACCGACAGTCCCTCTTCGGAGTATCGGATCCAAAGCGAATCGTTGTGAAGTAAAATTTCGGGATGTGCTTTACTGAAATGATACCTGATCTTGATGGTATTGGTGCTTAGCTCGTTGTCTGTTGTTCGTACACTGACCATGATTTCATAGGTGAAATTGGCTGCCGGAAATGCCGAATCACTGAGTACAATTTCAGTTTCTCCTTGTGGGTTAATTTCGGGTTGCATGTAAATCAGCGTGTCTGGAAAAAACACAATCGGAGCATTGTATTGGTGAATTTTACTTGCTTTCACCAAGATTTCCGCACGTGCATCCTGCAAATTCAAACCATTGTCATCGGTGGCTTTTATGTTGAGCTTAACCTGATGTCCCCGGTATTGTTCATCCTGTTCGCAGTTCACCGTCAGTATGTTTCGCTTCAGCTCGTAGTCCAAATACTTGAAATTATTGCTTGCATAAACTCTGTTTTTTGTATCCCTTAACTCAACAAGGTAGGTGTTGTCGAGGCTGAGCCGAAGTGAATCATGCAGAATAAATTCGCTCACATACACGCCCGGGCGTACTTTTCTTACCGCGTTTAATTTGATTTCACTTCGACCGAGGTTCAGAAAAACACTCAGGTCCTTGTCAACCGGCCGTCCATGTCTGTGCATGAGATGCGACTTCAGACGCACTGTGTCTCCAGGCCTGTACTGAGGCTTATCAACCACGAGATAGCCGGCAATATGATTTCTACTCCACGACATTTCCGGATGAATCCACCTGTACAACTGTTGGCCAACCTTATAGGTGATGAAGTTAAAGACTTGAATGGTCTGCCTGATCGAACCTCTTGGATATCCAGTTACAACCGATCGCACCCCATCGATGGGTAAAAAAGCAAAATATCTCACAGGAACCCAGATGTAGGACACAGGAGAGTGGTAAAGCACCTTGTAATAGGCTCGTTTGATAGCTGATCGATCAAATTCCCGGTTCAGAAGATAATATTGGGTTTTACCATTTACAGTCACTTCGAGCACCCCTTGCCGGTTCGATTTTTTATCAGTAAACACTTTTTTTCGATCATCATATTTCAATGTCTTGCCACCAGCTTTCACTTCAGCATCCGGCAGGGGCTTCCCTTCAAAATCGATCACCTGTACACACAAGTCCGATGTGTTGTTTAGAATAAACACCTCAAAACTCTTTACATTGGTCATTGCCACCCTTTGCTTGTTACCGGCGAGATTTAATCGCAGGTAATATCCTGCTGGCAGCGGTCGCTGATACTCACTGTCGCTTGGAAATGAATCGACAAGGGTGTGAAAATAGGATCGGTCAGCCACCGCAAGGTTGTTTTTGTAAATCGATCGGGCTTCCCGATCAGTGATCTTGTAAATGTAGGTGTAATAACTCCACTGACGGCTATTGAGCAGACTTTGGGCACTTGTTCGTCCACCGGTAAAGCATATGATAACAGTAATTATTCCAGCGATAAGTAATTTTATTTTCATGCCTTTAAATTTGTTTCTTGATTCAATGTGACCACTTTTTCATAAAATTTTTTTACTTTCTTAAAAGTTAAAGACAGTATTCGGTTTTCATGGGCCAAATCAATTAATTTCTGAATGCCATCAGGCCTTCCTTCTGGCTAAAGTATCACTTTATCGCATTTCATCAGCATAATGATTTCAATTTTTTCAACCAGCTGTGTTTTTGTCCCCTTGTGGCATCGGAGCTATGGGGGCTTCCTGTTGGTCGCCGTAGTCCACCGGCCACACATGCGCAATTGCGCGGCCCCGCGCCGCTTGCGGCGTACCGGGCTTTGCCGGGGTGCATGCGTTCAGGTGTTTTTTATGCAAGCCGTGTGAAATAAAGTAATCGCGACCACACTCTTTCAAATCTCATTTACAATGCACCCTTCCTTTTGTTTCACCCCCCCCCGCTGGTTCGCGTTTGCAACTTGTGCCCCCATAAGCACAAAGAATACTATGTTTTTCCTTGCGATGCTGTTACCCTTTCTCGAGCAGTCTGCATGAACGCCAGCT
>CAZLHV010000131.1:0-9017 GCA_964559205.1 uncultured Bacteroidaceae bacterium
TCTTCAGGTTCAGGATGCTTGCTCAGATACTGATCGAGAATTACCTGATGGATGAATCCGGTATAACCCTGCCACTGATCTTCGGGCTTGGGCTCCGACAAAGCCACATGGAATTTGAAATTCGGATTATTCTTTTCAATGCGTTCGAAATCGTCGAGATAAAACAATTCGCGCTTTGATCGGCCACCATACCAGAAAGTGGCTTTACGAGTGGTGTGCTGTGTGTCGAACTGATCAAAGATATGCGAACGCATGGGTGCCATGCCTGCTCCGCCACCAATGAACATCATTTCCTTTTGCGTGTCTTTGATGTGGAATTCTCCGTAAGGGCCGCTCACCATGACCTTGTCGCCGGGTTTCAGCGAGAAGATGTAGCTTGAACAAATACCCGGGTTCACCTTCATAAATGCATTGGTCTTACGATCCCAAGGCGGTGTGGCAATGCGGATGTTGAGCATAATGATGTTTCCTTCGGCAGGATGGTTGGCCATGGAATAGGCGCGGAAAACAGGTTCAGGATTCTTCATCACCAGATTCCACATGTTGAATTTATCCCATTCGTCGCGATACTCAGGCTCAACGTCAAAATCGCTGTAGCGCACTTCGATGCCTCCGGGCACATCAATCTGAATGTAGCCGCCGCTGCGAAAATCGAGATGCTCGCCCTCGGGCAGACGAATGACGAATTCTTTAATGAAAGTAGCAACGTTATGATTCGACACCACTTCGCATTCCCATTTCTTGATGCCGAAAATTTCGGGCGGAATGCTGATGCTCATATCGGTGCGTACTTTGACCTGACAGCCCAGGCGCCAGTTTTCTTTGATCTGCTTGCGGGTGAAATAGCCCACTTCAGTTGGTAGAATGCTTCCGCCACCTTCGTTGACCTGACACTTGCACATGGCACAGGTGCCACCACCGCCACAAGCCGAAGGCAGGAAAATTTTCTGTGCACTGAGTGTTGACAACAGGCTGCTGCCCGGAGCCACTTCGATGGGATCTCCTTCGTTGATGGAAATTTTTACATTGCCGGCAGGAAGAAGCTTCTTTCGGGCAAACAGAAGCATGCCAACAAGTGCCAGCGTGACAATGAGAAAGACAATAATGCTTCCTATGATGATGGTGGTTTGAGTTATTTCAAGAAAAACCATAATGCTTCAGGTTAAATGGTGATGCCGAAAAAGCTCATGAAAGCGATCGCCATGAGGCCAGTGATGATGAATGTGATTCCCAGACCGCGCAATGGTGCCGGCACATTGGAGTAACGGATTTTTTCGCGGATGGCGGCGATGGCTACAATGGCAAGCATCCAGCCTACACCGGATCCGAGTCCAAACGCAACCGACTCGCCAACCGACTGCAACTCGCGTTCCTGCATGAACAACGAAGCACCGAGAATGGCGCAGTTGACGGCAATGAGCGGAAGAAAAATTCCCAGGGCGTTGTACAACGACGGGCTGAAGCGTTCCACAATCATTTCAACCAATTGTGTCATGGCGGCAATGACCGCGATGAACATGATGAAGCTGAGAAAACTCAGGTCAAGCCCCGCCAGCGACGGACTGATCCACGCCATGGCGCCTTTCTTTAGAAAATAGGTATCGATCAGAAAATCGAGGGGTACGGTGATGACAAGTACAAATATGACCGCCACACCCAGTCCCATGGAGGTTTTTACGGTTTTTGAAACCGCCAGATATGAGCACATGCCTAAGAAGTAGGCAAATATCATGTTGTCGATAAAAATGCTCTTGACGAAAAGATTAAAAAAGTCCTGCATAGCGTATCGTATTAGCTTTTATCAATCAGATCCCTGTTGCGGCTGCGCTGCACCCAAATGATGGTGCCCACCAGAATAAGTGCCATGGGAGGCAGAATCATGAGGCCATTGTCTTCGTATCCTGCTGCATAAAATCCATCGGGTATGATCTGATTTCCAAACAGGGTACCTGATCCGAGCAACTCGCGGATGAACGACACAATAAACAATATGATTCCATACCCCAGACCATTGCCGATGCCGTCGAGGAATGACTGCCAGGGCTTGTTGGCCATGGCAAAGGCTTCGAGACGACCCATGACGATGCAGTTGGTGATGATGAGTCCGACAAACACCGATAGCTGTTTCGACACATCGTAAACAAAAGCTTTGAGCACCTGATCGACCATGATCACAAGCAGCGATACAATCACCAGTTGCACAATGATGCGGATACGTGGCGGGATCGTGTTCCTGAGCAATGAAGTGATCAGGTTTGAAAACGCCACCACAATGGTTACTGCAAGCGCCATGACAATGGCAGGTTTCATTTTCACCGTTACCGCAAGTGCCGAACAAATGCCCAGCACCTGGATGGTGATTGGATTATCCTTGTTCAGCGGAGCCGACAACAGTCGCAGGTTCTTCGCTGAAAACATTGCATTTTTCTCACTCATGTTCTGTCAGATTACGGTGTTTCTGAATAAATGGAAGGTAAATTTCAAGGCAGTGCTGTATCATGGCCGTTACACCATTGCTGGTGATGGTGCCGCCCGAAATGGCATCGACATCGTGTGCCTGACGGTACAATCCGTTGGAAGCACCACCCTTGACCAGACGTATTGAGGCCAGCGTGTTGGTTTTGTCGAAAATGATTTTTCCGGGAAACAAAGCCTGAAATTCAGGTAATGATATTTCAGCGCCAAGACCGGGGGTCTCGCCCTTGTGGTCGAACACTGCACCCTCAACCGTGTTGAGATCGGCGCGCAATGCCAGATAGCCCCACACCGGACCCCAAAGTCCTTTTCCCTGCAAAGGAAACACATACAGGGTGTCGCTTTCTTTCTTGATAACGTATACCGGAAATGCACCGGTCTTTTTTTCTTCGAACTCTTTAAGCGCCATGCGGAAATCAACATCAAAGGGCCTTACACCCTCGCTTTTTTCCTTGGTGTAGGTGCTGATGAGTTCGCCTTTTTCGTTTACAAGATACTCGGCCGCCACGTATTCGTTGTACAACTGCTCGGCATTGGCAGTGGTGTTTTCAACATGCACCGAATTGAGAATGTATTGCATTTTCTCAACACGGATGTTCTGCTCCTGAAATGGCTGCAACACGGTTGCTGCGAGCGCCAGAAGCACGGCCACAATGACAACCATCACCGTGGAATAAATAAAAATATAACGATTGCTGAACATGGGGCCTCCTTATATTTTTTGCGTTTTTACCCGACGCATGCGGCGCCTGATATTCGATTCAACAACATAATGATCGATGAGCGGCGCAAAGACGTTCATGAGCAGAATGGCCAGCATCATGCCTTCGGGATAGGCGGGATTGATCACCCGCAGCAGGATGGTGAAAATGCCAATGAGCAAACCATAAATGATTTTTCCGCGCTCGGTCTGCGCTGCTGTAACTGGATCGGTTGCCATGAAAACGGTTCCAAACATGAAACCTCCTGCAGCCAAATGCCATAGTACTGGCAGATCCATGTAAGGATTGGCGCCCCAGAGATTCATCACAAAGGCCATCAGCAGGCCGCCGGCAATGACACTGAGCATGATGCGCAAACTACCGATGCCGGTAAACACCAGAATGAAGGCGCCCAGCAGAATGGCAATCACCGAAGTCTCGCCCACCGATCCCGGAATGAATCCGATGAACATATCGGTGATCGATGGCATCTGATCAATGCTGTACGATGCTGCCTGCGCCAGCGGTGTAGGACCACTGATCACATCGGTCGGTACAGCCCAGGGGGCATCGCCTGACATGTGACTCGGATAGGCAAAAAACAGAAACGCTCGTGTGAGCAGGGCGGGATTCATGATGTTCATGCCTGTACCGCCAAACACTTCCTTTCCGAATACCACTGCAAAAATGGTGGCAATGGCCAGCATCCACAAAGGCGTGGTGGGTGGAACAATGAGCGGAATGAGCATGCCTGTGACCAAAAATCCTTCGTTCACTTCGTGGCCTTTCACCTGGGCGAAAATAAATTCGACACCCAGCCCGGCCACATAACTGACAATGATGAGCGGCAACACTTTCAGGAATCCAAACCACAGCAGGGGCCCAATGCCCACCACTCCGATGAGTTCCTGCCAGCCTAAGCCGCGATATTCGGGCATCAGCAGATAATGCTGCACGCCGACATTGAACATGCCAAAAAGCAATGCAGGCATCAACGCCATGATGACTACCGACATGGTACGCTTCAGGTCGATCGAGTCGCGGATATGCGCTCCGCGAAGGGTCACCTTGTTGGGAACAAACATAAATGTTTCAAACGCATCGAAAGTCGAGTGCAGAAAATGCAACTTGCCGCCTTTCTGAAACGATGGTTTGATCCGGTCTAAAAATTTTCTGAGTCCTTTCATATGTGCATGCTTAACTCATTTCCTGTATCATCAGATCTATTCCTTTACGCACAATTTCCTGCGATTCGATTTTCGAAGTGCAAACGTATTCACACAACGCAAAATCTTCCTCGGCCACTTCGTACATTCCCAGCTTCTCCATCAGCTCGATGTCGCCGGCCAGAATGGCCTTGAGGAGATGAACCGGATAAATATCGAACGGAAATACCTTGTCGTATTGATTTGTAACCACAAAGGCTCTTTCACCTCCGTGATAATTGGTATCGAGCCTGAACTGACGCTTTGGCGTTAGCCAGCTCCAGAAAGTTCTCGACAAACTGTGTTTTTTGAAACCGGGCGCAGCCCAGCCAAAGAATTCGTAATAGTCGCCTTCGGGAATCACCGTCAGCTGGGTGTCGTAAAAGCCCAAAAAGCCTTCGCGTCCGATGGAAGTGCCTGTCAGCACGTCGCCACTGATCACCCTGACGTTTTCCTGCTTCAGATTGTTTTCGAACAAGGCTGCCACCGAAGCTTCTGCCGGCATATTCACTAGACAAGTTTCACGCAGCTCTGATCCGCCCAGCGCAACCTGACGAACGATTTCGCGTCGGCCGCTGACGAAAAGCCGGCCAATGGCCACCACATCCTGCAGGCCGCAATACCAAACCACTTCGCCTTTGTTGATAGGAGCCACCCTGTGAATCTGTACGCCAATGTTGCCCGATGGATGCGGACCTTTGAAACGATGCATTTCAACGCCTTTGAATCCTTCATATAATGTAGGGTCGTTTTTCTGCACATGCAGACCCAAATGAATGCTTTTTCCGGCAAGCACGTTCAACGCTGCAAGACCTGCTGCAAAATCACTCCGATGTTCCTTCACAAACACATCCATGCTCACTGCCAGCGGCGAAGAGCTGAAAGCTGAAATAAAAATATCGCGTGGTTGATCGGATGGCGAGGCCATGATGGCATAGGGACGTTGACGCATGAGAGGCCAAAGACCCGACTGCAGGAGCTTTTCAACGATTTCTTCGCGCTTCAGCGTGGCCGGATCGGCCACACCAAAGTTAACTTCCCTGCCCGCCTCATCGGCTTCGATTTCAACGGCGAGCAACTTGCGTTTTTCGCCGCGCAACACCCGCTTTACCGTTCCCGATACGGGCGAGGTGAGAAAAATACGCTCGTCGAGCTTGTTCTGAATCACCGGTGTGCCGCAGCTGACCTGATCGCCCTCCTGCACCAGCAGACGGGGGTTGAGCAGCCTGAACCGCTCGGGTTCAACGGCATAAAGCCCGGGCCGCAGGCTTTTCAGCTCATGGGTGTTCACTTCGCCTTTTAGCGGAATGTCCATGCCCCTGCGGATTGAATAGACTTTTTGCATAAGTGGTTAATGGTTTTCAAAACAAAATTACAAATATTTCAATCGGTGGAGTGCACGGCTTTGACAGTGACCAAATTTTACGAGGGTTTGTTTTCAAAAACCGGCGATTTGTCTATCTTTGCGACAGAAAGAACCGTCATGAAATTTGCTCTGATATTTATCATAATGTTGCTTAGCATTGCCTGTCGCACCCCAAAAAGCAATGAAACCAATCCCAACAATCCCCTGCCCGCAGACACCACGCGCAGCGGAACCCTTGTACCGGTCGATTATTATGAGCCGGACCGAATGGAATATGCCAACCGCAGCTACGACAGCTCCATCCGATCGGTGCAACTCCACGGCAGCGAATGGGCCTTCAGTCCGCCGGTGATCTTTCTCAACAAAGCCAATACGCTTACACTTACGTTCGATCTGCTGAGCGACCAGCCTAAAGATTATTATTATACCTTTATTTTGTGCGACGCCGCATGGCAACCGGTCGATATGCCGCAAATGGATGTGATTGAGGGCTTTTTCGAAGACCGCATCGAAGATTACGATTTCTCGCGCAATACGCTCATTCCATACATTCACTATTCGCTCACCTTTCCGCAGGAAGAAATGAAACCTAAAATGAGCGGAAATTATGTATTGAAGGTATGGTGTGATCAGAACGGAAGCCAGCAAACCGTGATTACCCGCCGTTTCTACGTGAGCGAACAGGCCATCGGCATACAGATGGAAGTAAAGAAAAACAGCAATCCTGAACTCCGGGATTATCAGCATGAAGTGGATTTTCTGATTCAGAAAAGTGGTCTCGACATAGTTGATCCATACCGCAACCTGACGGTGATTGTTCAGCAAAACGGACGCAACGACAACCAGATTGGAGATCTGAAACCCAAACTGGTGAAAGGCGATGAACTCGATTATAATTTTGAGAGCGGTAACATTTTCGATGCTGTGAACGAATTCAGACACTTCGACATCAAAAGCCTGACCTATTATACCGACCGCCTGGCTCAGATCGAAAAGCGCGACGGCGTGTTTCATGTGACGCTGAAAACCGATTACCGACGGCCTTTTGAACGATATATCAGCGAAGACGATGTGAACGGTCGCTTTCTGATCAAAAACGACGATGGTGGCGACACCGATCTTGAATCGGAATACGTGTGGGTTCATTTTTTCCTGAGCTACGATGCTCCGCTCGACGAGGGTGCGGTGTATCTATTGGGAGGCTTTACGCAATGGGACAGCGAGGCCTTTAAACTGAACTATAACTATGAAAAAAGGGGCTACGGCGATTCGCTGCTGCTCAAACAAGGCTATTACAACTACCATTATGCTTTTCTGAAAAGCGGCAGCAAGGTGTTTGATGAGCATTTTGTCGAAGGGCGTCATGCCGAAGCCGACAACGATTACACTATTTATGTGTATTACCGTGAGCCGGGCGAAATCAACGACCGCCTGATCGGAATTCAGACGACCAAAAGTGCGAAAGGGCTTTGATTTTGGGGGATGTTTTTTTCTGGTTGCACTTCCTGACGCTGCCGGTCAGGACTTGCAGAAGTACACCAAGGATCGCAGCTCTCTAATTTTCCTAAAAGATTCACTTTTTATGCAGTTTTAGGAATTTTACATATCTTTGCCCAATGCAAACAATAGCACGCAAACGGTACCTGAAAACACTTGGTGTTCTTAAAGACAAGAATTTGATTAAGGTTGCAACAGGCGTAAGACGTTGTGGAAAATCAACCTTGATGACGCAATTTCAAGACTTGTTGCGAAAAGAAAACAGCAAAGTTTCGATAGTGGCAATCAATCTGGATATGCCCGAGTTTAGGTTTTTAGCTGAAAAAAGCTGGAAAGATATCTACGATTACATCATTAAGCATCTTAGAAAAAACGAAACCAATTATGTGTTTATTGATGAAGTGCAAAACGTTCCTGCGTTTGAAAAACTGCTTGAAGGACTATATGTTCACCCAAACATAGATTTGTACGTGACAGGTTCAAACGCATTTTTATTGTCAAGCGAATTGGCAACTTTGCTCACAGGCCGAGCTTATGAAATAAACGTATTGCCATTTTCTTTTGCTGAATATTTGGAATTTACCGGCAAAGCAACAAACCCCGACCGTGCTTTTGCTGAATACATTCGCACAGGTGGTTTTCCGGAAGCCGTGAAACTCTCGGCGGACGGAAATCATTTTGCGAATGAATATTTGCGAATGGTTTTCAAAAACATTTACAACAACGATATTTCGAAACGCTACACCATTTATGCAGAAGAATCCTATCAGGAAGTTGTGAACTTCTTAATAGATTCAGTTGGGTCAAGCGTTTCAGCAGGTAGCATTGCCAAAGTTTTAACGACAACAAAAAAGAAAATTGACAATAAAACAGTGTCGAAATACATTGACACGTTGGTTGAATCCTATTTGTTTTACAAAGTGAACCGTTATGATATTAAAGGCAAACAGCATTTGGCAACGCAGGAAAAATATTATCTGGTGGATTTAGGTTTTCGCAACGCCTTAATTGGAAAAGAATTGGAAAGTGATGCAGGACATTTACTTGAAAACATCATTTATCTTGAACTGAAACGTAGAAACAACCAGATATGGATTGGAAAAACCAACAATGTGGAAGTTGATTTTGTAGTTCGCGACAACGAAGGCTTTACACAATACATACAAGTTGCCCAAACTGTGCAAAACGCAACAACTTTACAACGTGAATTAGCACCATTTGACAGCATTTCGGACCATCATGAAAAACTTATAATCACGATGGACTACGACACAGGAACCTATAACGGAATAAAAAAAATAAACGCATTGGATTGGCTTACAAAGACAGAGAAATAAGAGTACCTTAGAATATCATCTTGCAATTTGCTCCGCCATGTTCGCTCCAGCTTGCTGCCCGGCAGGGTCGGGAAATGCCTTTCTTTGTGTTCTTCTGCAAGTCCTGCCCGGTAACGGGGGTTGAACAGCATGTGTATATTCATGCGTGCATAGCAAATATTGTCACTTACACGTTGTATATTGACACGCGCACTGAATATATTATCACGTGCATGATCTATATAGAGGCATGCACAGAATATATTCACACGTGCATCATGTTTATTGAAGCTCGCAGAGTATATATTGCCGCGTGCGGGGAGTATATTGAAACGTGCGGAGTATATATTGACACTTGCATGATATATATTGAAACGTGTACGATGTATATCGAAGCTTGCACGATATATATTGAAGCTTGCAGAGTGTATATTGACGCGTGCAGAGTGTATTTTGA
>CAZLHV010000132.1:0-8948 GCA_964559205.1 uncultured Bacteroidaceae bacterium
CAGTGAGCTGTAGCCGTGTCAGCATTTGCAGCCACCGATCCGTCGACAGCAACAATATAATAATCAACCCGTGTATTATAAACCTGAGCCGGAATGTTAACCGCAAACGTATCCACATTCACCAGACTCATTCCAAGGGTATTGTTTGAACCTCCATTGATCGAATAAACCACATAAGCGGTGTCAATTCCCGACAGATCTGAAATCTTTGCTCTGACCTGAAAAGGTCCGGTTTGATTGACAGTGTCCTGCCAAATGGTTGGGATTTGGGTGATCGATGGCGGAGTCAGTTCTGAAATGGCCATGGTGACTTCGATGTTGTCGACAGCCCATCCATAATTCTGGTTTGGTCCGTTGTTGTTCAGATCAGCCAGGCGAAATCTGAGCATCACGCTGGCCTGATTGCCAACCAGCGTTCCAATGTCAAATGTTTCATGCTTCCACCACGTATTGGTTGGGATGGCGGTAGGTGTAGCTGCCTGCCAATCAGTCACATACGAGTTGGCGGTGAACTTATTCGATGTCATCGTTCCCGAACCCTGATAATAGGTTGAGGCAACGACAGTCCATGTGCTGCCACCATCGAGTGAGTACTCAATGTAGCCTCCGTCGAAAAATTCAATTTTACAAATCTGATCAAATTCAAGCAAAACACTGAAGTTTCCCACAGTGCTGAATGCATTGGTTGTCAGATAACTGTTTCCTGTCACAGGAACAGCAGCCGTATCGCTGTATGTTCCGGCAGCGAAAAGTGCCGTTGAGCGGGCCCAGGTGGTTCCACCGCTGCTTGTTACATCTAGTGGCAGTGTTTCGAAGTCTTCGCTGAAGACGATGGTCTGACCGATTCCCGGCAGGGCCAGAAAACTCATCAGCAATGCAATCAAAAAGTGTCTGATGTTCATATTTTTTGTGGTTATAATTCCGAAAACGAAAATACTGCTTTTTTAGGCATGTTTTTCTACTCGAAACATGAATGAAAGTGATTCATATCATGTATGGCCTTATCATGACCTTAACAAATGTTATAAAGTAAAGTAAATCAGACTAATATCACAGGATGACATGAAATTTGACTGAGATTTTTATTGGATTATAGCACTTGTTAATGTGTTAAAATCAATTATTTGTATTAATATCGTTTTTTGCATGCTCGTTTCTCTCAATAATTTCTTCAAAAGCGTTAATTATTCAATCAAAATGCCTTAAATATTATATAAGAAATTTTGTGTTATGAAATGATTATTGTCATTGAAGTTGAAAAAGTACTTGTAGACACTTCGTATTTAGAATGATCAACTATTTTTTGCTTTGGGACGGGAGTTTGCAAAAAGATTTGGGCAATGGATAGTTACAGAATTTCATTAAATTTGCATGGGAGGATTTGCCATGCATGGCTTAATAAAATATTGGATTTTAGCAACTTGCATTTTGTGCTGTGGTCAGGTATCGGCTCAAGATACCCCTTCCCCGCGTTTTAATCAGTCGGTTTATGACTCGCTTTCCTGTGAATCACTTCTCGATGCTGCAAGAAAAGTCGTTGACAAACAACCCGTTAAGGCCATACCCATTTTAGAGCATTGCATAAAAATGTCGCTTCATAGCGGGGATTACCTTATGCAGAGTGAGGCATGGAGGGTCTATGCAGTAGCATTGTATGGAATGAATCTGAAGGATTCGGCTTTTGAGTCAATTAAAAAAGCCATCATCCTAAGTCGTGATCGCAACAGTTGCCAATATGCGATGTGTCTTGGCACCTATGCCAATCTGATCAGGCTTAATGGCAATCCATCTGAAGCAGTTGTTATTTTGCGTCAAAGCATCAGGATGCTTCCTGTGTGTGGCGATGTAGAAAGCTTTATGGAACAATTGTACTGGCTGGGACAGAGTTACGATTTAGCCGGGGATGAGCGCAAAGCAATCGAAGCACTTGATCTACTGCGGGGCATTGCACGTAAACAGGCCAGCTATTATTATTTGTTCAAAGCCACCAATTCGCTGTTAATCGTGTTCATGAAGACTGGAAAGAATCCGGCGGAACTTTTTGACGAAATGGTTTATTCGGCCAATCAGACGGGCGATCCTGATTTGCAGGTTTCGGCTTGGAACAACTTATCGAAATACTATGCAGCTGTTGGAGATTCTTCAAGGATTCTGTTTTGTTACAATAAGGCCTATGAAATTGCCAGACAAAGCAACGACGATGAGAACATTGCGCTGGTTAGTATAAATTTGGCCATGTTTCATCAAGGTGCAGGCAATGCAGAATTGGCGCGAAGCTATTTCAACAATGCAGTGGCTCGAGAGAATTACATTGTTCACTATAAGTGGAAGGCTGTTTATTTGGCCATGGCCTCGCGACTTGCAGCAGTGGAAGGCAACATCGAAGAAGCAATAGTGAGCATCGAACGTGCGATGTCTCTGCTCGACCATCATACTGATTTCGATTTTTTAATCAGGCTAAATCGCTTTGCCGCAAATCTTTATCAACAAAAGAGCGACTTCCGAAATCAGGCGTTATGTCTGCAGAGGGTGGTCAACTATCAGGATAGTTTAAGTGCCAAACGTTCAGATGATGGAAGCAACAACTTATATTATAAAGTTCTGCTTGACCTCGAAAAGGAGAAAGCTCAGTCTATTCTGCTTAGAAATGAAAACCTCGAGAAACGAAGAAGCATTTATTTGTTGTTGATTATTACTGCAATCATTCTGTTGATGCTTGCCGGGGCAATAATGTACTTCTTAAGTAACAGGTTTCGAAGCAGAATATTAAATGCAGAACAGGCCAAAGAATCGCTCCTCGCTGCGAGAATCCGACTGACAAATGAGTTGAACGAGAAGAATTAAGAAATTGCTTCGTTTGTCTTAAATCAGGTGATGAAAAATGAGCATACCAGTGAAGTGATTTCGCAGTTGCGGCAGGTTGGCCTGAAAAGTCCGAAGGAAGTACAAAAGAAACTATATGAGCTGGCCGGAATTCTTGCCAGCACTCAGAACAAGAACATCTGGAAAGAGTTTGATCATTATTTCAGACAGGTCAATCCGGAGTTTTTCACCCAATTGACCATTATGCATAGCGATCTGACTTCCCGCGACCTGCGTTATTGCGCGCTTTTAAGCTTGCAGCTTAGTTCAAAGGAAATGGCCATGATTACAGGGATGACACTCCAGAGCATTCATGTTTTGCGGTCACGATTGCGACAAAAACTTAGCATTGAAAAAGATGAGGATATTGGCGTATATCTTGCAAGACTTGCTGCAAGTACCAATACTCCAATAAGCAATGATGATCAGGCTTAGTGAAACAAAGTAACGTGACCAAAGAACTTATGCCACAGGCCATCGGCATATTTCACTTCAATATAATAGGAATAAATGCCTTGAGGTGCCCATTTTCCATTCACACGACCGTCCCAGCCTGTGTCGATATCGGCTGATTCAAAAACCAGATGTCCCCATCGGTCGTAGATTTTCATGGAATAATCCAGTTCGCCCAGACCAATTCCAATACCGTTTGGAAGGAAGTAATCATTGATCCCATCTTCGTTAAAAGGCGAGAATGCATTCGGCACCCAAAATGCGATATCCTGAACCACCTGTACTGTTGACCATGCTGTATCGGAACAGCCCGGACCATTTGTGGCGATCAGCCAAACCACATATTCTCCTGTTGCTGAATAATCGTGGGTTGGATTTTGAAGTGTGGAATTATTGGAAGGACTATAGACTTCACCAAAGTTCCAAAGCCATTGATCGGCACCTGTGGATAGATCTGTGAACGTAACCGTAGGGGTTGAAAGATTCACTTCTGACGGATTGGCCAAAAATGCTGCAACAGGCATATCGTAAACCGTAATCAGTTCGCTGTAAACAGCCCTGCCGGGGCAGCCGTCGGTTGAAACCACATCAAGGCTCACATCGTATTGGCCGGGAATGGCAAAAACGTGATAAGGAGTGGCACTGGTGCTAGTGTTATACATACCCGATGCCGGATCTCCGAAATCCCAAAGATATTGCGAAGCTCCCGGGGTAATGTTGGCAGAGAAATCAACAACAACGGGCTCGCATCCTTCGGCAGGCAAAGGCGTGACATTAATCACTGGATCGGGATACACTCCGACGGTAACTGTAGCAGAACCGGTACATCCTTCAAGACTGAAACCAGTAACAGTGTAGGTGGTCTGAACATCGGGTGTCGCAATCACGGTGGCTCCGCTGTCAGAGCTCAGCGAAGTAGAAGGTGTCCATGCATAAGTTGCTCCTCCCGATGCGGTGATGGCAATGCTGCTATCGGGGCAAACAAATGGTGATGACGGAGTAACTTGTACAAGGATATCGGAATTGACTGTCACAGTTTGGGTTTCGGTCGAAGTACAGGCTCCCTCCGTAGCAGTGAGGGTGACAGTATAAGAACCGGTTGTTGGCCAGTTGACCTGATAAGGCCCTGAACCCGAACCCGAGGCCACAGTGGCGCCATCAAAGTCCCATGTATAAGTTACATTTGGTGATGCAGGATTATCCAGTTCAACTGTGCTGTTTTGGTTGATGCACACAGGCGATTCAACCGAAAAACCGGCTTGCGGAGATGGGATGACCGTAATGACAACCGTGTCAGTAGCCAGATTTCCCAAAGAATCGAAAATGGCTACAATGTATTCGGTAGTGGTGGTAGGAGACACGGTCTGAACCAATGTGTTTGTTGTGGCTCCGTTTGACCAGAAGATATTCTGTGATTGGGGGCACACAATCTGCACTTCGTCAACACCCCAGTGGTCCCAGGTGTTGCCGCTGGTGAGGTCCTGATACCACCTTATTTTTGTCGCGGGTCCGAAAGCTGCAGCAGGAATATTCTGGCTGTAGGCATTCCAGGTATACAAAGGCCCGGTGTAAGTGGAATTGGGTGTCCAGTAGTTGATGTCGGTCCAGGTTGAGTAGGGGGGCAGTGAATACTGAAGGTGCACGCCTTCGTTACTCATATCGGGATCCTCGCAGTCAGTAGAATTTTCATCTGCAGCGTAACGCATTTCCCACTCAATGGTGCAACCATTGAATAACTGAAATGGGACAGTGACCAATTCTCTCGGGAAATTGGTAAAACTCCCTACCCAGCAGTGAACGCCAGAGCCAGCCATGCCGGGACCGCAGGGATTATTAAACATGGGGTTGGCATTTGAACTCCATCCACTTCCAATGGTTCCGTTATCAAAATTGTTGTTCATCAGAATACTGCACGATGCAAAAGCACTGATTGTCACCGAATCTCCAATACATATGGTGGTGTCCTGCGTAGGACTCGTGATTTCGGCAAAGCACTGTGCAGATGAATGTCTGGGAAGAGCCCAGAAAACAAGAGAGAACAGAAGCGTTATGTTTGTGATATTAGTCTTCATAAGCCGAAATAGTCAAATTGGTTAATGCAAATTGGGTTAAAACTGGTTTGTCTATATAATTCAAGAATTTGCTGAAAATCATCAGCGCATCATAATAATCCGATGATTTATCGCATGAACCGGAGAGCGTTTCACCTCCTTTCAGTACGACACTTTTCCTGTTTTCAGGACGTAAAGGCAGTCGGGTCCAGCGTTGTCCGTCGTTCCACACCACAAGATCCCAGCTTACCACAAAATTCTGTTCACTTGTGTTGACCAGTTTAAGCTGAATCATTTCCTGAAAAATACCGTCCTCAGGTCGATTGCAGTCCGTTTTGCATGCATAAACAAGAATACTGGTCTGATCAACAATGAGCGAATACTCGGTGCCAAGCGAGGATGTCGGCGTAATATTTTGAAATTCAACCGATTGTCCTGTGGCGAACAAAGGGAGAAATAACATGAGCCAAGCAAAAGTTTTCATGCCTTCTATTTTTGTTTCAAAAGTAACGTTTATTCATATGGATTTTGTTGTCAAGCAATAAATATCATCTTAATGCTTGCTTATCAAAAATTGTTAATTAGACGCTCATCAGTTGTTTATGTCAAATTCATTTTTACTTGAAATTTTTATTACGGAATTTTTTTTATTGGGTTGAAAACAAAAATTCCTGTAATTATCAGTTGTTAAAGTAATTTTTTTTATACTTTTACGTTTGTGAATTTAGTTTTCTGATGAGCTGAATGCGATGAAAAGAGTTTTCCTGTTATTGGTCATGTTAATCTTTGTGAGTCAGGGACTTCGCTCAATGAATGTGAAGTCGCTTGAAATCACATGGGAAAATGTTTCTCTGCTTACATACCGAGGCAATGCGATTTTCTATTTGTACGATCCGAGTCCTATAGATTCAGCCATCACTTTTTACTGGGGCGACGATACCTGGTCGGTTTTGGTTCCGTCGTTAATCGAAGATATTCCCGGAGAATTAAAGCGCGTGACCTTTTCAGGGGTACATACCTACAGCGGCCCTTCAACTTTCACCATGTTTGTTTCATATAAGGTCAGAAGTCTCGGCGTAATCAATGTTCCTAATTCTCTCGTTACCGATATATATGCCGAGGCAATGCTGGTGGTTAGTCCATTTCTTCCCGGGCTTAAGTCGCCCGTATTTCTGGACCCCCCCCGGCTGAATGTATGCAGAGGCTCATCCAACGATATGAATTTGATGGCTTGGGATGCTTCTGGCGATCAACTGGTATATTCGGTGATTCCTTGCCGAGGTGAAATGGGCGATCCAATTGCCGGTTACACTTACCCATCGTCCAGTGTAAGCTTTTCGATTGATCCTCAGAGCGGTATGCTTGTTTGGAACTCACCCCTCGAACGGGGCTTTTTCAATTATGCCGTGAAGGTTGAAAAATACCGAAATGGGATTCTTTTAGGCTCAGTCATGCGCGATGCTTTGGTCAATGTGCTGGAGTGTTCTGTTTCGATGCCTGTTTTGGATGCGATGGGAGACACGTGTATTCTTGCCGGTCAGCAATTAAGAGATACCATTGTTGCGACCTATTCAGGCAATGACACCATAACTTTAACTGCGTCGGGAGAGCCTTTGCTTTTGACGGCAGATCCGGCGTTATTCCCGCAGCCGATAAGAGACAGGGACACTGCAAGTTCAGTTTTTGTTTGGGATGCAACCTGTGTTCATGTCAGACCTGAGCCCTACCATATGATTTTCAGGGCAGAGGTTGAAGACAGCCTCAGCACATTAAATAACACCTATACCTTTGAATCGGGGTATTCGCCATTTTTAGCCAACCCTTCTCCTGAAATCGGTCAACCCTGTCAGCCGGGCTGGGATGGATCGAATTACTTATGGTTTGGTTCTGACAGTACAGCCCCAAGATCTCTGGTTACCCCAGTTCTTGATCTTTCGGCAGGAAATTACATGATGGTTTTCGACATGCGTTTTGCCGACCACACGGGTAACCCAAACACTACATGCGAAGGGCCTGATGAGCCTGACGAAGGTATATATCTTCAATACAGTATCAGTGGGGTCAACGGGCCATGGGTCCCTATTGCCTACTGGGATCCGAGCATTTCTCCGGGCGAAGGAGGTCATGTGTCGAATTTGATTGGATGGAACAACTATTCAGTGGTAGTGCCTGAAGCAGCTATTTCTCCCGGTACCCGGATCAGGTGGGTTCAGTTTGAAGCAACGGGCTCTTATTATGATCACTGGGGCTTAGACAATATTACAATTTACAAGATATCGGATCATAAACCTGCTGTATCAAGTGCCGATATCACCGTCATTGCTCCGGCACCCGAGAATCTTACGGCTACTCCGGTTAGCGACGACATTTTCCTGCAATGGAACAAGGAGTATTGCAGTGAGGCCCAGGGCTATCTGATTTACCGCAAAGCAGGTCCAAGCGGCTACTTGCCTTCAAATTGCGAAACAGGTGTGCCTCTTTATACTGGTTACATGCTCATCGATTCGCTTTTCAGCATCGATGACACCACATACACCGACAACAATTACGGGTTGGGATTGCCACACGGAAATGAATATTGTTATATGGTCACTGCCTGGTTCAGCAACGGCGCCGAAAGTCAAGCTTCAAACGAGGCGTGTGCGCAGTTGATTGACGATGAACCGGTCATTACACATGTCGATGTCAGGATGACCTCTACCTCGGCAGGGCAAATTTTCGTTGATTGGACTGTCCCTGATGATTTCGACACCCTTGCATATCCCGGTCCATTCCGATACGACATCTATCGGGCTCCTGATTTTCAGGGAGGCTCCTATGTTCTGGCTGGTACATCAACGGGACTAACCGATACCACTTTTCTGGATACTGGGATAAACACCAGTGATGGTCCCTGGCATTACCGGGTCGATTTATTGTATGCCAACGGAGGTTCTGTTTACAATAATTATTCATCCTCGTTTCCTGCATCAAGCGTTTACCTGGATATTGCCCCCTATGACCAGCGTCTTGTGCTTAATTGGGAATACAGTGTACCCTGGATCAACGACAGCACCGTTGTTTATCGTTTTAATCCCGGCACCTTACTTTGGGACTCAATCGGAACGTCCTACACAACTCATTTTGTGGATTCCGGGTTGGTGAATGGCGTTCAGTATTGTTATAAGGTTGAAACTATCGGTAAATACTCATTGCCCGATATGCCTGTTCCACTTCGAAACTTTTCTCAGGAGCGTTGTGAGGCACCGATGGATGTGGAACCGCCCTGTCCTGTATATTTGATGGTTAATGTGAATTGCGATGATGTATCGAATGAATTGACATGGACCAATCCGGCATCTATATGCGGGGATGGTGATGTGGGATATTACGAAGTGTACTATTCTCCCATGACCGATGGTGAACTAACCATGCTGGGTACTGTCGACAATCCAGCCGATACCTTTTTTACACATGTTGGTGTAACTTCAGTTGCAGGTTGCTATGCCATAGCAGCAGTGGATACAGTGGGCAATGTGAGTCAGTTGTCGAATGTCGTATGCGTTGATATTGACGCTTGTGACCTATATGAATTGCCGAATG
>CAZLHV010000133.1:0-8839 GCA_964559205.1 uncultured Bacteroidaceae bacterium
ATTGCTGACGAAACTGCGTTTGTCAGCATCTGCGAAATACCTCGCTCCGGGTCCGAAAGCTAACGCGTGATCTTCTCGCGCCGCGTTAACACCCAAACATGTTAAACGCGACCTGCCACCCACTTCAGTATGATTCCCAGCCCATTGCATGGTGCTAATGTATAAAATAATCTTAATAACTGAATGAATTTTCTATCTTGTACGGATCACAAAGTGCCCAAAGAAGAGCACTTTCCGACGCTGTCGGTCAGGACTTGCAGAAGAAAACAACGTTGAGCTTTATTCAACACAAAAGCCGTTCATAAGTATTCACAACAGCGTTGTGAATCATCAATGGCTGGTCTCGAAAATTCGCAAGCGAGCTAGGGAATTTACAGAAACAGCCATTGATCACGGCTTTTGTGAATTCCTTTCCCTTGGTGTCCGTAGTGCGATCCTTTGTGTTCTTCGTGAAACCCGAAAGTAATCACATAACCATACCTGCGCGGGTTCACAGCACCTTAACATTTTGAAGGAACCAGTAATTCAACAAACCTGTTTATATTTGTTTTTTAATCTCAGCTGTATGATCCGATATTTATTGTTTATTTCACTTAGTGTCTTTGTTTGCAATTCTGTGATGGCACAATGTCCGGGCTGCATAACCAACATGGCATGTACCAGCAATCCGGCCGAACCCACCATTTGCCCCGACACGTTGCCCGACGGCTATGCCATGCAATATTACGAGGAGGATCTTTCGTTTTATCTTCCTGCGCAATTTACCGATCAGGGCAGCGGCATGACGGTCACGCTCAACGAATTGCATGTAAACGGTGTATCTGGAATGCCCTACGGCCTGCAGTTTCAATCATCGGCCAGTTCAAATATTTTTTATCCTTCGTCGAATCCACCGGCCAGTGAATATGGTTGTGCCCGTTTTTGCGGAACACCTCTTATTCCGGGCGATTACCTGATTACGGTGTATGTTACGGCTCACGTCACCGTGCTGGGGCTGAACCAGACGCAGGATGACGCTTTCAATATTCCCATTACCATCAGGCCCAATCCGTCGGGGAATGCCGGTTTCACCATCGCCAGTCCCGTAGGATGCTCACCTCATTCAACTGATTTTACGGCCAATTATGCTTCGAACGGAAACCCTGATTATTCCTACGATTGGGATTTTGGCAATGGCAACCAGAGCAGTTCAGAGTTTCCTCCGCTTCAGTCGTATCCTGCAGCAGGAACCTATATGGTCACACTCAATACACGAATTGACACGCTCGACTACACGCTTTCGGCGGTTACGGTCGTAAATTCTTCGTGTGATGATCCGTTTGACGGACCCGATTATTACATAAAAATATTTGAAGCCGGAACCGAAATTTTCAACAATTCCGGATCTCATGCATCGAATTCAACGCCGGCATCCTTTTCATTTACGCCGATTGTTCTCGACAATCTGACCTATACCATTGAGGTGTGGGATAACGATGATTTTATGGGAGGAGGCCAGACCGGGGATGATGATTGCGGACAGGTTACGTTCAACGGACACACTCCGGGAGCATATACGCTCATTGACGGAACGCTCACTGTTTCGTTTTCGGTCGATCATGCCGTGCTCAATTTCAACGATACCGATACCGTGGTTGTTTATCCGGCTCCGGTAATTTCTGATTTTTCGGCATGGCCCAACGACACCCTGTGTGGCAGTGACACCATTCAACTTTCGGTGAGTGGCGGCGACAGCTGGCAGTGGTATTACAACGGTTCGGGCATTGCGGGTGCCATCGATTCGACCTATCAGCCGCTGATCGACGGAGCTTATCATGTTGCAGTCAGCAACACATTTGGTTGTCAGGTGTTATCGGGAACGATCGAAACGCATTATCTCCCTGCGCCGCCATATCCCACTTTTTATCCTTCGGGAAACACCCTTGTTACAATGCTTACGGGCTATGCCATGCAATGGTATCTCGACTACAGCCCTATTTCTGGTGCAACGTCCAATTCGGTTGCCATTACACAAACCGGATATTATCAGCTTGAAATCACCAATGGATATGGATGCACTGCCATCTCCAATCCGTTTTATGCGGTTGCGCAAAGCATCGGCGAATTTGAGATCGCTGCGCTGGGTGTTTGGCCAAATCCGGCACGGAACGAGCTTTTTGTGGATCCCGCCCCTCAGGGTTCAGCATGGATGATCAGTGATCTTTCAGGACGTTTGCTTCTGTCGGGAATGCTTGAGCAAAATGCCATTGAGCTGAATGATCTTGCGCCGGGAATGTATCTCATTCAGGTGATCTCACCCGAGCGACGTTTTGCCGCGAAGTTTGTTAAAGAATAAAACAATAATTTGCGGTTCGCAGTTTCCAACTTTTTTGCACAGCAAGCTCACAAAGACAATCATTATGATAACTTTTTGAGCGGCATGTTGGGGTTGCGTGGGCTATAAGTTTGCAAATCCGCGCGTGTGACTGAAATGGACCAACCTATTTCACAAACATGGCGCCCAGTGTGTGCTTTTGTGAAGTAAGCGTGAGCACATAGGTTCCAGCAGGAAGCTCATCGACCATCATACCGGCAGCATGTTGGTACTGACCCTGAAGCATCAGTTTGCCGGAGATGTCAAAAATGCGATAAGTATAGTTGTCGTTTTCCGAAACTTCAGCACGGATGATTTCTGTGGCAGGATTTGGATAGACCTGCACCTGTTGATCGATATGTTCCCATATGCTTAAAGCCGGGCCGATGAGTCGGGCCACAAAAACATCCTGTCCGCCGTTGTTTCCATGAACGCTTCCGTCGTTCGACGACGTTTTTCCCGCAACAATCATGTTGCCGTTGTCCATGAGCATGGCAGAAATGAACGATTCAATGTTTGTTCCGCCTGTGCGCCAGGTAAACAAGGTGTCGAGATTGTTATCGAAATACACCATCCACATGTCGGTGTAACCCAGCGAGTCGCCCGGGGCATAACCATCGTGCGAAGAAGTGGCGCCCAGCATCAGAAAGCGATCCTGATAGGTTTCAAGGCGCGAAGGAAGTTCACCAACGCTGCCACCGAAGCATTTCTGATTGACGATATTTCCGGCGCTGTCGGTTTTAAACACCCATGCGTCGCTGCTGCCCCCGTTGTAGGTTGCCGTAATATCGCCGCCATGGTTATTAATGTAGGAGCAAACCACATAGCCTCCATCGGTTGTTGCTTCAAAATCGGTGGTAAACACATCACCGGCAGCGGGTCCATACACTTTTTCCCAGTCTTTGTTCCCATAGCTGTCGAACTGTACCAGCCACAAATTGGCGGTAAGGAAATACCATTGCAGACCTACGGCAACGAAATGGCCATTTGGCAAGGCAATGATTCGGTACAAATCGTTGGTGTTTTCATAAGTGTGATCGATGCCATAGACTTTGCTTGATTTGTTCATGGTGCCAAATTCGTTCACTCTCAGATACCAGCCGCAGTCAAATACATCGAGGATAAAGGAAAGGTCGCCATTTACTGACGAAGTAGTCCCTGTGGCAATGATATCGCCGTTACCGGCAAAATGCACATCGTAGAGATAATCGTTCCCGGGGATTCCTGATGCATTGGATCCACCATATTGGTATGCCCATATTTTGTTGCCATCAGGGTCGAAAAGCCCAATAAACCCGTCGGGTTCGAGCGAATCGCCATGATGACCTGAAAAAGTGCCGTTGGTTGAATAGGTGTAACCACACACGGCGATGTTGCCATTCGCATCCACATCGACGCCTGTAGCCACATCGATGTCGCTGCCGCCAAGATTCATGGTCCACAGGGTGTCGCCGTTGAGGGTCATGCGCGCCATAAACACATCGGTGGTGCCATGATTACCGTGGATGTAGCCGTCGGTTGAAGGTGAAGATGTGACAAGCAGAAAAGTGCTATCGGGCATTGATTTAACGATCGCCTGACATTTCTCGAAAACGCCCACTGGTTCATCAGCACTTCCGCCAATGCAACGGGTCCAAAGGGTATCGATTTGAGAAAATGTTGAACCTGAGAAAAATAGGGTGGCAAGCAGAATGAGAATGTGCTTCATAGAATAATTTTGGTCAAAAATATGTGGTATTTCGACATGGTGAGTCAGAAACCATGACCCCATTCATGAATCAGGAAGATAAAAATAAGTGCGTCTTTTTCGTGCTATTGCGTACATTTGCGTTATAAACGACTCAACATGATCATCATTGGAATAACAGGAACACTTGGAGCAGGAAAGGGTACCATCGTAGATTATTTGGTCAGGAATCGCGGGTACATTCATTTTTCTGTCAGGCAATTTTTGCTGAAGGAAATCCGGCGACGCAAATTGCCTGAGAACCGGGACAGCATGGTGAGTGTAGCCAATGAGCTAAGGTCGAAGCATGGCCCGAGTTATATTGTTGAGCAATTGCACGATCAGGCTGTAAAGAATGGCAGCAATGCGATCATTGAAAGCATTCGGACCAGTGGAGAGATTGATGCTTTGAGACAGCGAGGCGGGTTTTTCCTTCTTGCGGTTGATGCGGATGCCAGAATCAGGTATCAGCGTGTCCTTCAGCGCGGTTCTGAGACAGACAATATTGATTATGAGACTTTTATTGCGAACGAGAATCGTGAGATGTCGGGCATTGATCCGGCGACACAGAATCTGATGAAATGCATAGAATCGGCCGATTTTGCGCTTGACAACAATGGAACATTTCAGCAGTTGTTCGATCAGATTGAGCGGATTATGTCTGAGATGGAAGACAGGATTAAGGCGCTGAAATCGGGCTTGCCTTACCGGCGCCCCAGCTGGGACGAATATTTTATGGAAGTGGCTGGTACTGTGGCAAAACGGGCCACCTGCGACCGGGGCAGGTCGGGATGTGTTATCGTTCGCGACAAACGCATTCTGGTTACTGGTTATGTTGGATCACCCATTGGGCTTGAGCATTGTGATGATGTGGGGCACTTGTTTAAGAAAATGATTCACGAGGACGGCCGCACCACGACACACTGCGTACGAACCGTGCATGCCGAGCAGAATGCGATTACTCAGGCAGCCCGATACGGAATATCGCTCGATGAAGCCACGCTGTATTGTAAAATGACACCGTGCCGTACATGCGCAATGCTCATGATTAACTGTGGCATCAAGCGGGTAGTGTGCGAATTTCGGTATCATGCCGGGAAGGAAAGTGAAGCCATGTTTGCCGAGGCTGGCGTGAGCATTGAATATTTCAATGATGAAATATTAACCTATGAAAATCAGTAAAGGGTTGATGTGTACTAGGCTGACAGTGAAAGAAATCCAATGTAAGTGTGCGATCGATGCAGGCATTAACCGATGGTTCGTTGGACTAAATTTGTTAATTTTTCAAATTTAGTACATCATTTAAAAAAATCTTGTATTTTTGTCGCTCAGTTTTATTGAATCATTGTTCAATGGAAGAATTTTTCAATAGAACCTTTTCTTAACTTTTTTCATTATGAACATTTACGTAGGAAACCTTAATTACAAGGTAAACGGTGATCGTCTGAAGGCTGTTTTCGGAGAATTTGGCGAAGTGTCGTCTGCAGTTGTTATCACTGACAAATTTACGGGAAAAAGCAAAGGCTTTGGTTTCGTAACCATGGACAACGACAGCGATGCCCAACGTGCTATTGCCGAGCTTAACGGTAAAGAATTTGATGGTCGCCAGATGGTGGTGAACGAAGCTCGCCCCAGAGAAGACAACCGTTAATTCTTCCCGGATTTTCAGGCATTTAAGGTGCATCTGAGATATGGTGCTCCTTTTCTATTGCCCCGAATGTTCTATTCAGGGTATAAGTAATTATTGGGTCTGACAGACATTTTGTTGTTCATTCAGGCACGAAAACAAGTCGCGCATTTCATTTACCTTTGCATCATGCAAATGAACACGGCTGCAGCTGAATTATTCGATCCTCTGTTTCAGTCAGGATCATTCCATGCGCTTTGCCATTCGTTAAAAAACAAACCCCTTCAGAAGATCCAGTTATCGGGACTTGCAGGTTCGGCAGCTTCGGTCATTATTGCAGGTTGTGCATCGCAGGATGAATGTATCCATGTCGTCATTGCTCCCGGACGAGAAGAAGCCATGTCCATGTTCGATGACCTGGAAGCACTGATGGCATCGGGATCAACAAAGATCCAGAAGCAGCCGGTCTATTTTTTTCCAACTTCATGGCGACGCGATTTATCTGTTCAGGAAGACGACTCACGACATTTGCTTCTTCGTGCAGAAGTCCTCAGAGCATTGGCTTCGAATCAGCCGGCGATTATTGTAACATGGCCTGCTGCATTAATTCAGCTGGTGCCGCATGCTGCGAGTTTGAGTGAGCAGTCGTTGAAGTTGCATTCGGGCGAGAAAGTTGACCTTGGTTTTATCGAGGATGTCCTGACAGGTTATGGATTCCGTTTGGCTGACTTTGTGAGTGAACCAGGCGAATTTGCCATTAGGGGAGGGATTTGCGATGTGTATTCGTTTGCAGACGAAAACCCCTTTCGGATCAATTTTCTTGGAGATCAGGTTCAGAGCATCCGATCATTTAATCCATCCACTCAATTGACCATTGGTCATTTCGATCATGTGACAATTCTTCCAGATATCAGTTTGATTGTCGATCCTGCCGGATTGGTCACTTTTTTTAGCCTGACCGGATCCGAGCCGGTATATTGGATAAGCGATCCTTCTGTTCATCAGCGACTCAGAGAAGATCGTATCAGAATACACCAAAGCAGGCCTGAGTTGCCCTTAATCGAAGTGGAGGTTTCATTCGATTTGAATATTCCGGGCGCCCGTCAGGTGTTCACTTTCCCATCTCAGGCTGAGCAGAAGAACGCCGAAAACATTGCTTTTCAATTTACCCCCCAGCCGGTGATCAACAGACGTTTCGACTGGCTTACCGAAGAGCTTTTCCGTCAAATCGGTTCTGGATGGAAGGCATTTCTTATTGCCGAGAGTGCATCGCAACTCGAGAGGCTTCATTCCATCATCCGGGATATTGAAGAGCAAAAGCGCATCACTGTTACTGAGAAGCTTGGATTGGTGAAATTTTCGCTCAACGAAGGTTTTGTGTCAGAAGATTTGAAACTGGCAGTGTATACCGATCATCAGCTGTTTAACCGATATAAGCGCAGTGCGCTGCACGATCGCTTTAGTCGGCCTGAGCGCTTATCGGTGAACGAACTGATGAATTTGTCGCCCGGTGATTATGTGGTTCACATCAATCATGGCATTGGGCGGTACGCCGGTTTACAAAAGGTGATGGTGAATGGTCAGGAGCAGGAAGCCATAAGGCTTTTGTATAAAGATGACGACGAATTGCTTGTGAGCATCCATGCCCTGCATCGAATTTCAAAATATGTCGGCAGAGATGGAAGCCCGCCATCAATCGACCGTATTGGTGGCAGTTCGTGGACCAACCGCAAGAACAAGGCTAAGAAAAAGGTGAAAGACATTGCCCGGGGCTTGATCACGCTTTATGCCAAGCGCAGGGCCGCAAAGGGTTTTCCATTTTCGCCCGACAATTATCTGCAGTATGAACTCGAAGCTTCCTTTATCTGGGAAGACACTCCCGATCAGATTACAGCTACTGAAGCCATAAAAAAGGATATGGAAGCTCCATGTCCAATGGACAGGCTTGTGTGTGGCGACGTAGGATTTGGGAAAACCGAGCTTGCTGTGCGTGCTGCATTCAAGGCAGTTGCCGACAGCCGGCAAGTAGCTTTGCTGGTCCCCACCACCATTTTAGCCTATCAGCACTACAACACTTTCAGTGAGAGACTGAATGGATTGCCTGCCAGGGTTGAGTATCTGAATCGCTTCAGGTCTGCAAAAGAGCAAAAGCTGGTTCTTGAGGATTTAAAGAAGGGGAGGGTCGACATTTTAATTGGTACACACCGCATATTGAGCAAGGATGTGGAATTTAAAAGCCTTGGGCTGCTTATTGTGGACGAGGAACAGAAGTTTGGGGTAAGTGCCAAGGAAAAGCTTAGAAACATCAAGGAGAATGTCGACACGCTCACATTAACTGCAACACCTATTCCACGTACCCTACAGTTTTCACTGATGGGTGCCCGCGATATGAGTGTGCTGCGAACTCCACCCCCCAATCGTTATCCGGTTCAAACTGAAGTAATGACCTTTAATCCTGAGGTGATTTGCGATGCCATTACCCAGGAGATCAATCGCGGAGGGCAGGTTTATTTTGTGCATAACCGGATTCAGAATTTGCAGGATATCGCTACCCTTATCCGAAACCTCGTGCCTGAAGCCCGGGTTGATGTCGGACATGGTCAGATGCCGGGCGATGAAATGGAGAAAGTGATGTTGCGTTTTGTCGCCGGTGAGACCGATGTGTTTGTATCCACCACCATTGTGGAGTCGGGGCTGGATGTGCCCAATGCCAACACCATGATTATCAACGATGCGCAGAATTTTGGACTCAGCGACCTTCATCAACTCAGGGGTAGAGTGGGGCGCTCGAACCGAAAAGCGTTTTGCTATTTGTTCACTCCTCCTGAAACTATTCTCTCTGACGAATCACGAAAGCGGCTACGTGCCATTGCCGAGTTCTCTGATTTAGGCTCAGGCTTTCAGATTGCCATGCGCGATCTCGATATCAGAGGAGCTGGAAACATTCTGGGAGGGGAGCAGAGCGGCTTTATTGCTGAAATAGGTTTCGAAATGTATCAGAAAATTCTCGATGAAGCTCTTGCCGAACTTCGCATGGAAGAGCCCCAATCGGTTGCTGAAGATTCGTCGGGTGTTCCTGCAGGTTTTGTACACGATGTGGTGATTGAAACCGATGTTAGCATAATGATCCCTG
>CAZLHV010000134.1:0-8813 GCA_964559205.1 uncultured Bacteroidaceae bacterium
GGAGTTGCTTTAGTTGATATTGGCGGCGGAACAACCGATATCGCTATTTTTCAAGATGGCATTATCAGACATTCGGCTGTGATTCCTCTGGGAGGCGATATTGTGACCGAGGATGTCAAAGAGGGCTGCTCTATCCTAAAAAGCTACGCAGAGACCCTCAAAGTGAAACATGGTTCTGCTCTGTCGAATGAAGTGAAGGACGAAATCTACATTTCGATCCCCGGATTGAAAGGGCGCCCACATAAGGAAATTTCAATGAAAAACCTTGCACGAATCATTCAATCGCGCATGGAAGAAATCCTTGAGTTTGTAAATTACGAAATCAAAAACTCAGGATATGACCGCAAGCTAATTGCAGGAATTGTGTTAACCGGCGGAGGTGCTCAACTAAAAAACATTTCCCAGTTATGTCAGTATGTTACCGGTCACGAATCGAGAATCGGGTATCCAAGCGAACACTTATCGGCTAATGTCGATAAAGAACTGCTGCTCCCCATGTATGCTACCGGCATCGGTTTGGTTCTCAATGGCATTCATAATGCAGCCAGTTCTGCAGCAAATTCAAAGAAAATTCCCAATCAGGGTAAACGCGAAAGGGGTGGCTTCATTAAAAAAATGTTCAACCGTGGAATGAACTTCTTCGATGAGAACATCAGCTGAGTAATTAACAATGGAGCATCATTTCCTGTTGATAAGTTTTCATGCCGGAGGCGAAAGCTTAAGATAAACAAAACTATTTTTACACATTAAATTGAAAGATTTATGTCCGAATTTGAAAGCCGTATTAAAATTCAGTTTGAATCAGGCAATCCCTTGCCTCCAATCATTAAGGTTTTTGGAGTAGGCGGAGGCGGGAGCAATGCTGTGAATCACATGTTTAAGCAGGGGATCACCGGCGTTGAGTTTGTTGTTTGCAACACCGATGTTCAGGCACTTAGCACCAGTCCTGTACCGGTTCGGCTTCAGATCGGGGCCGGCCTCACCGAAGGCCGTGGTGCCGGAAACTCCCCCGAGGTGGGCCGCAATGCAGCACTTGAGAATGCAGATGATATCCGCGAGGTGCTCTCGAAAAACACCAAGATGGTATTCATCACTGCCGGAATGGGCGGGGGCACAGGAACAGGTGCAGCACCCGTGATTGCACAGGTAGCAAAAGAACTCGATATTCTCACGGTCGGTATTGTCACCACACCCTTTGGTTTCGAGGGTCCCCGACGTCGCAATCAAGCCAATACAGGCATTGACGAAATGCGCAAATATGTTGACAGCCTCATCATTATCAACAACGACAAGGTTCGCGAGCATTATGGCAACCTGAAACTTAGCCAGGCATTCAGCAAGGCCGATGATATTCTTACTGTTGCAGCAAAAGGCATCTCAGAACTGATTACTGTTACCGGCTACATGAATGTGGATTTTGAAGACGTTAAAACCGTAATGAAAAACAGCGGAGTAGCCATCATGGGAACCGGTATTGCCGAAGGTGAAGACCGCGCAATGAAAGCGGTTGAAATGGCTCTTAACTCGCCTCTGCTCAACGATAACGAAATCAGTGGGGCAAGAAATATTCTGCTTTATATTGCCAGTGGTGATGCAGAAGCCGAAATGGACGAAGTGACCGAAATCTCAGATTATATTCAGGAAGCAGCCGGATCGACCGCAGAAATCATTTGGGGCAACGGAACCGATCCCGATCTTGGCAACAGTATTTCAGTTACGGTCGTTGCTACCAATTTCAATAAAGCAGCTCAAAGCTTCAAAGCGACCGAAACCAAAATCATCACCATGGAAACCCCGGTGAATGAAAATCTGACCCCTCAATTTACTGAAGAGCCAGAAATGAAAATCATCGAGAAGGAAATTCCAGCCGAGCCCATCGTGGTCAAAGCAGAAGAAACCCTGTTCAAGCAAGAACCTCCTGTCGAAAAAATCACCATCCCCTTCGACTTCGAAGAGCGGCAAGACCCTCAGGATCACTTCTATCAGACTCCTCATGCCGAGATGCAGCAAAATTCACAGCAAACCATTGTGGACACAAGCCTGCATCAGCAGCAGGAAGAACAGCATTTTTTGCAGGTAAAACCTATGCAGGAAGAGCGCAAGCAAACCCTCAAGGATTTCAATTTTTCCAGACCACAGGTAAACAACCTCGATGAGATTGAGGCAGTTCCAGCCTACGCAAGACGTGGAGTGAATCTCACTCCTGAAAATCCATCTGATGAGAAAATCGTTAGCCGGTTTACCTTGGGTGAAAACGGAGAGAAAAAACCCGAGATTCGCGAAAACAACTCGTTTCTTCACGACAACGTAGATTGACCGGATCTATTTATCACCATATACAATTTATCCCAAACCTTAGGCAGCCTCGTGCTGCCTAAGTGTTCTTACAGACTCCATGTCTGCTTGACAGATTCATTTCTCCCGCTGCTCCATTTCCAGTGACCATTCATCGTTCCTTCTGAGTCAAATGAAAATGATTTTATATCTTTGAGCAGCAAAGAACCTATCAATGAAAGATCGGATTTACAGTTATTTTCAAAGCAAAACAAAAAAACTTGTTCTGCTGATTGATCCGGATAAGTTTCAACCTGATGCCTGTCAACACCTTTTTGCAGATTCGGATGTTGCTCCAGATCTGCTGTTTGTCGGGGGTAGCCTGCTGTCAGCTGATCACACATCATTGGTGGTTGCTGCACTTAAAAACATCACCGATACCCCGGTGATCCTTTTTCCGGGCAACAGCATGCAGGTTGTTGCCAATGCCGATGCCATTCTTTTTCTTTCACTAATCTCGGGACGTAATCCCGATTTTCTGATCGGTCAACATGTGCAGGCTGCTCCAATCATTAGTCAGACTAACCTCGAAGTGATTCCGACATCATACATCCTTGTCGACGGAGGCTCGCACACATCAGTTCAATACATTTCGCAAACCCTTCCTGTTCCGCACGACAAGCCAGATATCGCTGCAGCAACTGCACTTGCCGGAAAATACCTCGGCCACAGACTCGTTTACCTCGAGGCTGGCTCCGGGGCAAAAAATCCTGTATCACCCGACATGGTGACACAAGTGTGTACTGTAACGGATCTCCCTGTGATTGCTGGAGGTGGAATTCGCAGCGCTCAAAATGCCATCACCATTCTAAAGGCGGGTGCATCGGCCATTGTTACCGGAACCTTGTTTGAACAGGATCCTGATGCATACCGAAAATTATCCCGTCAAATCAAAGAACTTTAATCATTCGGACATGAGACACACCCTTTTTATTTTGTTTCTTCAAGCCGTTTTGGTCTTTCAAATTTCTGCTCAGACAAAAACACTTACTCTTGAATCAATTTTCACCGACAAGACTTTGTATCCCAAATTCGTAGCAGGAGTTAAACCCCATTCGACTCAGAACTGGTTTTCATTTGTGAATGATGGCAACACCCTGATAAAAATTGACCCGAAAGGACAAGAAAGCCCCCTCATCACTCTTGATGAGCTCAATAAAGCGATCAATGCAAACGGAGGAGAATCTTTGAGATCATTTCCCGAATATCAGTGGGTCGGGGAAAACACTTTCAGCTTCGTCGCCGGTAACAAATTTTTTCATTGTATGAGTGACGTGAAAAAATGCGTAGTCATTAACGAGTGGAAAGCTGAAGGGAAGAATGCCGATCAGGCTCCGGTAACCGGCTACACCGCCTATACACTTGGGAACAACCTCTATGTTTCAGTGAAAGGCGAAGAAAAGACCGTTACTTCCGAAACATCGGGAGGCATTGTGTGTGGACAATCAGTGCACCGCAACGAATTTGGTATCAGCAAGGGTACTTTCTGGTCGCCAAAAGGAAACAAACTGGCTTTTTACCGGATGGACGAAACCATGGTAAGCGAATACCCGCTTGTGGATATCACCGAAAGGGTGGGAGTTGAAAATTCCATTCGTTATCCAATGGCCGGAATGAAAAGCCATCAGGTTACCGTTGGAGTATATCAACCATCCACTGGCACTACCGTTTTTTTGAAAACCGGAGAGCCTGCCGAACAGTACCTGACCAATATCAGCTGGAGTCCAGACGAAAAGTATGTTTTTATTGGCATTCTCAATCGCGATCAGAATCACCTTAAATGGAACCAGTATGATGCTTCAAGTGGAACATTTGTAAAGACCCTTTTCGAAGAAACCAGTGACCGATATGTTGAACCCATGACTCCATTTGTATTTTTACCCGGAAGCAACGACAGATTTATCTGGCAAAGCCAGCGCGACGGGTTTAACCATCTGTATTTGTTCGACATCAGCGGGAAATTGATTCGGCAGCTCACCAAAGGACCCTGGATGGTTACCGAATTCGGAGGCTTCGATGCCAAAGGCGAATCGATTTGGTTCATGGGAACCAAAGACTCGCCACTTGAGTCACATGCATACACAGTGAATATATCGAAAGCCAACATCACAAAAATAAGTGGCGAAGCTGGTACGCATAATGTGCAGATTACATCCGATTTCAGTCTCATTATGGACCAGTACAGCTCATTGACAAAAGCTTCATCTTGCCAACTGAGAACAAGCAATGGAAAAATAGTGAAAACGCTGATCGATGAAAACAATCCTCTCAAAGACTATGTAACGCCGGTGCCAGAAATCATCACCCTCACTGCCGACGATGGAAGCCCTTTGTACGGTCGCTTGCTGAAACCTATTCATTTTGATGCGACAAAAAAATACCCGGTCTTCATTTATGTATACGGAGGCCCTCATACACAACTGGTCACCAATTCGTGGACCGGAGGAGCCGGCATGTTTCAGTATTATCTGGCATCGAAAGGCTATGTGGTATTCACCCTCGACAACCGTGGCTCAGCAAACCGTGGATTGAATTTCGAAAGCGCCATTTTTCGTCAATGCGGTACCGTAGAGGTGGCCGACCAAATGACGGGTGTGAACTGGCTCAAAAATCAACCCTGGATTGATACCACACGCATGGGAGTTCATGGCTGGAGCTATGGCGGTTTTATGACCATGAGCATGATGCTTAAAAACCCCGGAGTATTTAAGGTAGGTGTGGCTGGTGGGCCAGTGATTGACTGGAAATTCTACGAAGTGATGTATGGTGAAAGGTACATGGATACGCCCGAGTCAAACCCCAATGGATATGAAAATTCAGCACTTACAAATTATGCTGATCAACTCGACGGGCGCCTGCTCATCATTCAGGGATATCAGGACGGAACCGTTGTGCCGCAACACTGCCTGTCGTTTCTCGAAGCAGCCATTAAGGCTGGAAAGTTGGTTGACTTTTTCATGTATCCAACTCATGAACACAACGTGAGAGGCAAAGATCGTCTTCATTTATACAAATTGATTGATCAGTTTTTTGATGATCATTTGTAAAACTCAACATTGTGAAAATTTTGTCAGCTCCTTCGACGGATAGTGGAAAGCATCTCGAACAACACAATGAAGAAAAAGGTTGCAACAGCCTGATAAAACGCAAAGCGCAAGGTCTCGAAAAATGCTGACCAGCGAAAAGCATCAATATAAAACACGAGCATGCTGTGGATAAGGACTGATATGCCAGTATAAGTCAAAAACCACTTCCAGCCGAGATCCTGCACACCCGGTTTGATTCCTGATTCAAAATCACGCTTCGACACAATCGTTCTGAGCAGAAATGGTCGCATAAAAGTTACCGCAACAGTTGCTGCAGCATGGATTCCTCCGGTATTGAGAAACAAATCCTGCGTGTAACCGGTAAAAAAACCAATCATCAGAGAAAGCCACGCAGGTGTTTCGAATGGAAGCAACAGAACAAATAACAAATAAATAAAAGGGTTAATATATCCAAACAACCCAATATTGTTGAATATCAAAACCTGCAGGAGTGTCAGCCCTACAAACCGGATTGTATTCACCAAAACAAGGCGGTTATTCATCGGGCGTTTTCTTTAGTTTCTCCAACTCCTCAAGCTCATCCTTAATCAGATTCCGGATAATATATACGGTACTGATGCTTCCAAAATCGGTCGCGATACGATATCTGATGGTGTAGAATGCTCTGGTGGCATCGGTATTGATCTCGGCAATATACCCCACCGGAATGCCTTCAGGAAAAATGCTGCTAAAACTGCTGGTTACCAGAGTGTCGCCAGCTTTCACCTTCACATGCAACGGAATATCATTCAAAATTCCATAGGCATAGTTGTCTCCGTCCCAAGTGCTGGTACCAGTGGCCCCTTTGCCAACCACCGAAGTACTGATGCTCACTTCGCTATGCAAAACCGACTTTACCAGACAATAATTCCGTGAAACGTGCTCAACCACACCCACAACTCCCTGAGGTGAAAAAACACCCATTCCAGGTTCAATACCCTGTTCCTGTCCCTTATCAATGGTGAGATAGTTGTCGCGGTAATTGATGGTTGAATTGATGGTCGTGGCTGTGACATATTCAAACTCCTGACGAAATAATGTATCGTTGACTTCAAAAACCCTTTGGTCAGAAATGATGTAGGATGATTTTAGCTGCTGCCGAAGCATCATGTTTTCCTGCCGCAATTGCTCGTTTTCTGCACGTAGGCTGAAATAGCTTTCCACCTGATTTCTCACCGACAGAATGCTCCCGTTAATCTCCATGAAGAACTGATAAAATGCAGCATTGTGATAGGTGCTTTTGTTGAAAGTGAACAACAATGCCACCACTTCCAGAAAGAGAAAAAGCAGCAGGATGCGAATACGCTTGAAAAAAAGCAGCAGATTTCGCATAACCCTCCTATGTTCTATTTAATCAGGAACGGGAATTTGTCGAAGTTTTTCAGTGCAATACCTGCACCACGTGCCACGGCACGTAGAGGGTCTTCGGCTACATGCACCCGGAGCTTGGTCTTTTGCTCGATACGTTTGTCGAGACCACGCAGCAAAGATCCGCCACCGGCCATATAAATACCGGTATTGAGAATGTCGGCCGACAACTCCGGAGGCGTGTTCTCGAGCGCGTTGAGGATAGCTGCTTCGATTTTGCTGATGGTCTTGTCAAGTGCCTGCGCAATTTCGGCATGAGACACCATCACCTCGCGCGGAATACCCGAAAGCAAGTGACGCCCGTGAACAGGAAAATCGGGTGGCGGATTGTCAATCTCGGCCATGGCTGCTCCGACCTCTATTTTCACACGCTCGGCTGTTCGCTCTCCAATACTCAGGTTATGTGCCTTACGCATGTACTCTTCGATGTCGGAATTGAAATCATCACCTGCAATACGAATACTTTTATTGCTGACAATTCCACCAAGCGCAATCACCGCAATTTCGCTAGTACCACCACCAATATCAATGATCATGTTTCCAGAAGGCTCAAGCACATCGAGCCCAATTCCAATGGCTGCTGCCATGGGCTCATGGATCAGACGCACCTCCTTGGCTCCGGCCTGCTCTGCCGAATCACGCACGGCACGCTCCTCCACCTCGGTGATACCGCTGGGAATGCTGATCACCATTTTTAACGATGGCGGGAACAGAGGCTTACGGGTATAAATCATTTTAATCATCTCGCGCATCATGTGCTCCGCAATCATAAAGTCGGCAATCACACCGTCACGCAAAGGACGAATGGTTTTAATGTTTTCGTGGGTTTTTCCATGCATCATCATGGCCTTTTTTCCAACAGCCATAATTTTATTGGTGGTTCTGTCAATCGCCACAATCGAGGGTTCATCAACCACCACCTTGTCACCATGAATGATGACTGTGTTGGCTGTACCCAAGTCCATCGCGATTTCCTTCGTCATGAAATTGAAAAGTCCCATAGTAGAATTCTGATATGATTAGTGTTTGAAATGTCTGTTACCGGTGAACATGAGCGTAATGTTCTTCTCCTGACAATATGCCACCGTATCTTCATCGCGGATGGAGCCGCCAGGCTCGGCAATGGCTGTCACCCCTGCCTCATATGCCAGCGCTGCACTGTCGCTGAACGGAAAAAACGCATCAGAACACAGGATACTGTCCTTAACGTCAAATCCGAATTTTATTGCCTTATCGATCGATTGTTGTACGGCATCCACACGGTTGGTTTGTCCTGTGCCGCTTCCAATCAGCAAACGATCTTTCACCAAAACAATGGCGTTCGATTTCAAATGTTTCACCACCTTCATCCCGAAAAGCATATCGGCGGTGATTTCTGAGGTGGGAACCGGTCCTGCTTTCAGTGTCCAGTCAAGCGGATTCTCACACAAGGTGTCCGCTTCCTGCCAGAGCGTACCAAACGAAAGCTGCCTGAGTGTTTGCTTTGCCCGTGGCATCTGATTCAGCTTAATCACAATGCGGTTCTTTTTCGACATAAGCATGCTCAGACCGGTCTCGTCGAAATCGGGAGCAATCAGCACCTCGAAAAAGAATTCATGCAGCTTGGCACAGGTTTCAGCATCAAGCTTTTGATTGAATGCAACGATACCACCGAAAGCAGAAACCGGATCGCAACTGAGTGCTTTGGTCCAGGCTTCGTTAACTGTGCCTGCTTCGGCAACGCCGCATGCATTGGTATGTTTCACAATGACACAGGCGCATTCGTCAAACTCGGCCAGCAGATCAAGGGCGCCGCCAATATCCTGCAGATTGTTGTATGAAAGCTCTTTGCCATTCAGCTTGGTGAGATATTCATCGAGGTTGCCATAGAAACGGGCTTTCTGTGCGGGATTTTCGCCATAGCGCAATGCAGAGCCATTCCGAAGACTGAGTTTCATGGCGTCAACGTCATGATTGCCGTTCATCCAGGTGAAAATCCGTGCATCGTAGTGCGATGACACTTCGAAGGAGCGTGTAGCAAAGAGG
>CAZLHV010000135.1:0-8767 GCA_964559205.1 uncultured Bacteroidaceae bacterium
TGAAATCTGCAAAGTCACCTTCGGTGGTCTGCTCTTCGTTAATCTTACCAACTTCCGTATACTTTTTAAGATATTCATATGCCTTCCCAAGGTTCCCTTTTTCCTCATAGTATTGCGAAAACAAGTGATAAATCTCCTCGAGATAGGATGCTGCTCCCGACCACAAAGCTAAATCCAGTGCCGAATCAAGGTGCTGCTTCGCCAGATCATCGCGCCCTGACTTCAGAAATGTTCTTGCCAGATTTGAATGTGTGAGTGAAAGCTGTGCCTTATGTACCCCAAATCCTTCATCGAGCGCTTTGCGATAATAGTATACAGCACTGTCGGCAAAGCCGGTGTTCTCATAAATCACTCCAAGGTTGTTATAACCACTCGACAAGCCCAAATGATACTGAATTGACGAGGCCATTTTGTTGGCCCTGAAGTGAAGCGATTTCGCCCGATCGTATTGCTTCAGCTTCTCGTAAATTGATCCAATATTATTATACAAATCGATGGTGTTACGCAAGTTTCCGGTTCCTCGCTGAATCGCCAGAGACTGCTCGAAAAAGAAAATAGCGTAGTAGTACTTTTTTACTGTATAAGATACGACACCGAGATTGTTATAAATAAGGGACATGCCAACAATATCGCCGTTCTGTTTATAATGGTCAAGTGATTGAATAAAATTCTGAAGTGCAATATCATTGATCCCCCTGTTGAATAATATGATGCCCCTCAGATTATAAACCTCTGCAAGGCCCTTGTGATAGCTTACTGACTGACATTGCTCCAATACATGATCCGACTCGTTTATTGCTGCCAGAGGGTTTGAATCGGCCAGAACCTTAAGCGATGCTATTTGTTTATTTAGATAAGCCGTGTCCTGTTGGGCGAATAAACACCCAACCATCAATAAGCCTGTCAGAAAAACAACAATGCGAATCATGCGTACGCAAATTTATGCATTTTTAACATCTAAATTGTCCCGAAGTTCATTTCCCAGAATCATAAAAGCCATTACCGCCAAAACAATAGCAAGACCAGGCAAAAGTGCCAAATAGGCTGTATCAAGGACCAAATGACTGTAATACTCCTTCACCATACCACCCCAGGTAGGCACCGGTGGTTGAACACCAAGTCCCAAAAACCCCAGTCCCGCTTCAACAAGAATTGCTGAAGAAAACGAGGAGGCAGCGAGAACAATAACCGGCCCGCGAACCCCAGGCAGAATGTGCCTGAAAACAATCCGATGACTTTTAATGCCTAAGGCACGTGCGGCTTCAACATATTCACGCTCTTTGATCGAAAGCACCTGGCCTCGTACGACCCTCGCAATATCAACCCAAAAAGTGGCTCCAATGGCAATGAAAATCTGCCAAAACCCTTTCCCCAAAGCAAAGGTAATGGCAATCACAAGTAAAATAGTCGGAAGTGACCAAACCACACTGAAAAGCCACACGAAAAACCTGTCAATCAGACCACCCGCATATCCTGCAACTGCACCGAGTGTTACGCCGATGAGCAAAGCAATGATCACAGCAACAAATCCCACACTTATGCTGATACGGGCGCCAAGAATTAAGCGGCTGAAATAATCCCGGCCAAACCGATCGGTCCCCAATAAAAATGTTCGATGAATGATATGATTTGATGCAATATGACTTCTTGCTTGCTGATTGCTGGAAAAATGCACGTCGTCCGTCAGAAGCTCGGCAATTGCAAATGAGCCGGTTGGTCCGTCGTTGGGCGTCAACCCTGTGTAGAACTCGGCCACCAGCGAATCGCCCTTAAAATAGTATCCATGAATCGGGTATTCACGATAGTGGGCTGGCTCACCATTCAACAATTTTTTAAAGAAACCTGCTGTAGAATCCTGAATAACAGGCACGCGAAGAAAAATACAGCTAAAACCTGGCTTCTTCAGTGCAATTTCAACATGTTGACTATTGGCGTTTCTAGTCGCATCAGGGATGATGAAATAACCAAATATCGCTACCAGGATCATTAACACAATGTACCCTGCAGCAATCCGGCCAGGCCATGAACGAATAAGAGGACGCCCCGGGATCATAATGCAAATGTAAAAAAATGCATGAAACCACCGACTCTTTCTTCACCCAAAATCGAATTGACCCTGTGAACAGTTCATTATTCCATACTGCATATCCGAATTCGATACTTCATATGCGTCTGGCATCCCCGAGCGGTCACAATCATGCGGTCATCCAAACCTGCTTATCTGAAATAAAACATAGCATGACATAAATCGTTATTCATTAGCATGAGAATTGAAACAAAAACTTTTACCAAAAGCAATGAATGAATCATCATGCATTACCGGCTCGACACAAAACGGCATGAATTTTTTTAAGTAACTTTAACCCCTTAAAATCACTTTTATGAAAAGCTTCCTTATTTCCGGCCTCTTGCTGCAATGCATCATTGTTTTCGCTCAGGACATTCCGGTTGCAAGTACTGAAGAATTTCAGAGATTCAAAAAATCAACAACCTATATGGTTGAATACGACGACCCTTTCAGTTCTTTCAACACTTATCTTGCAGAAGACATGAGCAAGGTATGGACCATCACTCCATATAAAATCATCAATTCTTCCGAATTTGAAGAAAAAGCAAAAGACAAGGAATCCTCCTTTATTTTTCTTTCTGAAGCCATGAGAATTGATGGTGGTAAATCTTTCACAATCAACCTGTTAAACATTGTTTTGGGTACGCGCTCGGGCGATTTTGATCACATGCCCGATCTGGGCAGTGCTCCCTTGAGCTATGTGTGGGAAGACGACGATGACGAAACACAATACCTGTACAAGCTTGCTGGCATTCTACGCTTCTTTCAGTATTTCATTCAATACAACCTCGATCATCCTGATTCCGACATAAAAGCTGTGGTCAAAGCCAACAAGGACAAGCTTGCCGGAAAAGAGCTATGGCTGCTTGAATCAGAGATGGACAGTGATGTAAACACCACTGCGGAAATTGCAAAATATTACTCGGGAGCAGTGAAGTTTGTCACCCAGGACGAAATCCGAAAAGCTGTTCACGAAGGGAACAGTAATGTGGTATTTCTTCACAAAATTGGACCGAAAAGTCATGTGGGTCACTATTGTATGAAGTTTCTCGTCAGTGCCGCCGATGGATGCCCATATTATTACGAGATGACAACAGTGAGTGAAAGCAAACCCGATGCATTCCTCAGTTCTGATTTTAAAGCGCTTTAATCTCAAATCATTAATACATGAGCGACGACAAGAAAATCATTTTCTCCATGGTGGGTGTGAATAAAATCTATCCACCACAAAAACAGGTGCTGAAAGACATTTATCTTTCATTTTTTTATGGCGCGAAAATCGGCGTTTTGGGTCTGAACGGAAGTGGAAAGTCAACCTTGCTGCGTATTATATCAGGTAAAGAATCTCCCTCTTCGGGCGACGTGGTATTTTCGCCCGGTTACAGCATTGGTTTGCTTGAGCAGGAGCCGGAACTCGACTCGGCTAAAACAGTTCGACAGGTCGTTGAAGAAGCTGTTCAGCCTATTGTCGATATCCTTAGAGAATATGAAGAGGTCAACAACCGGTTCTCTGAACCGGTTTCGGACGATGAAATGAATAACCTTATCATCAGACAAGGCGAGCTTACCGAACTGATTGAACAACACGATGCTTGGGAACTCGATTCAAGACTTGAACGAGCCATGGATGCCCTCAACTGCCCTCCCTCCGATCAGCTTGTGGTTAATCTCAGCGGCGGTGAAAGAAGAAGAGTCGCTCTTGTCAGACTGCTGTTGCAAAAACCCGACATTCTTCTCCTCGATGAACCCACAAATCATCTCGATGCCGAATCAGTTCAGTGGCTCGAAAAGCACTTGCAGGATTATCAGGGGACTGTCATAGCCGTGACACACGACCGGTATTTTCTCGACAATGTGGCAGGATGGATTCTTGAATTAGACCGCGGTGAAGGAATCCCATGGAAAGGAAACTACAGCAGTTGGCTAGAGCAGAAGTCAAACCGTCTGGCTCAGGAAGAAAAAACCGAATCGAAACGACGACGCACACTCGAACGTGAACTCGAATGGATTAGAATGGCCCCGAAAGCACGCCATGCCAAAGGGAAAGCACGTCTGAATGCATACGAAAAACTGCTGAGCCAAGACGTAAAAGAAAAAGAACAAAGACTCGAAATTTATATTCCCGATGGCCCAAGGTTAGGCGATCAGGTGATAGAAGTCAGGCAAATCAGCAAGGCATATGGCGATAAACTGCTTTTCGGCAACCTCAGCTTCACCATACCTCCAAATGCCATTGTCGGAATCATCGGTCCAAATGGGGCTGGAAAAACCACGTTATTTAGAATGATGATGAATCTGGAAACCCCCGACGCCGGATCATTTGTGGTTGGTGATACTGTTCGAATCGGGTATATTGATCAAAGTCACGCCTCTATTGATCCTGAAAAATCGGTTTATCAGGTTATCTCCGACGGATCTGAAACCATCAGAATGGGTGGCCGCGATATCAACGCCAGAGCTTATGTCAGCCGCTTTAATTTCACCGGACCTGATCAGGAAAAAAAGTGCGGTGTTCTATCGGGTGGTGAGCGAAACAGGCTTCATCTCGCGTTAACACTGAAAGAAGAAGCAAATGTTCTTCTGCTCGACGAACCATCGAATGATATTGACATTAATACTCTAAGGGCGCTTGAAGAAGGAATTGAAAACTTTGCGGGTTGTGCCTTGGTGATCAGTCACGACAGGTGGTTTCTCGACCGGATTTGCACGCACATGCTAGCCTTTGAAGGCGACTCAGAGGTCGTGTTTTTCGAAGGCAGTTTCAGCGAATACGAAGAAAACAGGAGAAAAAGACAAGGAGATAATCCGGTGAAATTCAGGTATAAAAAACTGACCGAGTAAAATCTGTGAAGAAAATCAGGCAGGATTACCCCTTTTATTCCTCCAATTTTATATATATTGCAGCAAATTTGAAGATATGAATGAAATTGCTGTAGGAATTGATTTCTCGAAAGGTGCATTGAATGCCCTGAAATATGCCTCCTTGCTGGCAAAGGGTTTCGATTGTTCGATCACCATGCTTTGGATCGATAAACCACGAAACCCTGACAGCATTTATAGTGATGGAGAAAATTTCAGAGAAAGCATTCATAAAAGGTTTGCCGAACTGATTGCCGAATACCAGCCCATTCTTGGTCAGGGCCGCATTCAGTATAAAATCAGAACAGGCAAAGTGTACGAAGAAATCTCAGCATATGCAAAACTGAATCAATGCCGCTTTGTGGTTATCGGCACCCATGGCATCAGTGGCTTCGAGGAATTGTGGATAGGTTCAAACGCCAACCGGGTGGTGTCCATATCCCCATGTCCTGCATTTACGCTCCGTCAGGATTTTCCTGTACCAGACACTATTAGAAGAATCGTCCTTCCCATCGACAGCACCGCAGACACCATGCTTAAACTTCCATTTGCCTCGTCGGTGGCTCGCGCTTTTCAAGCCCAAATCGTATTGGTCAGACTTTATTCAACAAATGTATCCGTGCTGAAAAAGAAAGTTGACCAAATGGCAGATACAGTGCAGGAGAAACTTGAAAGCGAAGGCATCAGTGTGAGCAATGTGGAAAAACTGACGGTCAATCTGACAAGCGATTTACTCTCAGTGATTGAAAAAACCGGTGCTGATCTGCTCATGATTATGACCGAGCAACAAAACCGGGCGGCAAACATCATGCTTGGCGAGTCGGCACAACAGGTGGTCAACAACAGCCCTGTTCCTGTTTTAAGCATTCATCCCGACGATAAGTTATGACATTCCCTGAAAGAATTGATTCCGAATTAATCCGACAGACCGCCAAAGAGTCTCTTGGCTTCACATGCAATCAAATTGCCCTCCTGCCTGCTTCGGGTTCACACAGAAAATACTACCGGCTTACCAGCTCTGACTCAAAGACCATTATTGCTGCGGTGAACAGCGAAGTTCGGGAAAACAGGGCTTTCATTGAGTTTTCTCAACATTTTGCCAAGCACGGACTACCAGTTCCAAAAGTCCTGAGTGTCCATCCTGATGAGACGCTTTATTTCATCACTGATTTGGGAGACACAACACTTTATCACTACCTTCAGCATGAAGGGAAAAGCAATCCCACGCGACTAAAGCTTTTATACCGTAAAGCAGCCGACTACCTGCTCGATTTTCAGTTTTGCGAACCACCTGATTACACCAAGAGCTTCCCAAGAGCAGCCTTCGACCGCACAAGCATGATGTGGGATCTAAACTATTTCAAATATTATTTCCTGAAACTCACTTATGTGCCATTCGATGAGCAGAAACTCGAAAACGATTTCATTAAATACTGTGATACGCTGAGCGAAACTCCATCGCATTATTTCCTTTACCGGGATTTTCAAAGCCGCAACATTATGTTGGTCAACGACGATCTCGCGTTTATCGATTATCAGGGCGGACGAAGAGGTGCCCTGCCCTATGACCTCGCCTCATTGCTCTACGATGCAAAAGCAAATTTGTCAGACGATTTCAGACAAGATATTTTCGATTACTATTGTCAGCAACTCGATAAACGACAACTGGCATCGCCCGGTTTATTCCGCGATTTGTTTCATTACTTCGTTTTGCTACGCATCATGCAGGCTTTTGGCGCCTATGGCTACCGCGGTTATTATGAAAAAAAGGAACACTTCCTTCAATCGGTTCCATTGGCAGCCTCTAACTTAAAGAGTATTCTTGAAAGAATTAATTTTCAGAATGAATATCCTGAACTTAGCAAAGTGTGGAACCACATCGCATCGAAATTCAGTCAATCAGAATCAAGCCATGTGGTAAGCGACAAGCTTCATGTGCAGATCACTTCATTTTCTTTCAAAAAAGGCTACCCATCAGGTCATCCCGAGCATGGCGGAGGTTTTGTTTTCGATTGCCGAGCCCTGCCAAACCCTGGACGGGAAGAGCGTTTTAGTAAAATGACAGGCCTCGATGACGATGTCATCAGATTTCTGGAAGATCAACGCGAAGTATCCTATTTTATAGATGCTAGTGCCGATCTAATTTGTTTGTCACTCGACAATTATCTGGGCCGAGGATTCAATCAGTTGGCTATTTCGTTTGGATGTACCGGCGGACAGCACCGGTCGGTGTATTGTGCTTCGAAAATCGAAAGAGAATTGCGTATCCGCTACGGTAACGATATACACGTTTCGGTACTTCATCGTGAACTGCAGTAAAGGATATTTTTTTTCAGGCGCAGGAAAACCGATCTTTCATTGTCAAAAGACCATTGAACAATCTTGATGGACGTTCGTTTACTTAAGCAAGGCAATCAGAATGCTTTCCAGCAGCTGATCGGGGAAACTCACCGCGAAATACTGCGGCTTGCCTTCCGTTTTACCAACAACAGCGACGACGCAAAAGATATCATGCAGGATGTCTATCTCGATGCTTGGCGCCACATTAACCAATTCAGAGAAGAAGCACAGATACGCACCTGGCTGTATCGCATTACTGTAAACAAATCGCTGAATTTCTTGCGAAAAAGCAAAAACCGCAATGGTAATCTTGCTCAAACACGAAGTAACGAATACCAACCATTGCCAATTGAACCTGCTGCCGGTGCAGGATGCTCGCCTGAAAAACCGCTTGAAACAAAAGAACTTCGTCATTTACTCGAAAGTGCCCTTAACCGACTTCCCGAAAGCCAGCGAACCGCTTTTCTGCTTTTTCATCACGAAGATCTGACATATAAACAAATTGCCGAAATTATGGAAACCAGTGTCGGGGCTGTAGAATCGCTATTGGTGAGAGCCAAAGCCAATTTGCGCAAGATGCTTGGCGAATATTACAAAAATTATCTCCAACCAGCGCAGGTTTTTAATCCCTGATGTGTCAAAACCCACAATTATGAACTGCAAACAAGTACAGCACATCATTGATCAAGAACAAGCCGGAGGGAACGGGCTTGATCTGATACATGAGCACCTGAATCAGTGCCCATACTGCTTCAACTATTATCAGTTGCTTCATGTGGCTGTTAATCGCCCCGAAATGCTTTGGGAAAACATTGATGCTGACACCGAATCAATAGCTACCCTACACCAGATGGTATTCAGCAAAGCTACTTCCCGAAAAAGTATTCCTCTTTGGCTTTCAATCACCAGCGCTGCTGCGGCCATTGTTTTTGGACTATTGATTGGAAGCTCGCTTTACGATGCTCGTCAAACCCAAGAAAGCGTTGCTGTAATCGAAACCAATGACACCTTATATATGGCCGAGACTACCGAAATTCTATACCTTTCAACCCTTTCAGAAGAAGGAGGACTCCATGAATAAAAATCTTGTGATTTGGATTCTAGCTGTGGTGAGTACCATTTCTACAACTGCATTAATCACGTTGTGGCTTGTACGACCTAACATGCCCGGGATGCGCCCAGGTCACCCTATCGACACGTGTCATACCCAGCGAAAGCCTTGCTCGGACCGTCTGATGGAAAAACTCAATTTATCGCCGGAGCAAAAGGAAATCTTTCAGAAGCAGCGAATCGAACATCGCAGCAGGGTAGAGCCTATATTCGAAAACATTCGCCTGCTCCGCGACAGTCTTTTTACCGAAGTTGGTCACGAGCAGCCCGATACCAGCAAACTTTCGCGATTCATATCAGCTATCACTTCCGAGGAGGAAAAATTGCAACGCGAAGCCATTCATCACATGTTGAGCATGAAAACCTTTCTTGATCCTGTTCAGGTCGACA
>CAZLHV010000136.1:0-8718 GCA_964559205.1 uncultured Bacteroidaceae bacterium
GATTGGAAAGCATCTCTCGCAGTGCAATATGCATTAAAACAAAAATTTCTGCATCTACTGTCGGTTTGAAATGGATTTGTAACTTTGAAATAAAAATCATGAAGCGATTTTTCTCCGTTTTTTTCCTTTTTATATCTGCAAGTATATTGCAGGCTCAGACAACAGCTGATTTCACTTTCGAGAATTCGGCCAGTGGAAACAAACTTCCCGACATGAGTCTGTTGTGGGGCAGCAATTACACCTGTCAGGTTCAGTCGGCGGTGGTACATGGCGGAAATTATGCGCTTGAACTCACCCGTAATGCCGATGCCGTGAATGGCGATTTCGGTTGTTTTGTGTTTTCGGTTCCGGTTACCTTTTCCGGAAAAACGCTTGCTTTTAAGGCATTCATTAAAACCATGGATGTAAGTGATGGCTATGCCTCATTGTTTATCCGCATGGACGGAACAGGAAACAATTTGTATTTCAACAACAGTTTGTCGAACATCAAAGGCAGCAGAGACTGGGCCGAGTACAGCACCCCCACGGTGACGCTGCCCGAGGGTGCAGAAAGGATTAATGTCGGGGTGATTCTGACCGGGAGCGGAACCTTGTGGGCCGATGATTTCCAATTGCTTGTGGATGGGAAAGATTATCTCAAAGCGCCCAAACGTAAAGACAGAATTTTTATTGCTGACAATGACACCTCTTTTTCAAAAGCCAGTGGTATTGATTTGCCTGTGCTGAAAAAGGCTGACGCAACCAATCTTGCTTTGTTGTGTCAGGTGTGGGGTTTTCTTAAATATTATCATCCGGCGGTTGCAGAAGGAAAATACAACTGGGATGCAGAGCTGTTTCGATTCCTGCCCGGATATTTTGAGGCAAAAACACCCGCGGTTCGCAACGACTCTCTTCTGGCATGGGTAAAGCGTTTGGGTCCTGTAAGCGGAAAAGGAAACAAATTTAAAATCACAAAAAACACAAAACTGACACCTGAGCTGAGCTGGATTTCCGACACAACGCTATTGGGACCAGCACTCAGTGCCGAATTGGTGAAAATCAGAAATTCGAAACGCAGTGGTCAGCATTACTACATTTCGCTTGCAGCAGGCGTTGAAAATCCTGTATTCCGCAACGAAAAAGCATATGCTGATATGAGCTGGAACGACGATGGATTCAGGCTTTTGTCTGTATTCAGATACTACAACATGATTGAGTATTTTTTTCCGAACCGACATCTGATTGGTGAAGACTGGCATGCGATTCCTGCTGAATTTATCATGAAAATCATTGCCGCGCCTGATGCATATGAAGCTCAGCTCAGCATGCTTGAAATGATTGCGCGCATCAACGACACGCATGCTTATCCCAAGATGCCGGAAGATTTTAGTACCAGATTTTATGGCCGTAACTCCGCCAATTATAAAATCACATTCATTGAAAACAAAGCAGTGATCAGCGGTTATTTGAATGAATCGCTGGTAAAAAGCGGAGACCTGAGGCCCGGGGATATTATTCTTGACATTAACGGTGAAACGGTTATGCAGAAAGTCGATCGGCTGAAGAAGTATGTGCCTGCATCGAACGAAGCTGCGCGAATGAGAAATATTGCGGGCTACTTGCTCCGCTCGAACGATCGCGGCATTACGGTAACCTATATGCGCGACAACAAAACAGCATCGCAAAGTCTGTCCTGTCATACCCCTGAAGCTATTATGGCCAAAGGGAATGCAGGCAGCGAAAGTGCAACGCCCACATGGCGTTTTCTGACTCCTGAAATCGGCTACATTTATCTTGGAACGGCCAGCAACAGGGAGCTGATAAAAATGATGGGAGAATTGCGATTAACCAAAGGCATTGTAATTGACATCCGTTGCTATCCGAATGAGTTTATGGTTTTTTCGCTCAGCCAGTATTTTAACCTTAAAAAAGCTGCATTTGTCAAATTTTCAAATGGAAATATTGAGAATCCCGGCCTGTTTACCTATACAAAACCACTTAAAGTTAACCGGATGAAAAGTGCTTACAACGGTAAAGTTGTCATTTTGGTGAACGAACAAACCCAAAGCAGCGCCGAGTATCATGCCATGGCATTGCGTGTTTCGCCGGTGGCAATCGTGGTGGGCAGCACCACCGCCGGTGCCGATGGCAATGTGAGTCAGATTGTTCTTCCGGGCGGCATCAGCACTTACATTTCAGGTATTGGCGTGTATTATCCCGATGGAACGGAAACGCAGCGCGTGGGCATTGTGCCCGATGTTTATGCTACACCCACACTTCGCGGATATATGGATGGCAGAGACGAAGTACTCGAAAAAGCGGTGCAGATTATCGAGGGAAAATAATACAATGACCCACCGCATCACTCGATTTCTGCTGCGTCAAAAACTCCTCCTAGGGGTTTTGTGGCTGATGTTACGGGGGAGCAGTGTGTCAGCTCAAAACGACTCTACAATTTCAGAGCAAATGTGTTATTCACTTGCGCATGTACCTGACATGTATAAGGCCAATGACATTTCAGTTTTTGGTAAAGTAAGCAACGATTGGACGCAAAAGGTTACGGGCGTTGGCTGGGCTGCAAATTTGGGCTTAATTTCTCTTGGCGTCGAGGCTCAAATTGGATTTCCTGACAAAAGTGCAAAGGTTGGTCCTGCAATTAAGCTTTATCCAGCGATGAGATATCCATTTAGTTTGACTGCCGATATTAATTTTCTAAAAGGCATTTCTAACAATAGTTCAAATGAAGCAAATTTTGCATTGGGGTTGACAATTTCTGACAATACCTATCCAGTCGGAATTGAAGTTTTTGGAAATTACTGTGTCAATTTCTCCTCCACAACAGAGAATGGCTTCTTCATAGGTGTAAGGTTTCATTATTACCTAAAAAAGGATAAGGAGTAGAATATGAGAAGTGTATTCCGCCTTATCAGAAAACAAAAACTCCTCCTCGGCATATTGTGGCTGATGCTGCGCGGAAATACACAAGCGCGGGCGCAGCAGATTGAACTCAAATCGACCTGTTATCAGTTCAAGCCGCCTGGTGCATTTGTCATTGGCTTCGATTTATCTGCAGCCCGACAGTATCCGCAACCTTCATTCAATCATGGCATCACCTCTCTGCAGGCAGGAATCAATTATAAAAACATGACGGCCGGATGTGAAACCATATTGCATGGAAAAAACACAGAATCTATGATAGGTCCTTATTTCAGATTTTTTCCGTTTGAGAGGGAATACCGGAAACTTTCAATAATGACAGAAGTGAATTATTTATTTCCTTTCAGCAAGCAGCAGAAAGATTTATTGGGCGCTTCTGTTGGACTTATAGTCAGTGAGCGGTCTTTGGCCGGATTTGAAATTTATCAGCGTTTTGTTACCGATGCTACCGGACCAGTAAAATTCAGTACATATACCGGATTCAGAGTGCATATTTATTTTGCAGTCAAAGGAAAATAAAAACATGAAAAAATTCGGACAGCATATCATTCGTATAAAACTCTTCATTGGCGTATTGTGGCTGATTTTGCGTGGGAATGACACAGAAGCACAGTCAGTACGTCGTCATGGAACATGCTATAGAATGGGACGACGCGCAACAATTAATCTCCAAGCCGATATATCGCTTTCGCATCAGTTTGATTTAAAAGACACAGATTCGCAGTTGACTACATTTCAATTTGGCGACAATTACAAATGGGAAACACATGGATTCGCAGTTGACTTTTCAGCAAATGAACAGCAGTGGCGTATGGGCGGCTTCCTGCGCCTGTTTCCATATGACGGAGAAAAAATCACGTTCATGACCGAGTTCAAATATATGCTGCCCATACAGAAAAACAGCGGATATGAATCATTCTCTCTGAGCTCCGGAATTATCCTGAGCAACCATCATTCGTTTGGCGTGGAGCTGTTCGAAACCATGGCGACTGATTTATCCGAGCCATCGGGTATTTGTTTCTATGCTGGTGTTCGATTGCATTACTACTTCATTAAACGAATTTGCCGAAGACCCGGTATTTTCAGATGAAACAGGCATGCCTATATGTGTTATCTTTGCAAAAATGTTTCCCCATGCCCCGCCTGGTCTTCCTTTTATCTTTTTCTTTTTATCTTTTCTCTTCTGCGCTGGCGCAGACCGACAGCGTTTGGTACAACGGCGTGATTGAATGGCAGCAGGAAATGAATCGTGAATATGCCGATTCGGCAACGTCGCCCCTGACGCCCGAAGACCGTGCAGCATTTGTTTCATTGTCGTTTTTTCCACCCAATGCCGATTTCTGCGTGAGTGCCGTTCTGGTATTAACCCCTGACGCAGAGCCATTCATCATGAAAACCAGCGGAACGAAGACACCGACCTATCGTCAATATGGTGTTTTTCATTTTGAAATAAAGGGACAATTATTTTCTCTTCCTGCTTATCAACGGGTGGAAGTGCTCACTACTGATGAATATGCCGATTATCTTTTTCTTCCGTTCAACGATCTGACCAACGGAGACGAGACGTATATTAGCGGACGCTTTATGGATTGCCGCATTCAGAAAGACAGTGTGTACACGCTCGATTTCAATAAGGCCTATAACCCTTACTGCGCCTATAATCACAAGTATTCCTGTCCGATTCCTCCGAAAGAAAACTTTCTGAATATTCGTGTTGAAGCTGGTGTGAAAGATTCATTGCATCATTGAAGCGATAAATAATCAACTACCGGAGGCCAATTTACACTTCAATAATTTTGTTCCGAATGGCATATTTTACAAGCTCTACGGTGGTGCGCAGCTCCAGTTTTTGCATGATGTGCGTTTTGTGGGTTTCTACCGTGCGGATGCTGATAAAAAGCCTGTCTGCTATTTCCTGATTGGTCAGTCCTTCGCAATACAGTTGCAACACTTCTTTTTCGCGTTGTGACAATGGTTCGGTGGCAGGATCGGGCTTTTCTTCCTTTTCAAGTTTGCGCATCAAAGCTTTACGCAGCACTTCCGAAATGGCTTCGCCAAAATATTCCTCGCCTGCATGCAGTCGGCGTATGGCATCGGTCAGTTCGCGCGCAGGAATGTTTTTGGGCAGATAGCCTTTTGCTCCTGCTTTAATGGCGCTGATAATATACTCTTCGTTGTTGTGCATCGACAGAATCAATACTGGAAGCATGGGCTTCAGCTTTAAAATAATCGGAAGCAATTCAATACCTGATTGATCGGGCAGGGAGATATCGAGCACAAGCACATCGGGAAAAACATGGTGCAGCATGTCCAGCACTTCTTTTGCCGAACTGGCTTCGGCAATGACTTCCAGATCCGAACTACCCGACAGAATGGCCTTGACGCCATCGCGTACAATGTCGTGGTCGTCGGCAAGCATGATGTTAATTCTGTTACTCATCGCATTTGGTATGATATGTTAAACTGATGCGTGTACCACATTCCTTTTCTGAATCAATTTTCAGACAGGCATTGATGAGCCTTGCGCGCTCGCGGATATTCGCAAGTCCTTGTCCGTGCTGCATACGGGCGTCGTCGTTGCTGAAACCGCATCCATTGTCGCTGATGATCAACATCAGTTTTCCTTTTTCAGACTCGAGACTGAGCTTAATGGTTTCGGCTTTGCTGTGTTTTACAGCGTTGCTGAGCGACTCCTGTGCAATGCGGTACAGGTGGGTCGATTCCATGTCGCGCAGCGGCTTTTCGGGATCATGAATGTCAGCTTCAATGCTAATCCCTGAGCTTTCTTCCATTTGATGACACAAACTGCGAAGTGCACTCGCCAGCCCTAACTCCGACAATACCGCCGGGGCAAGTCCGTTCGACATTTTTCTGATTTCAGCGATGCCCTGATTCACAAGCTTATGCGACGCGCTGAGCGATGGGTGTAAGCTTAATTCATTGTTTTGGAGCAGGCTTTCGAGATGAAACCTTGTGGCCACGAAAATTTGTCCGATGCCATCGTGCAACTCACGCGACAAACGTTGCCGCTCTTTCTCTTCGCCATCAATGAATGATAAAATTCTTTGCCGTCGTTCGTTTTCGAGTTGCCGCTCGCGCGTGGCAATTTCTTCGCGTTGTTCGCGAAGTCGCTCCGACATATTGTTGAATGCTGCTGCCAGTTCACCCAGCTCATCGCTGCCGCTGTATTCGACCTGAACGCCCAGTTTTCCGGTGCCAAGCTGCGATACAGCGGTCTTTAATTTCAGGAGCGGGCGTGTGAAAAAGCGTGAGAGCCAGAAGGAAAGAAAAACGAGAAGAAAGATAATGCCAACACTGATTAGTAAAATGGCATTGCGCAAGCGGTTCAGCGGCTCAAGGGCTTCTTTTTCATCAATCTCTGCCAGAATGGCCCAGTTAAGCCCACTGGTGTTCATCCTGCTGAAACTGCTTAACACTGGAATATCCCTGTAATCCCTTGCAATCATACTGCCTTCGCCCTCCTGAAAAACCTGGCCCGATGGCTGCGTGCTGACACGGGTTTGCATGACCGATGAGGGAATAAACCTCGACTGACTGCGCATGAAAAAGTCGCTTCCAATCACATACACTTCTCCGCTATATCCCAGGCCGTTTTCATCGTTCTGTTCAAGCAAAATGCTGTTGAGGGCATCGGCCGAAATGCCCAGCCCGAGAGCTCCATCTGCTTTTCCGTTTCGAAAAACAGGTGCAAAAACATACAATAACGGCAAACTGTCCCGTTGGATATAATCGTGTATCTGCGGTGTTTGTTCTCTGATACAGGTGGCTGCGGCATCGCTGAAGCCATTGTGTTGGTCAGAGCTGTATGCTTCGGCTTTCATACGTCCGTCGCTGCCACGGGTAATGACATAACCTCCGCCACTATCAGTGGCTAACACCAACTCGTGGTTGCTCGGCCTGTCAAATACAGCCGAAAAAATATAACTGTCGGCATCGGGCAGGGTGTCTCCAGGCGACATCGGTTGCTGCTTGCGGTCAAGATTCTCAATCACATTGTGCAACTCCTGCGAACGACCCAGCTGTGCCGCTTCCGACACGCGGTCACGAAAGTATTGCTCCAGCTGAAACTTACGTGCATTGCGTACCGTTTTTAGCTGTGCAAAGGTGCGGTCGAGCACCGAGTCGCGTGCAATGCGATAGGTCAGCAACCCGATCACGGCAATAATCGTTATTCCCGTTAGCGACAAAAACAAAACAAATCGATCGCGGAGGCTGGTTTTCATGAGAGGATTTGAAAAACAAATATAGCAGGAAATAATTTGGGATTACTTCAACTCAAACGCATCCTGATAAATTTTACTTGAAAAACATCAGCTACACAGCCATTGATGAGGTTGTGCGAGAATTAAGCTGACGTGTTGATGTTGCTTATTGTGGCCATTTTTCCTTTTATGGATTTGAATTTGTTGAAGCGGAATGGGTGTCGGCGCCCAAATCCTCCAGCTCTTTCTTAAGCTCGTGCAGCAATTGGCTTTCGGAGGGCAGATAGAGTTTATTTGTCGTTCCAGCTCGCGGCCCGTCCAAGCATTTTTTACAGCTTCGAGTTCGTAATACTCTCTTTTGTCTTTATCGTCAATGCTTATAAGCAACTTATATTGAGACCAATTGAATTGCGTCCGCAGTGCGGACGTAATTGGAAAAGTGCGGTAAAACTGTCGGCAACGCTCCAACTGGCGATGCGAAAAACCACTGCCAAACTCCGGTTCCAACTGCTCAGCCAAATCGCGTATTAAATAGGCGCCATAGTCGGCTCTTTCTTTTCCTTGTTGTTCTTCATTAAAAATACGCTCACCCATTTTCCAATACATTTCCACACGATGGAATTCAACACTGCGTACAGCATTGGTTCGGGCTTGCCCAATAATGGTTTTAATATCCTGAACAAAAGAACTGGAAAGTTCCGGTTTAATCTTATTCATGTTTCAAGCCTCCCAACAGTTTTACGATTCCGTTTTAGCTGTGTTTTCATCCCAAAGTTAGCAAAACAATCCAAATAAAGTTGCTTTTCATTTAATAAAAACAAACGTTTTAACGATACAATGGCTTTTGATCCGTTACGCCAGAACACAAAATAAATTTCTTTATCTCAACTCAAACGCATCCTGATAAATTTTTCTACAATCTCAATGTTTTTATCACCTACACATCGCATGTAGTATTTGAAACAATTCTTACATTTACAAAATATCTAACGAAGAACCATGTCATATCAAGGCACCTTACATCGCTGGCTTTTGCTACTCCAAAAAATTGGCAACAATCAGCATCCGGCTTTTAATGAAATTAAATCGTATCTGCATGATTCCGGATTCGAGATTTCGACACGAACCATGCAGCGCGATATCGAGCAGATTCGTAATGAATTTGGCATTGAAATCATGTACAATCGCACTTTGGGCGGATACTACATCGATTACGAACTTTCGCCCGATTTTGAAACCACCATGCGCTTTTTTGAAATAATCAGCACAGCCGGCATCCTTTCTGATAGTCTGCGCGATAGTAAGCTAGCGCTAAAGCATATTGTTTTTGATTCGCAGGGGCGGCTGCGCGGAACCGAACATTTAAAAATCATTCTGCAGGCCATACGTTTAAAAAAAATGATTCGCTTTAAGCATGAGAATTTTGGTACCGGCAAAACCACAACGTTTGAGGTAGCGCCCTATTTATTGAAAGAATATCAGAATCGATGGTATCTGGTTGGAATTCCGAAAAAAATAGAGGAGTTCAGGACTTTTGGCATTGACCGCATGGACGATTTAAAAATGATGGCAGAAAGTT
>CAZLHV010000137.1:0-8527 GCA_964559205.1 uncultured Bacteroidaceae bacterium
ATGTCCTCCCAGGTAACCACTTGCACCAAACGAACGGATGTAAATATTGTCGGTTGATCTTGTATTGGTAATGGTATCGCAACTAGAGGCAGCCAGCACCGTAATATATCCCGTTTTCAATTCTGTATCATTGCCGTTGGCGTTACTCACATAAAGTGATACATTGTAAGTACCTGGGGTTGTATAGGTTACAGCAGGCGGATTCTGTCCATTGTAACTGGCCGGAGAGCCTCCGGAAAAAGTCCATGTCCATGTGGTTGGATTGTATATGCTAAGGTCGGTGAACAGCACGCTGCCTCCGGCTGAAACGGTGGTAACATTTGAAGTGAAATCGGCTTGTGGCGCCCAGTTTAATGTGGATGAAACACAAGACATGGCAGCCTGCGCATTGATTCGGCCCGCGCCAAGATCACCAACGTATGATGGGTTTTGTGCGTCAATATTCACACAGGAGCTTTCAAGACAATTTTCGATATCGGCAGGAGTCAGTGCAGGATTTAGCGAGAGCATCAAACCACAAAGACCGGCAACCAAAGGACTCGCCATTGAGGTCCCGGACATATATCCATAGGTGTTCCCTGGCAAGGTGCTGTAGATTGAACTTCCTGGTGCTGATACATCGATATCGGTTCCGTAGTTAGAAAATGAGGACTTTGCATCGGTACTGGTAGTGCTTGCGACACTGATTACATATGTGTACGATGAAGGGTAATGCGGTGTGCTAACATCATCGTTACCTGCAGCAGCAACCAAAACGCAACCCTGATTGTGCGCATATGTAATTACATTTTGCCCTGTAGTTGAATAGCTTGTACCACCCCATGACATATTAATCACATCAGCTCCTGAATTAGCTGCATATAAAATTCCATCATAACCGTTGGTAACTGATGTCGGACTGGATGAATTAGCCGTAGCTTTCACCGGCATCACTTTAATATTGTATCCAATACTGGCTACTCCGGTGCCATTATTTGATCTTGCCCCAACAGTGCCTGCAACATGAGTCCCATGATCGAAACTCGTATTGGGAGGATTTGGGTTGTTGTCATCATCGGCTACATCATATCCGTTGCGATCGTCAACATATCCATTTCCATCATCATCGATTCCGTTCGACGCAATTTCGCCGGTATTAACCCAAATATTTGCTGTTAAATCGCTATGGGTGATTTCTATAGCGTTATCAACAACAGCCACACTTACTGCAGTACTACCTGTAGAGTAATCCCAGGCTGTCCCTGCATTAATCTTGTACAAACCCCAGGCATAGGTAGATGTATAATATGGGTCGTTTGGGGTAACCACATCAATATAATAAACGGGGACCTTTTCAGCATATTCAACCGCAGGTTCAGCCGATAACAATTTCAGCAAAAGATCTGTTGATAACACATTTTGGAAATCAATCTGATAGAGATTTTCCAATGGCTCAAAATTCTTCGCTGTATGAAATGGTCTGGCAAGTTTTACAATCTGATAGTCATCAATGTATTTTTCGAGAAATGCCAATGTGTAGAACGGCAAATTTTCAGGATCATCGAGCACAGTTCCATCGAATGACAAATGTTGATAACGGGGGTAATCGGCCTTAACCTTCACCCAAATTTTTCCGTCCTGCCACTGTGGGCGCTCATTCTGTGCAAAAAGCAATCCTGTTGCAACAAAAAAGGCCAAAACAAAAAGTATATATTTTTTCATGTCGATGATGATTTTCTTTTTCTTAGACAATTTGATCGATAAAAAGTTGGATGGCACAAACTCAATCCCTCACAAACGGGGTATACGTCTGGTTGATTTTCAAAATATAAATACCCGGGCTAAGATCGGTCACAGAGAATGTGTAAGGCTGTTGTTCCACTGGCTCAATTCGCTTCACCAGGCGTCCGTCAGTCGACAAAACTACGAATTCAATCAAAGGCTCACTAATCCCCTGAACGGTAATAAACTTGCTGGCGGGATTCGGAAAAACGATGATCCGGCTACCAGATTCGGTTATGTTGGTTAACTGAATCACCTGAATTCCATCGGAGCACACCGTATTAGAATGTAGCCCTGCTCCATTCACTACATATACATACGTGAAATATTGCCCATCAGATAAGAACATGCCTAGCACCGACGAAGTGTCGCTTTCCTGAACAAATGCACTCAGGCTGTCACTGCCACATTCAAACCCGTATCCAAAATAATAACTCGCGATGCCACTGTTGACATCGCTGCCCTGCGCACAAAGGGCCATTGCAGATGCGATTCCCGAGTAATAAAGCGTATCGAGGTCTCCTCCTCCAAAATCGTTGTCATGAATCCATGCCGGAGCCAGTGGGATTGTATAATCGACATTAACATCGGAGCCTTCAATAGCTGAAAACAAATCAGCCTCGTCAAGCACCACGGATTTAATTCTACACGCAGGATTGGCCGGACTGAAGTTCGACCATTGAATCATATCGAGCGAGTCTGAACCAACCGACACCACTTCGCTTGCTGAACGACTCCGATACATTTTAACATCATCATACCAAGCCTTGCTGTTTCCCACACGCAACGAAAATCCGCTCCCGGATTTCAGCGGACTTGGATCGGTCCACGCTGAAACCAGAGAATCGTTGATCCATGCAGCATTATATCCAGTTACAGGATCATAAAGCACCTTTGCGTCGTACCACACATTTTGAGCAAAGGGATATGCCACATCGGTCATGAGGCTATAGGTGTTGTTCACGTATTCATACAGCTGCACTCTTTGATTATCAAGCCTGAAATAGGCCATATAATTATTCTCGCGGTTGCTTTGTGAAACATCACTGCAGAAATAATGAATTCCCATTCGCCTGTTGTTGGTGGCATCGGCTGAGCCGAACTGCATTTGCCAATGATATAGCCAAACGTGATTGCTGTCCTGCACTACGGGAATAGCCAAATTGGTGTTACCCAGCAATGAATCTGTCTGCAGAAGATGTCCGCTATCCCAAACCCAGGTTCCCAGATAGCTTGTCCAGTCAGCTGGTAATGCCGTATTGTAGTTTTCATTTAAAAATCCTACATCGCAATTTCCTTTCCAGTCGCTTCCGTTGTGGTTCAGCACCTGCCAGAACGATGTTTTCACTGCCTGATTATCTGCATCGGAAAATGATACTAAAAAATCGTCGGTCTGCCATCCGGCAGGAGCATTGATTACGGTTGTCGGCACAACATTGTCGGTTGAACATATCCATACTGCTTTATAACCTGCATTTTGTGTTGCACCATCGCTGAAAAATTTCAATGTGAGTGCATTTCCTGTAGCATCAATTGTTCCGGGAGAATTGGTGCCGCTGTACCCACCTATTAGAGGAGCGGCGGTCGATGTTCCGTCGTAAATATAGAGAGAATCATACCCTGCTTCGAGGTTAAAATCAGTGAAGCTAAGGCTCAGCCCCGTTGCACCTGCAGGCTGAATGGTGTAAATATAATCTTCGTTTGCATAATGAGGTCTTGCTGGTCCTCCCATATCCCAAATCGTATCAGTGCAAGGCACTATGGCGCAAGTACTGAATTTGTCAGCGATCAAATTCCAGAAATCAGTATATCCATCATCGTATGCCAGTGCCCATATTCCAATTCCGCCAATGTCACGAATATTAACGATGTCGAATCGGTGATTCATGGCCTCGGCATCAGTAACCCAGGCCTGATAATTCAGACCACCAGAGGCATATGTCCAGTATGAAGACAGACTATTGGCATCCCATCCTCTGTTGCCTGCAGAGTAGTTTCCTGATGAATTCTGCCGGATGGTTTTATACGTTCTCGAATTTCCTGTGGCGCTAGTGGAAGATGGCACACTGAGTGATGCAGTTTGCCATTCGAAACCATAATATGGCACCCCCATTAACAGTTTTGAAGGAGTCATTCCTGCATTTAAATAATATGTAATTGTTTTTGACAGCGTATAATTGTATGCAGTTTGAAAATTATACAATGGGTCTGTCGGGCCGGCTGTGCCACTTCCACCATAGTAATAGTCATAGCCCATAAAAATAAACAAATCAACATAAGGATTCAAAGCTGGAATATCCCAGGTGCCACCCCAGTCAACCGCAGGCATTGCGATGGTGAGTTCTGCACCGGGAATTCGCGTATGCAGCGAATCACAAATACGAATCACGAATGCAGTGAGGGCTGTTTTATGCGAGCTGCTTACCCCTTCAAAATCGAGATTGATCCCATCGGCATTGCGCGACTGAACAGCATTAATCAGGTTCGTAATCAGATTCGTCTGAGCTGTAGGGCTGGTAAAAAAAGTTGTATGGTCGCCCGAATCGAACATCGTTACACACAGGTGAACACGTGTGCCATGCGCCTGAGCCGAATCAATCACCGGCGAAGTCAAAAAACCATTTGTTGCAGTGATCGCTCCCGTAGCTGCATTGAATTCGTAATTAAAATAGCATAAATCAGAAAGCAGATTCCATTGATAGTTATTTGCTACAGAACTGCCAACCCAGGATGGATGCCAACCGAAAACCCTTCGGTTTAGCGTGCAACTGCTGTTCCTCGCAGACTTTGGCATATCCACAGATGCAGAATCAAATCCTCTTTCTGAAAAATACTGTTCAGCATCAATCTGATGAATTGATTTATGGTGCTGAGCAAGCAAAGCTCCCGACCACAAAACAATAAATAAACACAACCAGCCCTTCATTTTTTTCTTCAAACATACATAAAAATCAGAATATCGGCATCAGATTAGAAAAGATAATGCAAAAATTAAATCCATCACCACACACATAATTCAGCATTTATCTCGTCATTTTAATTCGTCACAACATGCTTTATTCATTAATAATTCCACATTCATTGACGAGTTAATGACGAATTATTGTTTTTATATTGTTAATTGTTAGGGTATTTGTGGAATAATTGAAAAAATGTTGTATATTTGTGGAATTATTTTGACGAATTAAAATCATGGAAGAAAGCGAAGAATTAGAATTTAAAACAAGTTTTGCTGAAGAAAAGGAAATCATCGAAACCCTTTGCGCCTTTGCAAATCGCAGAGGAGGAAGTGTAATGGTAGGCATTAACGACCAGGGAGATCCCGTAAAGCTGTCGATAGGAAAAAACACGATTGAGCAGTTAACAACGAAAATCAAAGACAGACTAGATCCTGTGATTTACCCATCAATAGCCATGAAAACCCATGGCCCATACGAAATATGCATCATTAGTGTGCAAGAGTCGGAGCAGAAACCAGTATTCGTATCCGGTCATGCAATGATCAGGGTTGGCAAAGCCAACGTCAAGCTTAGTGCGGCAGAAATAAGAGAAATGATTTTAAAATACAAACAACCCGACTTTGACAACAGACTCAGCGAGATGCCATTGACGGAATTTGTAGTGAGTCCGCGTGTTTTACAAATTGTTGCAGAGAAAAAAAAAGATTTCGACGTGAGCGATTTCATGAAAACACTCAGGCTTGTTGTCCGTGGGAAACTGCTCAATGCCGCCTATCTTTGTTTTACCGACAAAAACACCCATTATTATCATGCCGGGGTAAAAGTTGGCAGATTCAAAGGCAACAACATGGTGACTATTATCGATATGGCCTTACTCGATGATGGCTTACTGGCTATTGCTGATCAGGCAATGGCTTTCATCAGAAGGAATATCAGAATGGGTGTTGAGTTCAATGGCCATGCCCAGAGGGTCGAAAAGTGGGAGTATCCGCTCGATGCACTTAGAGAGGCGATTGTCAATGCTATTGTGCACCGCGATTACACGCATAAAAGTCAGATTCACATCCGAATTTTTGATGACAGGCTTGAAATTTGCAGCCCTGGTAAGCTTCCCAGAGACCTTACCCCCGAGCAAATGATTCGTGAGCACAGATCGGTTCCCGGAAACATAAAAATCGCAGAAATTTTCTATGGCTGTGGTTTAATCGAATCATGGGGTTCGGGACTTTCAAGAATTTTGGATGAGTCGAAAAGGCATGGCGGAATGAATGTCACAATGGAACATGTAGGGGATTCTTTTGTGGTTACTTTTAGAAAGAAGCAATATGAGTATCCATCTGATAACGAAATTCCGCATACGGCCAATGACGTGTCTTTGGTAAAATACAAAATCACAAAACCCAAAATGCCCGATACAACCCAATTATCTCATTTGAACAAACCTCAGCTTTTGGTTTATCACACCATTGTGGCCAATCCCGGTCTCATGGCCAAGAATCTATCGTCGATGCTCGGCATTCCTTTTGGTTCGATTGACAGGCATGTGAGGGTTTTGCTCAAGCTGGGACTTATCATCAGGAAGGGCAGTAAAAAAACTGGCGGTTATATTGCTGTTGCCTGACCTCATTTGCTTACTTTTGTCTGATAATAATCCAAGGGTTGAAACGTATTCTTGTTATTTGTCCTTATCCTGAGAACTGTGCTCCAAGCCAGCGGCTGAAGTATGAACAGTATTTTGCTGTCTTCCGAGAATCGGGTTACGAGGTTGTTGTTTCTCCTTTTGTTAATCGTCGGTTTTGGTCGATTATTTACAAAAAAGGGTTCTGGCTTGCGAAGATATGGTTCACTCTGACGGGTTATTTTAAACGTTTTCTTGATATTATACGCATCAGACGTTTCGACATTGTGTATATTCATTTATGGGTTACTCCTATTGGCTTTCCATTTTTTGAATGGCTGACATGTAAACTTGCACGCAGCGTGGTATATGATATTGACGACATGGTATATCTCGGACATTCAAGTCAGGCAAACAAGGCGCTGAAGACCATTAAAGGCCGGAGGAAAATGATTTTGCTCATGCGTTTGGCCGATCATGTGATCACCAGCACGCCTGCCCTTGAATCGTTTGCCCGCCATCATAATCAACATGTGAGCGACATTCCCACTACGCTCAATGTGTCTGATTTTCCATACAAGAAGGACTATGACATCAGGCATGAGTTGGTACTTGGTTATTCGGGTTCGCACAGCACGTCGAAATATCTTAAAGCCATCGAGCCTGCTTTTAAGACATTGCTACAGAGCGGCTTGTTCCCTTTCAGGGTTTTGGTGGTGGGTGATCCCGATTTCCGCTTCGACAATCCTGACATTCCTATCTCTGTTCGTCGGTGGACGGCAGAATCTGAGTCGGATTTGTTGCTTGAGATGGACATAGGTCTATATCCGCTTACTGACGAGCCCTGGGTGTATGGTAAGCGCGGAGGGAAGGCCTTATTGTATATGGCTGCCGGGCTGCCGGTCATTGCCACGGGGATCGGGACAAACCTTGACACATTCAGGCATGGGGAAAACGGGCTTTTGGCCGGGGTTGATCATCATTTATCATGGTCTGATTCGATCGTCAAGCTTTGGAGCGATCGTTCGCTTAGGGAGATTCTGGGGCGTAACGCCAGGAGCGACGTTGAAAAATTTTATTCAGTGGAGGCCAATAAATCGAAATATTTATCCGTTCTGGAATTGATGATGGACAAAAAGCGGTGAAAAGAACTAAACATGATGATCATTGGGGTCGTTTTAAAATTTTTGTTACAATGATTTTTCAGTTCATTTTTTAGTATATTTGCCGACTTTTTTGGACAAAGTGTCTAAGATGGTCGAAAAACTTGTTTTTTCGTTTCAGTTAACTGATTTTTGCAACTAAACGGGAGGTTTTTATGTATTGGACTTTAGAACTGGCTTCCAAACTTGAAGATGCGCCATGGCCTGCCACAAAGGAAGAGCTGATTGATTTTGCCATTCGCTCCGGTGCACCCATGGAATTGATTGATAACCTCAAGGAGATTGAGGACGAAGAAGAAGTGTTTGAAAGCATCGAGGATCTGTGGCCCGATTATCCAACCAAGGATGATTTTTTCTTTAATGAAGATGAATATTGATTTAACAGCCGCTTTTTCAGCGGCTTTTTCATTTTCTAACTTTTCTTTGCTTAATTTATCCGGATTGTATATATTTGAACTTTAATTTCTGTTTTTTTGGAAGGATCTGCTGTTCATATTACCCAATCTCTAAGCAAAAGCTCATTTGAAGAGTTGTTTCGTAAGGATTTCAAAGGTTTGGTTCATTTTTCAATGAAGTATGTGAAGGATTTTGAAACAGCGCGTGGCATTGTTCAGGATGCGTTCATCATGTTATGGGAAAAACGCAACAGCATCGATACTGCCAGAAATCCAAAGTCGTACCTAACCTCAGCCGTTTATTCAAGGTCACTCAATTATTTGCGCGACAATAAAAAATTCGATAAGAACATTGTTGAATTTGAAGAATTAATTGACTCGGGTTCTCAAAGTGCTGATTCCGCATTGCTTGGAAAAGAGCTTAAACAAAAAATTGATGAGGCTATCAGCGAATTGCCCGAAAAGTGCCGTGAGGTATTTCTGTTAAGCCGTACTGAAAATTTAAAATACCAGCAAATTGCTGATACTCTGCATATTTCAGTTAAAACTGTTGAAGCTCAAATGAGCAAAGCTCTCGCACATCTTCGTTCGAGACTTGGCCCATACCTGCCTGTTCTTCTGCTGATTCAT
>CAZLHV010000138.1:0-8485 GCA_964559205.1 uncultured Bacteroidaceae bacterium
TATTCAGTGTTATGGGTTTTTGTATTGACATAGGCTCCCGGGGTGATTCCGGACACTTGCTTAAACACCCTGTTGAAGGTCGCCTTGCTGTTAAACCCGCAATCGTAGGCAATGGCCAGCAATGTGAAAGATTTGTTTTCGGGTTTCAGACAGTCGCTTTGGAAGGCTTCGACCCGATAGCGGTTCACAAAGTCGAAAAACGACGACTTAAGCCGATTGTTCAGAATGCCCGAAAGGTATTCAGGCGTAACCTGACAGGCATCGGCCAGCTCGGCCAGGGTAAGTTCCTGTTGTCTGAAAATCTGTGTTGTTTTCATCAGGTTGAGCAGCGTATGAATAAACATTTCATCTTCGTCGGGCAAAGGTTCATCGTTTTCCAATTTGCTTTGACTTATTGAAGCAGCTTTTCGTTCTGATACAAACACATCGCCCTGACGGAATCCAAAAAAGCCTAGAGACAGGGTATAAACGGATGCCACAATGAATCCGGCCAGCTGTAGGGTGTTGTAATCCATGAGTTTGAGCCAGAAGTCGGCAATATATAATAGGCTGATGCTCATATGGCTTACCAGCGCCAGCCATAAGAATAATCTGAGCCATTTCAACTCGGCCGGACCGGTTTCGGACAGAAATTCGCGCAACTGTTTGCGGTAGCACCTGAGTCTGAACAGCGCCAGTGTATAATAAATCAGTGTTGACAGTGCAATGGTCATTAAAAAAACAGGGTAGGAGAGTTCCTGCTGAAATGTGGCCTGGGCATCCATGATGATGCGTTCGCTTTGTGGTAGCCGGTAGGATATTTGCCAGAAAACAAACCAGGAGAGCATGAAAGGGATCAGGTGAAGGGCATGAACCGGTTTAAACCTGAATGTGTGTTTCGTAAGCCGCATCACATAAAACCAGAGCAAAGGGGCATGTAGAAAAAGAAATGGAACCGAAACACTCATCAGAAGCGGATAGGGGTAACCATGGGTGCGGTTGTAAATTTCAGCATAGCTCAAACCGATGGTAATGGCATACACCAAAAAAATAGTGAAAAGGACATGATCGGCCCTGTTCTTTTTTCTTTTAAAAAGAATAAGTAATGCAATGAAGCAAGCCTGAAACGATGCAATGAGCAGGAAGTTCAGCATATGAATCAGCCTCCGGCTCTTTTAACCTGAAAACCCAGGTTTTTTAAAAAAACAAGCACCTTATCGGCCATATTTCCCTGAAGAATTATTTCGCCATCCTTTTCAGAGCCACCTGTGCCACAATGATTTTTTAGTTTTTTCCCCAGCTCTTTCAGCGCTTTGTCGCTGCCTTCGAAACCACGGACAATGGTAGCAATTTTACCACCACGGTGGTTCTTTTCGATCCATACGCGAAGATTTTGCTGCGATGCCGGGATTGCTGGGGTTTCTTCGGGTTGATGTTGACTGAGTTGTTGGTTTAAATCCTGATTGGTGCTGTAAACCAGGTTTTTAAGTTCTCCGAATCCGCTAAGTTTCTGTTTGCTCATGATTCAGGGTTTGACGTGTATGTTTAATGCTGCTGGAATCAGTTTCAGCAATATGGTGTTTTCGTCGCTAGCGATGGGTTCGCCATCGATGTGAATGGGCTCTGTTTGCAAGCGTTCTATGGTGGCTTCGCTGCATCGGACAATGTTCAGCCAGCGGGTTTTGTGCATTTTTTTCAGAAAAAGAAGTGGCGAAACAATGACCGAGCGCAACAATGGCGGCTTTTGCATGATGCATAGATCAAAGGCGCCGTCGGTCAGGCTGGCATCGGGCGCCAGCGAAGTGTTGTTGCCAAATTGGTTCGAATTGGCCACCGTGATCATAAGCGCCCTGGTTTCGAATGTTTCATTTGCTATGCTGATGCGATATTTCCCTGGTTGATATCGTGGAAAGCTCTTCAAAACCGCACGTACGTAGTTGCGCATTCCGCGGCCTTTCATGCCGGCAAATAACCTGGCGACATGGGCGTCGAACCCTGTGCCTGCCACACTGAAAAATGGACGGCCGTTCCACAACACCACATCTGTTTTTAAGGTTTTGTCGCCGTAGGCAACCTGCAATGCTTTTTGGACGTTGGAAGGAATGCCAAGGTGTCTGGCAAGGCCGTTTCCGCTTCCTGCCGGAACAATAGCTAAGCTGGCTCCGGGCACATCGTACAGAGCTGCTGCCATTTCATTCACTGTTCCGTCGCCACCAACCGCAACAAAGTGATTGAAGCTTGAAGCCAAATGTTCTTTTACCAGCGAAAACGCATGTCCATGCGCTTGTGTGAAAACCATGTCAGCTCTGGTTGAATTTGAATCAAGCCAAATTCTGATCTCCTTTTCAAGATTCACTTTTGTCCTGCGACCGGCTACCGGATTTACCACCACAAGCGACTTTTTGTCTTTGATCATTTTGTTAGACGGTTGTGTATGGTTCTGTTATTGAATTGTTGTACAACTGCCTTTAGCAGCATGACCGCCTCTTCTTCTGAAGGAGCTATTGCCTTACTTCCTGTTTGTGTTCTGCAGTCGCGGTATGGTGTAAATCGACGGTATGATTCGAAGTCGGTTTCAAAAAACACATTCCCCTGAAGCACAATTTGGTACACAGTTTCATTCATCATAACAGCAAAACGTGTCTTGTTCTTCTCGAAGACGCTTTGACCAAAGGAAAAGACGCTGTCGGGAAGCATTAAATAATCGGCAATGGAGGGCAGAATATCGGTTTGTTGGCAAATTTCGCCTGACCGTCCGCGCAGGCTTGAATCGCCCGGATGAAACCAAATCATTGGTATAGTGTAGTTATTAGGAAACCGTCTGAAATCATCGGAATAGAGTTCGCTTGTATGATCAGCTGTGATAATAAACAAGGTGTGATGATACCATGGCTTTTTTGAAACAGTTTTGAAGAATTGTGATAAGGCATAATCGGCATAAGCCATTGTTTCCAGAATGGGTTTCTCACCTACAGGAAAACGTCCCTTGTGTTCCTGCGGAATGGTGTAGGGGTGATGTGCAGATAAAGTGAAGATGCATGCAGTAAAAGGTTCTTTCATTGAGTTAAGTGTCGAGGCAGTAAACTGCAGCCATGGTTCATCGAAGATGCCCCAACGTCCATCAAAGTCGCTTTCAGGGCCAGGGTATTCGTTTTTTCCATAATATTTTTTATAACCGGCAGCTGATGCGAATCCGTCGAAGTTCATGGTGCCATTTTCCCCGCCATGAAAAAATGCACTTGAGTAGCCATGATTTGACAGCAGACGACCCACGCCATCGATTCTGTTGCCAGCGTACATAGATGTCACGAAGGGGTTCTGCATCAATGCAGGTAAACCACTTAAAACGGCAGGGATTCCTTCAAGACTTTTTTTTCCATTGGCATACATGTTATCGAAAAGCAGGGCATGCTGACTGAGTGAATCGAGAAAGGGGGTGTATGATGGCCGTTGATTGTTTAATTGTCCCATGTGCTCTGCCGACAAACTCTCACAGATGATGATCACCACGTTATCGTGTCTGGTGCTGTCGGTGCCATGACGACAGCATTGTGCCGGGCTGAATATATATTCGGCTTCCTGATCAGAAAAAAACGATTTAACCTCCAGATCTTTTTTGCCAAATGTCTTGATCATGGTGAAGGTTGAATTCAGCACTAAGGGTGCGTAGTCAGGACCTGCCACCTTTGTGGCATGCATAATTCCAAGCGGCCGCATCCCGAAACTCCCGCGCGATCCGATCATGAGTAGAATCGAAACCACCACAGCCGCAATGATTTGCAGTCCATACCTAAGCGGGTGATCGCCTTCCCGTTTTTTTAAAAGGAAAAAATGATAATTCCACGATTGAAGAGCGACGACAGCAATAAATATCAAGAGAATGTACCAAAAATCAAACACAAACTGAGTGGCCAGTCCGTCCATTTCGTTGCCAATGGTATTGAGAAAATTAAACACATCCCATGTGGTTCGCTTAAGTGTGAACCTGAAATAGATGACATCGATGAGGCTTGGGGCAAACAGAACGAATGATACGGCAAAAAGAAGCCATCGGCTCAGATGCCTGAGCCATTTTTTCCGGTAGTAGCCGGATGGGATGAAGAGCAGTGGCAGCAAGGAAAGATGGATTAGACAGAAAGTGCAAAGGTCGAACAATAATCCACCAGCAATAATATTGAATGAAAACCAAAAGCCATGCGACTGAAAAAGGTGCGGGTTGAAAACCCAAAGCAGCATTCTGACAAGCGCCAGCAGTAGAATGCTTATACTTGTATAAAGAATGATGTTTTTTGCAGGATTCCGCAGGGCTGCGAGTTTCATGCGGTAAAATTAAAAAAAAAGAGACTGCCCTTTGCAGGGCAGTCCCGAGAAAAAGATCAGAAAATCTTAGTTTTTGGTATAGGCAGCACTTACGTTATCTGTTCCAGGTGTGCCATAATTGATGCTGTAATTGATCTGGGTGATTTTTGCCACTGGGCTGGCACCGGTATGATCAACAACAAATGATGAAGAGCTGGTGCTGATGGTAGCTGAGCTTGCGCCAGTTCCAAACCAGTCGTAGTTTGCAGTTTCGTTAATGATGACGTTAGTTCCGCTGGCGGTAGCAGTGATGGTCAGATTGGCAAAACCGCTGAAGTTGCTGATCACAACTTTATTATAAGAAACCGAAGAGGCTGTGATGGTTTCGGTATAGTTGTATGAACCAGCGCCGGGTCCGGTTACATTTGAAGCAACTGCATAGCTTCCTGCAAGGCCGTCAGCTTCTACATATACTGTACGGGTTTCAGTAACTGTATTTCCAGCTTCGTCAGAAACGGTGTAGGTGATTTCATAAGCACCAACCTGATCGGTATTTACCGAGCTTACGCCGGTTACAGTAACCTGTGAAGTCAGATCACCATCTTTGTCGTCGTTTGCTGTGAAACCCGGATCAGTGAAATCTTCACCAAGCTGTACATAAACGCTTGCGCCATCAGTGAGTGTGATGGTTGGATTGGTGATGTCATCCTCGGTACATGAAACCCCGATAAATGCTACGGCTGCAACGGCAGCTGCGAATTTTACAAATGCTTTTTTCATAGTTTTCAACTTTTTTTGTTTGACAAAAGTACTAAAAATATTTTTCATTATAGAAAAAAGTATTAATTTTGTCGCGTTAAACCAAAAACAAACCAAAAAAATGAAAAACGTATTCGCAGTTGTTGCTCTTATGGGCATGTTCGCACTCGTATCGTGCGGCGGTGGAAAAAAAGAAGACGATCAAGCCAAGAAAGATTCTCTGAAGGCTGATTCACTGAAGAAAGTTGCCGAAGCTGACAGCATCAAGAAAGCTGAAGAACTGGCTGCTCAGAACGACACCACCAAGAAAGATTCCGCGAAGTAATCTTTAACCAAAAACCACGAAAACAATGAAAAATCTTTTTGTAATTGCAGCTCTTGCCGGTATGTTTGCACTGGTATCTTGCGGCGGCGGTAAAAAAGACGATGAGCAGGCAAAGAAAGATTCAGCTCGTAAAGCTGACTCGATTGCCAAAGTAAAAGAAGACAGCATTAAAAAAGCTGAAGATCTTGAGCAGGCTCGTCTCGATTCTCTGAAACAAGACAGCATTGACAAAGCAGAGAAGAAAACCACTCCTACCGGTAACTACAAACCGACCAACAACACAACAACCACCACCACAACCACAACAACAGGTACCAAACCTAATCGTGGTGGCGCTGTTAAAACAAACTAAGAGAAACATCTCTTAATAAAAAGGTCGCCGTTTGGCGACCTTTTTTTTTATTTAATTCCTGATTCCAGCGGATTGTTACAGTATTCAAGAAACAAAATGTACACTGAGAGAGCCTCCTTATAGGCTGCCATAGGATAAACACATTGTCCTGGCTTCTGCATGGCCGTTTGCGCTGTAAGCGAAATGCTAAACAGTGTCGTATTGAAATTGGGAAGGGGATGATAGTTTTGCATCATTTGGGCACGCTGACGATAATAATTGGCCACTTTCTCCTTCTCGTCTTTTGTTTTACCTACATAAACCTTATTGTAACGGGTGCTCTTTTCCGCATCCACCAGATGAGTGATTCTTAGTTGTTGTGGAAGAGACTGTATGGCGATGCTGATGCTGTCGTTTGTCTCGCGGGTCCAAAACACCCTTTCTGGACTCCAGATTTCTTCATAGCGAAAACTAAGCCGTGCTGTTTCATTCAAGGGGATTTTGGCCAATGAATCGGGGCTTATCGAGCTGCAATCGCTCTCGAAAAATGCATATTTCCCTTCTCTTATAACCGATATTGAGGTGTCGTCGATCGCAAAAAACCAGCCAGCTGGCAAGTGCTTGCTGATCATCTGAAGGATGGTATCCTGCTTGAGGATTTCAGTTGTTTTGTCGCTTTGAGCAATGCTTTGCAGCACAATGAGCAACAAGGCCGGAAGGATAATGATTCTTTTCATGGTGGGTTGTCTATAAAAACTATGCCGTGAAGTTGAGTTCAAAAAAAATGTCATCCCGGAAAAACAGAGATGACATATAATAATAGGTATAGTGACTATGCGTTGAGCATAATGGGCATGATCAGCATCAGAATGTCTTCCTCGGCCGAATTGGTTTCTTCCGGGATAATCAGCGCTGCCCTGTTGGGTGCCGATAGGGTGATGGTTGCATTTTCGCAGGCAAGTGTCACCAGCGTTTCTAAAAAGAATTTGGAGTTGAAGCCAATTTCGATGTCGGCACCATCGTAAATGCATGTAAGCCGTTCGCGCGCTTCGTTTGAGTAATCAATATCTTCGGCCGAAATGAGCAGTTCCTGCCCTTTGATATCGAACCGCACCTGATGCGATGCCTGATTGGCAAAAATAGCCACACGTTTTAGCGTGCTGATCAAAGCATTACGATTGATGATCAATTTGAAATTGTTGTCTTTTGGGATGACGCCTTCGTAGGCAGGGTATTTTCCATCGAGCAGACGGCAGATCACCTGATAATTTTCGAAAGCAAAGGCCACGTTAGTATTGTTAAACTGTACATCCACCGGACAGTCGAATCCTGAAAGCAAGTTCTTAATGAGGTTCAGCGGTTTTTTGTGTACGATGAAGGAGTATGCGCTGTCGGAGCGGATATCGTTTCGACGGAAACGAACCAGTTTGTGGGCATCGGTAGCTACAAAATTGGTGTAGTCGGGTGTAATCTCGAAGAAAACGCCCATAAGCTGTGGTCTGATTTCGTCGTTGCCACAGGCAAACGAAGTGCTGGTAATGGCATTTTGCAACACGATGCTGTTCATGCTGACCGCATTGGCATTTTCGATATTGGCCACTGAAGGGAAATTTTCGGGATTGTAGCCCGCTAACTTATAAACACCATCACCGGCATTGATTTCAACAGCAAAGGTGTCTTCATTTACCTGAATGTTCACTGGAATGCTGGGAAAAGTTTTCAGGGTTTCAAGAAGTACTCTTGGGGGTACAGCCACGGTGCCGTTTCCGCTGACTTTTTCGGGTTTGAGCTCGACAGTGGCTCTGGTTTCGTTGTCAGTCGCGGTAACAAATAGTCTGCCATCTTCAACAGTAATCAGGAAGTTTTCGATGATGGGAATCAGGCTGTTGCTCGAAAGCAATCCGCTGATGTTTTGAAGACCTTTGAGCAGGGTATTGCTGGAAATAATGAAATTCATAGCCTTGAAAGATTATGTTTGCTGCAAAAATAATGATTTTTACCGGATGATTCTCCGGACTTACAAAATTGTTTGAAAATTTTGACTGTCTCCGCTTTCTTCTGCCGGCACTGAAGAAAACTGACTGTAATAGCGCATCAGTGCACCGAAAACAAAATACTGGGCTGTGACAAGTTCTTTGCCGTTCACAATAGCCCACATACGATCTGGATCAAATTCAACCGGTTCGCCGAAAATGTTAAGACTACCTTCGGGAGCTTTGATTCGGATCAGGGCAATCCGATTTTCGCGCATCTGACGGTCCTTCACCGATATGATGCAGAAAGGAAGCAGTTTCCTGATCGAGTCGGCGGTGGTTTGTTTCACATCGAGAAATGTCTCGAATCTGACATCGGTGTATGCATTCAGATAGCTGATCACTTTTACTGTATCGAGGACCTTTAGTTTTCCTTTTTCCGGATTGCTGATGCTGAAATTGATATTGTCGGGGTTTTCAAGCACAAACGACCGGGAGGGATGCTGGGGATATTCGACATTTACCTCGGCGATCTGCGGCAGGGTGTACCGAAACACCTGATGATTGCGCCAGTCTCTTTCAAGTGGGGAATATCGCGGGTGTAGAAAGCCTTTGAAACCGGGAATATGAGTTACAAAAGGTGTTTCGGCATCTTCCATCAGCATGTATGTCCCTGTGTTGTCTTTTGTCGAAAACCCAACGTAATAGGTTCGGATTTTCTTTTCATATGGGAAAAGCCTGATGCCCCAGAAATCGATGAAATACACGGTTGCATACACCTCAACTTTGGTCGAGAAGCTTGCCAGCAGTTTAATGGCA
>CAZLHV010000139.1:0-8466 GCA_964559205.1 uncultured Bacteroidaceae bacterium
CCATTGAATCGATTCGTTACATGTATATTTCCGACGACATTGTACGTACTGCTGTGATCAGATCATACAGTGCTGTACCTGCTCACTTCGTTTTTGCCGTGTTTATGGGTTATTTTATGGGTCAGGCACGATTCACCTACCGTGCAAAACGGTTCAAGCTGGTTCTCACTGGTGTTCTTGCCGCTATTGCTGCTCACGGCACCTACGATTTCTTCCTCCTTGCCTACTGGATGCCCCCGGCATTCAGCCTTTTGTCGTTCGTGTTTTTATTTGCTGCACTTGTTTTCTCAGTGTGGCTGATCAGAAAAGCACAAAAAAGATCGCCTTTCGTCAGGCGACGCAAGTGGAAAAACAATCTGGCACAGGCTCAGCAGGCTGAATTCCGCAACTTTTTGGAAGGCCAGAAAGCCATGCTGAAGAAAAGAGCTGAAAACAGAAAACGCAAAAACGAATAAAAAAAGCCACCTCGTGAAGAGATGGCTTTGGGTGAAATATGGGATTCGAACCCACGACCCTCAGAACCACAATCTGATGCTCTAACCGACTGAGCTAATTTCACCATGATTTGGGAGTGCAAAAATAGAAAAAGTTTTCAATATATCACCAATTATGCTTTGCGTTTTTTTTATCCTGAACCAAATTCAGATTGTACTCAGCATGAAAAACAGTCCAAATTTGATCACATTTAATTTCGACGATTAAAAAGCAGGGCATCGATGCTCAACTTACCGGGTCCGGCCATAAAAGAAATGACCGACACCACAAAAAGGGTTAGCGCGTATTCCATGCCGTTATCTTCAAGCAAAAAAGCATCGCCATGTACCGCCAGCACTGCCACCGCCATGGTCACCGCCAGACTCAGGGCACTTAATCTGGTGAGAAAACCAAAAAACAGAAAAATGGCTCCAAAGAATTCGGCAAAAACAGCCAAATAGGCCAGAAATAGGGGAATACCAAGGCCCTCGCTCATAAACTGGGTAGTGGCCTCGAGGCCAAAGCCGCCATACCAGCCAAGCATTTTTTGTGAGCCATGCATAAAAAATACAATGGCAAGAATGAGCCGGGGCAATAATGCGAGCAAAGAATGAGACGCTATGGGCTGTGTAGAAAAGAGTTGTTTCATTTTATTTGGATTTATGCAAAGATAAACATGCCACATGGCAATTGAAAGTCAACATGATGATCATCAGCATTTGAAAAAAAATAATACTTTTGATGTCCGCAAAATAAGGTATATGAAAACAAGAAAAAGACCTTTGATTTTCACCGTATTAACTTTCTTTTCGATGGGAGGTGGATTTCTTGGAGTGCTGATAGGCATTTTGAGCATTATAGACGTTGAACTGATCAGGGTATTTGCTCGCATACCTGGCTACGCATCGATCTTTTCGCTAACCACACAGTCACACATGCTTTACCCATATGTGAAGGTTCTGTTGTACGGTATTTCATTTGCCGGAGCACTTTTTATGTTTCAAAGCAAGCGAAAAGGTTTCTTCATGTATTCAGGTGCCCAGTTAATCCTGCTCATTGTACCCTACCTGATGTGGAATGAGATCCCTGTGGTGGTGTTTTTCACCGATTTGCCCGACATGATTTTTACATTTGCCTTCATTGGGGCATATTCGCTTTACCTGTCAAGCACATTGAAACAGGATCAGTTGGCAGACGCCACTGGAACAGAGAAGTAAAAGGTGGTTCCCTCGCCTGCGACACTTTCGACCCAAATGCGGCCGTTGTTTCGTTCTACAAAGTCTTTACACAAAACCAGTCCGAGTCCGCTGCCCTTCTCACTAGCAGTTCCGGTGCGGATATATGTGTGACCGAGGTCGAAAAGTGTGGCCATTTTATCTTCATCAATACCAATACCACTGTCCTTCACACTAAAAATGCATTCTTTGCGATGCACATGATAGCCAACAGTGATCGAGCCGCCCTGAGGTGTAAATTTTACTGCGTTTGATAGCAGATTGCGCATCACGGTATTGAGCATATTGGCATCGGCATACACCTGAATGTCCTGCCCATGATAGTCGCGGTGCAACGAAATATTCTTTGCCTTCATGGCCACTTCGTGAAGATCTATGTTGTCATCGGGAACTGAACTCGCCTGAATGTGGGTGGCACTGACCTTAATTTTGCCGGTTTGTGAACGGGACCAAAGCAGAAGGTTTTCGAGAAGAGTTCCGGTACGGTTGACGATTTTTTCGAATTCGTCGATCAGGGTCATTCTCTCTTCGGCATCGAGGCTGTCGAAATCACGTCGGAGAATTCGGACAAAGCTTACCATGCTGGCAAGTGGATTCCTTAAGTCGTGCGAAATGATAGAGAAAAACTGATCCTTGGAACGATTCGATTCAGCAAGATTCGACTCACTGAGCTTAAGTTGCTCATTGATCACCAGGAGTTGCCGGTTGACCTCATCGAGTCTTCGGCTGTTTTTGCGTCGCTCAGATGACTGATAAATCAGCAACCCAATCAATACGACCGCAAATGCAAGACCGATGAGCAAATAATAGCGGATAAAACGGCTGTTTTCAATTTTCAGCTGATCGATAAGGGATTGTTGCCTCAGGATTTTATTTTCAGATTCCAGCTGAGTGATGGCGCTTTTTTTCTCAACATCGGCCATGTATTTCAGTTGATCGTGGCCAAAAACCGAATCGTTGAGGGCCATTTGCATGGAGCGGGCTTCATAGGCACCTTTGAAATTTCCACGCGATGCATGAATATCTGCTACAAGCTTGTAAGCATCGATCATTTCTTTGCGGGCACCGAGTTCTCCGGCAAGCTTAAGCGCTTCGCCAAGTTCGGCAAGTGCACGATCGGGCTGCCCCATTTGCTGATACACGGCCCCAATGTTGATGCGCGTAATCAGGATGCTATGCTTGTCGCCAATCTTCACTTTCATGTCCAGCGACAAGTGATAATACTCAAGAGCTTTTTGAAAATCTCCTGCTTCGTTGGCCATGAGCCCGATGTTCCCGTATGCAATTGATAACAGGCGGTGATCGTTGTACTCCTTACCAATGGCCACACATTTATGAAGCAGATTTTCCGCTTCATCTCGCCGGTTGGTTTTATTATAAACAATGGCTATATTCAAATATACTTTCGCCATGCCGCGCTTGTCGCCGGAGGAAGAAAAAATTTCGAGCGACTTCTGATAATTATTTAGCGACGATGAGAAATTGCCCATGTTGTCGTAAATAATGCCCATCAGGTTGTAGGCCATCGCCATACCTTCAAGATAGTTAGCCTGTCGGGCATAAACCAAAGCATTCGACGCTTGTTCAAGCGCCTTCGGATACTCAGCCAAACGGTTGCTGACAGACGAAAGATTCATGTAGCAATCCGAAACTCCTTCAAGGTTGCCCAACTTTCGATACAGGGTGAGCGCCCTTTCAAGATAGGTGAACGCCATGGCATATTCGCCCCTGATGATTTTTAGTTCCCCAAGTGCCTTGTTCGTTTCGGCCAGCCCAAAAGAATACTCCATGCTGTCACTGAGCGATAATGACTGCTGCAAATACTTTTCAGCTGCTGCAGCATCGGTGCGTGAGTACTCTTTTGCCAAAGCAATATAGACACCCACCCGAGCAGTATCCGACTTGATCTGAAGCAACTTTTCCAGGCTATCGGCTTTATCTTTCTGCCCACAGACAGACATAGTAAACCCCATTGCCAGTATTGCCAAAAACAAAAAGCGGTAAAGGTTCAAAATAGACATCTTCATTCGTGGGGACAAATATAACATTTATCTCATATAACCAGAACTTTCATACAAAAATATGCATAGCTATCGATAAAATAAGCGTATTAATACGTATATTCATCGATATTTCGATTGAAAATGAGATATTTACGTTTTATTGACTTCTTTCGTGTTTACTATTTGATAACCCAAATGGATAATAAAACAGTAAATCCATCTTGTGGATTTTGCAGACTTAAAGTATTACATATCAATTTAATACACTTGAGAAATTTTAAACAGATCAGGCATGTAGATACCGCTTTGCCTGTTTCGAATTCAGCATTCAGGACAAAAAGATCGAAAAAATTGCACCGGAATAAAGTGGTGACTGACTGTGTGCAATCTCAATGAAAGAAACCATCCCCATGATTCTTGTTTTTCTTATAGTACGCTCTCTCGACAAAATAAACAATTACAAGTACAAGAATGAGCACAATATTCCACACGTTATAATGAACCCGATTGCTTAGAAATCTGATCATGATGAGCCCAATCAGCAAAATGAAAATCACAATATTATACCCTCTTCTTCTCATGTTCTCAGGTCTTAACACTTACGAAAGAAACGTTTTATGCCCCATGATTCAACCTTCGCGGCTTAAATAAGGGAATGTCGGATTGGGTTACGTATCCAGAAAAACGCATATCTTGAACAAAATGGTGTTTGATATGCCAAAGTTAAGCAAAATGAATACATCGGCTATAACATCATTACATCAAGGATCGTTTCTAGGTAGTTATGGAAAGCATTGCATTGTCCGAATCATTTCTATCTCAAAAATGCACCCTGAAATTCAAGAAAAAACACACTCAAAATGGATGGATCATGCCTTTTCTCAGCCAATTTGATTTAACACGATTAAAATGAGTCACTGAAAATGAATCATTAACTTTTGCTGCTTCAATGCAGTAACTGCAACTCAAGAGCGCATAATGCTGTGGATAAAAAAAACGTACTTTTTTTTGCGTCAAAGCAAATTTCGGCTTATCTTGTGTCCGGAATTTAACAAGTAAAAAATATATCGCTATGGCAAAAAAATCATCATCGCCGGCTCAACAACGTCAGGGCTCACTGGCCGAACACATCGCGCTTGTCAACAATGGGCAACGCCGCTTTGAGAATGTATTCCAATCGGTTTCTCGCATGATTCTCGATGGTCCGGGAAAAGTCGAAAAGGTTACCATTAACGGAAAAACAACCTATGATTTCAGAATTTTCCGCGATGGCCGCAAACACATTGTGGGCATGTACGACGAAATCAACAGCTTTGTGTCGTTCGTAAAGGACGCTGCCGAAGGTGGCAGTTCGGCCGAAATGGCTTTTGTGCTCATTGGTGAACCCGGAAACGGAAAAACTTTTTTTGTTGATTTTTTGGGAACCAAATACCGTGAATTTATTTCACAGCCTGAAAACATGCGATACACCTTCCGTTTTAATCACACCGACCTTACCGGTCGCTACGGAAAAATTAACCGCATCGAAAGCCAAACCTACGAAGATCCGATGGTGCTGGCCATGAACTTGTTTGAACATGAAAAAGACAATCGTTTGTTTTTATCGAAAGCAGGATACAGCGATGCCCGCATCGAAAAAATGTTTAAGGCATGGCGTCCGCTGGGAGCATGTTCATATTTCATTTACAATCAAATGCTTGACCATTACGGGTCGGTTGAAAAAGTTCTCGAAAACATCGATATCGTGCCCATTCCGGTCAGCGAATCGAGGGGCACACTTACCGGCAAGTATGCCGCCAAAGATAAAATCACATCGAGTGCCGTCGATTTGCTGGGCGACGAAAGCATCAGCCGTCTCCTCCATCTGGCCGATGCCGACAATCCGTACCGTTTCGATTTGCGCCGAGGTGCCCTGGCACGTGTGGCCGGTGGCGGAATTCATTTTGCTGATGAAATTTTCAAAAACAAACGCGACCTCGTTCAGGTATATTTGGGAGTGATTCAAAACCGGAGCATCGAAATCGAAGGGTTCAAATGGCCTCTCGATACACTCATTGTAGCCACTTCGAACAACGCCGAGTTTGCACGTTTTCAGGAAGAGAAGGAACAGGCGCCGATCATCGACCGTTGCCGCCTGACCTACATGTCGCACAACACCAACCTGCATTTGCAGAAAAAACTTACAGGCTATGCCCTTGGCGGAATCGAGAAAACAAATTTCATGGGCAAGAAACTGCACATCGATCCAAATCTGAATCAGGCGATCTCTACAGCGTTTATTCTGACCCGTATGCCGGGTAACGAGAAGCTGAATCCGGTTGAAATGATGAAACTGGCAGCCGGAGAGGTTGCCGGTGAAAAAAGCATGCGCACCCTGGCCGAGGTGGTGAATGAACTGAATTCGGATCCCGATATCACACGCCGTTTTGGACAAAAGGGGCTTGGACACCGAAATCTTGGTCGTGCGATTCAGATTTTACTCGAACAAAGCGAAACCCAGGAGGGCGAGTGCATGTATGCCTACGACGTTTTTCATGCCATCGACAAAGTGATTCTCGATTATGTACAGGATCAGAACGACCGCATCAAATTTCAGAATGACATCAAAATTGCCCGGCGACTGCATCGCGAAAATGTGATGACAGCTATTTTTAATGCCTATATGAACGAAGCCAATGCCATTGAAAAAGATGTGATGAACTATGTAAACATGGTGATTGGTATGGATGCAAAAAACCTGGGACCCAATCGCGTGTGGACCTATCAGGATCCACAAACCAAAAAACTGGTGAGTGTCCGCATCGACGAATCGTACATCAACAGTGTTGAAGAACGTCTCGGACTCAAGAGCGAAGAACAGAAACAGAGTTTCAGAACCACCATTACTAAAATTTACGGGCAGAAAATGATCACCGAGCCCAACTACAATTTTATGGATAACAACGATCTGGTAAAAGCAGTAACCGATGTTCGCCTCAAAAGCGATATTGCCGGTGCCGGAAGTCTGGTAGGAGCCCTGTCGAACCGAAACAACGAAGAAAACAACCGCCTCTATAACCGAATGATCGACACCATGATGAATGTACTGGGTTATTGCCACACCTGCGCCGAGAAAACCATTGAGTATTTCTGTACGCAGGATGATGTGAATTGAAAGACCGCAACAACATGAAAAATCCTACTGATCAACATTCGGTTGACGACTACATCAGCCGTGAGATGGAAATAAACCGGCAATTAGCGCTGCAAAGGCTTCCGCGCGAGGCATCGATGTACGATGCCCACGATTGGCAGGTGCTGCCGGGATATCATGAACCAAAGACCGAAGCGCTGGTGGCCATCAGGTCGCTCGAAGACTTGCTTGAACAGGATAAACGTCGCGAAGAAGACGGCTTTTCGCGACGCATCAGGCTTGGACGCATTGTGAAACCGGCCCGTGGTAAAAAAAGCCGCATCGTGATTGTGCCCACCACCACCGAACCTAAGTTTTATCATGACGACAGCGTTACCGAAGAGGAAGAAAGCACTGGCGGAGCCGGCGAAGGCGAAGAAGGTGAAGTGATTGGCAAGCAACAGGCACAACCTCAGCAGGGCGAAGGCGAAGGTCAGGGTGCAGGGCAGGGCGAAGGAGGCAACCATGAGGCGGGAAGCGACGTGTATGATCTGGGACGCATTTTAACCGAGAAATTCCAGTTGCCCAACATCAGGCCCAAAGGCAAAAAACGCAGCCTAAGCAAAATGACCTACGACCTGACGGACCGTAACCGCGGCTTTGGGCAATTGCTTGAGAAAAAGGCAACCATCAGGCGCATTGTTGAAACCAATATCCAACTGGGAAATATTGTGCCCGGCGAGGCGGTTGAAACCGACAAACTGGTGATTGGTCCCCGCGATCAGGTGTATCGAATCATGTCGGCCGAAAAAGACTTCGAAACACAGGCCGTGGTGTTTTTTGTTCGCGACTACAGCGGCTCGATGCAGGGAAAGCCTGCCGAAACCATTGCCACACAGCACCTGTTTATTTACAGCTGGCTGATGTATCAGTACAGCAATAATGTGATGAGTCGTTTCATTGTCCACGATACCGAAGCCAAAGAAGTGGAGGACTTCAGGCAGTATTACCAGTTGCAGGTGGCTGGTGGCACGCGCGTGGCTCCCGCTTTTGCGCTGGTGAATAAAATCATTCAGTCCGAAAATCTGGCGCAGGATTACAATGTGTATGTGTTTTATGGTACCGATGGCGACGACTGGGACAGCGATGGCAAAGAATTAAACCAGCAGTTGTCGCAATTGTTGCCTCTGGTGAGCCGCATGGGTTTTACGGTGGCAAAAAATGCATGGACCGGTGAAAACCAAACCACGGTTGAAAAAAACATTGCCAGCTCGGGCATTGCCGAAAAGCGAAAAAAAGAATTTCGCATCGACGGCTTTCCTGCCGAAGGCGCCGACGAAAAACGCATCATCGAATCGATTAAAAAACTGGTGAGCGATTAAAATATGAAATGACATCTTAAATAAACTCCCGCAAATGAAAAAAGAGCAAATTTTAGCCCTTTTCAGTCAATTCGAAAGCATTTGTTATGAATACCAAGGTGTTGAATGCTGGAGCGCTCGTGAACTTCAAGTGCTACTTGGTTACAGTAAATGGGAGAACTTCGAAAAGGTAATTCAGAAAGCAAAAGAAGCCTGCGTGAAGGCAGGAGAACAGATTCTTGATCATTTTCCTGACGTCAGGAAAACGATACCAATGCCCA
>CAZLHV010000140.1:0-8431 GCA_964559205.1 uncultured Bacteroidaceae bacterium
AACAGAAATTGTTGGATTAAATGCATTAAAATCACTTGTTTCGGATTTTTTCCCTAATTTTGCACCTCAAATTATTTTCCAGGCCACAAACCAGGTGAATATTTTCTAAATCAAACAGAAACAACATTATGGCTGTTAGCAAATCAAAAACTGCCGATAAGAAAAAACCGGCTCCGGTAAAAAAACAAAGCACAAAAACTGCCGAAGACACTCCTAATCCGGAGAAAAACCCAATTGCGGAAGTTGAACCAGAGTCAGAAGTCTTGAAAGAAGACAGCCTTGAAAAATCTGTCAAGCAAAAGTTAATTGCCCTTTATTCACTTCAGGTAATCGATAGCCAGATTGATAAAATTAGAATTATTCGAGGCGAACTCCCACTCGAAGTGCAAGATCTTGAAGATGAAATTGCAGGCCTCAACACAAGGCTCGAAAACTACAAAGCTGAGATCGAAGTCATGGACAAAGCAATAAATGACTACAATCAGGAAATCGGCCGAAGCAAAGAAATGATTAAGAAATACGATCAGCAGCAAAAAAACGTCAGAAACAATCGTGAATACGAGTCCCTCTCGAAAGAGATCGAGTTTCAGGGCCTTGAAATAGAGCTGAGGGAGAAGAAAATCAAAGAATCTAAAGCTGCAATAGAAGGCAAGAACAAGCTGAGTGACGAAGTTCAAAAGCAGCTGGACGCAAAGCTCACTAACCTGAAAGAAAAGCAAGGCGAATTATCAGAGATTATTGCAGAAACGGAAAAAGAAGAAGAACTTCTTTTGAAGAAATCACAAAAAGCCATGGCGATCATTGAAGACCGATATATGGCTGCTTATTCCAGAATACGAAAAAGCGTTCGCAATGGACTCGCTGTTGTAAAAATCGAGCGAAATGCCTGTGGTGGATGCTTCAGTAAAATTCCGCCACAGCGTCAACTGGAAATTAAAATGCATAAAAAAGTGCTGGTGTGTGAGTATTGCGGGAGGATTATTGTTGATGACTCTATTGCAGATACCATCGAGAAAGGAAATTAATAAAAAAGGGGGCATTGCCCCCTTTTTTATATATCTTTCAAAAGTCAACTACTCTCCAAACTTAAATCCAAGTGTAATCAGGAAGCTCCCTTTTTTCACATCGCTGACAACAGGATCAAGGCTTCCACCAAGTTCTGCAATCACATCTGGCGAATACATGTAGTAGTTTTCACTACGCATAGAATAAACATAGCCCAAATCGATGTAATAATTATTTTCTCTGATTCCAAATCCAGCTGATATGTTTGTGGTTGAATAATCGTTCAGATTATCGGCATATGGTGATCCATAATATGAGAATCCTCCGCGAATGGCAAAAGGAGAAAGTACCAATTCACCTCCAACTCTTAAATTACTGGCCGCCTGATAAGTAACGCCAATTGCTTCATTCGCATCAAAAAAGTTGTAAGAGATATCACTTGACCGCAAACGGGCCTGACTGTAATCAATCAGCTCATATTCGGCAGAAATCGCACCAAACTTTCCAATAACAAATGCTATTCCAGCCATCATTCGCATTGGGGTTGACAACCTGTAATCGTAAATTCCCTGAGGCGAACTGCTCTCGTAATTTACAGTTCCTAGGTCAGACCGAACCATTCTCGAATAGGTGTCATGCATGGAAAAAAATGTTGGAGTGTGCACAGCTGCAGAAATACGTACCCAATCAGCTATCCTGTAAATCATTCCAATCTTAAAATTAAAGCCTGCACCAGTAGTATTCAGCTCATCATTGATCGACAAAGAATTGAATCCAGCAATGGTATCTGCCTCATCCATTTCCTTATAAAAGGCATCTTCATTGTATCTTAGAAATGGGAAACCCATTGTTCCGCCCAGATAAAACTTGTCATTATAATTGCCCCCAAACGAAATCACCATTTCATTTATTCCACCAGTGGTGGTTACGCTTTTCTGCTGAACGATGCCACCGTCGAAAGCCTTAACATATGTCGAACTTCCTCCAAGTGTATCAAGCAACCATGTATTCCAGGCTAGCTCAGTATCAAAAGAATTAAGGTTTGTGTACTCGTGACCATCAGCATAGTACTTGTAAACATCAAGAATTGAACTTCCGCTGTTGTCTCCGCGCATCATGTAACTTGCATTGAAATCTGCAAGCCGGTTGACACCAAATCCAAATTGTATGTTTTTCCAACCTGGCTTATCGCCGCCTGATGAAACATCTCCAGCAAACACCATCCCAAAATTTGGAATAGCAAACGCTGCTTTGGTGTCCTCGCCAGTGCTTCCATAATAATTTGATGAAGCAGATGAAAAAACGATCTGAGGAGTAAACATCATTTCCGATTTTTTATACAATCCAATTCCAGCAGGATTGGAGCTTAATACCGAGAAATCAGCCCCCAATGCAGAAAAGGAGCCGCCCATTGAAGCAAAGCGGGCGGTTCCTCCATTCATTAGGAAAGAGTATCTCAGTGCATCTGTTTCGTTTTGGGCTTGCAAAGTCAAACCAAATAGCATACCCAACGAGATGATGACTATCTTTTTCATAGAATCATTCTTTAATTAATATTACCAATCCGAAAATTAACGACGTCCGCCTGAACTGCTTCCTGAACTTCGGCTACCACCTGAGGAGGAGCCGCCAGAGGAATGGCTGCTGCCGCCAGAAGAACCTGAACTGCGATATGAGCCTCCCGAGCTGCCGGAGCCCGATGATGAGCTGCCACTTGGACGAGAATAACTTCCTGAACCAGAGCCAGAGCCGCTGCTACTTGGGCGTGAATAACTATTACCGGAACCTGAACTGCTGGGTTTTGAGTAATTGCTATTTGATCCTGAATTACTGGGCTTTGAATAGTTGGTATTGCTGCCTGAGTTGCTAGGACGGGAATACGAGTTATTTGATCCAGAATTGCTAGGGCGGGAATAGGTGTTATTTGATCCTGAAGAGCTTGGCTTACTATAGGTTCCCGAATTGTTTGCGGGCTTCTGATAAGTGTTGCCAGGGCTGTTGTATTCATTGCTCGATTGTGGCTTTGTATAATTGGGAGATGTATACTTTTGCACAGGCCTTTGATATGTGCCATTACCCGTGTTTGTATTTGTTCCAGTGCCTGTCGGATTGTTTTGTCTGGAATTGCCGGTTCCATTGGAATTTGATGGCGTATTTATTCCGGTTGATCCTCCATTGTTAGGACGACTTACGCCAGTATTTGTTGTACCGTTATTGTCAATTCTGGACGAGTTGTTTGTTGTGCCATTAACCGAGGTCGAACCCGAATTATTCTCTGGTCTTGTAAAAGTGCCTGAGCCGTTTCCAGTTCCCTGAGTTCCGATACGTGACGAAGTATTGGCATTGTTTCCGGCATCAATCCTTGAATTATTTGAGCCAGAAGATGTGTTGCCGTTATCGATTCGCGTCGAGTTACTTCCAATTCCAGAAGACGAACCCGATGTTGAAGCGACAAATGTTTCGTAACGATCTCCAAAGCTTAAGGTAGGCATCGATGAATTGTCGTTGTTGCTTCCATTGGTTGGTCTGGGATTAGTAGAAGCTCCGCTGATGTAATCGCGTGGTCCGTAATAGGTGTTGTTATCTGAGTAGTAATCGTAGCTATTGTAGTAGTAATATCCGTTTCCATAATAGCCATCATAATAACCATCCCAGTAGCCATTGTGGTATCCATCCCAGTAGCCATTGCTGTAGCCCCAGTTATATCCACCATAGTAGCTGTATGGATTGTATCCCCACCATGAATTATAGTGATGCCCCCAGCCCCAATGATGATAGTAAGGATAATTCCAGCCCCAACCATAGTACCAATGACTATAAGGACGATGCCACCATGGATAGGTATAGTAAACAGACACGCCATAATAATATGGATCGTATGTATACCAATACATGTTAGTGTAGTAGGGATCATAGTATCCAAAATTGCTGTATCCGCCATAGAAGCGTCTCAGTCTAGATGAATACTCATAATCATAATAGTCACCGTAATAGTTGTTGGTGACATAGGTGTCTCCGTTCTCGTCTACATACGATTCTGATGTTGAATATGGCTCTTCAGTATTATTATAGTCTGAATTGTCGTTAGAATAATACCCGCCATCTGGCTCAGATTCGGTGTAGGTTGAAGAGTTGTCGGCCGGTTGACCGCTTGTGCCATAATCGGTGGGAGTAGATTTTGCCACGGCGTCGTTGCGTGAAAAATATACATCATCATATGGATTAGCAGTGTAATAATTCACTGTGCAACCGGAGAACATCAGGACGAAGGTCACGATAACCGAAAAATAGAATGTCCGTTTCATTGCTTTTTCCTCCGAATTTTATTGTTACTTTTGTTTCGCGAAAATACCAAATACCATACCAAAATGGGAAGCAAGATTACTCCTCGACACGAAAATTACTCGCAATGGTACATTGACATCGTCCAGAATGCAGGTCTGGCCGAGAATTCAGCCGTAAGAGGCTGCATGGTCATTAAGCCATATGGCTATGCCATCTGGGAAAAAATGCGCGATGTACTGGATGGCATGTTTAAAGCCACCGGGCACGTGAACGCCTACTTTCCAATATTTATACCAAAATCGTATTTCTCAAAAGAGGCAAGCCATGTAGAGGGTTTTGCCAAGGAATGCGCAGTTGTAACACATTACAGGCTTAAAAATGCTCCTGATGGATCAGGGATCATTGTTGATGAGGATGCAAAGCTGGAAGAAGAACTGATTGTAAGACCTACTTCTGAGACTATAATTTGGGATACATATCGGAACTGGATTCAGTCCTACAGGGATTTGCCCCTCTTAATCAATCAGTGGGCCAATGTGGTTCGATGGGAAATGCGCACCAGACTATTCCTGCGTACGGCAGAGTTTTTATGGCAGGAAGGTCACACGGCCCATGCCACCCGTCAGGAGGCCGTTGAAGAAGCAGAGCGAATGCTTGATGTATATGCAACATTTGCAGAGGACTGGATGGCCATGCCTGTTTTGAAAGGGGTAAAATCGGCAAATGAGCGTTTTGCCGGAGCTCTTGAAACTTATTGTATTGAGGCTATGATGCAGGATGGAAAGGCTCTTCAGGCTGGCACGTCGCATTTTCTTGGTCAGAACTTTGCCAAAGCATTTGATGTACAGTTTTTGAATCGTGAGAATCAACAGGAATATGTTTGGGCAACCTCATGGGGTGTTTCCACCAGACTCATGGGAGCGCTCATCATGACCCATAGTGATGACAAGGGACTTGTTCTTCCCCCAACACTGGCGCCCATTCAGGTTGTACTTATTCCTATTTTTAAAAACGAACAGCAGAAATCAGCCATTCTTGAATACATTGATGATATTGCCAAAGAGTTGAAGCAGGCGGGTATCGTGATCAAAATTGATGACAGTGAAAATTATTCGCCGGGATGGAAATTTGCCGAATATGAAATGAAAGGTGTTCCTGTACGTATTGCTGTAGGTGGAAGAGACCTTGAGAATGGCACAGTTGAAATAGCCCGAAGGGATCTTCTGAGCAAGGAAAGTACTGCACGTGAAGGCCTTGCAGAAAAAGTACTAGCCTTATTGGTTGATATTCAAAGGAATCTTTTTGAGAAGGCGGGTGAAATGCGTCAGGGATATACTCATAAAGCCGATCATTGGGATGAGTTTGTGGATTGTATTGAAAACAAAGGGGGCTTTGTGTATGCTCATTGGGACGGGACCGCTGAAACCGAAGAGAAGATTAAGGAACTGACCAAAGCAACAATACGGCTGATTCCATCTGATCAAGAAGAGCCTGGCAAGTGTATCTTAACAGGAAACCCATCGTCGGGTCGGGTGGTTTTTGCAAAAGCATATTAAAATGGATCGCCGAATAGCTGAGTTTAGCCGCCTACTTGATATCATGGACCGTCTTCGGGAAGAGTGTCCCTGGGACAGGAAACAAACCAACGAAAGTTTGCGTTATCTTACCATTGAAGAGGTGTATGAACTGGGAGATGCCGTTTTAAAGAACGATGATCAGGAAATCAAGAAAGAGCTTGGTGATTTGATGCTTCATATTGTATTTTATGCAAAAATTGGTTCCGAGCGAGGTTTGTTTGACATGGGCGATGTGCTTTTTCACATCAATGAAAAACTGATCAGACGCCATCCGCATGTTTTTGGCGACGTTCAGGTTACGGATGATGAAGAAGTTAAGGCGAATTGGGAATCAATTAAAATGGGTGAGGGCCGAAAGAGTGTTCTGGAAGGCGTTCCGATGGGTCTTCCCGCCATGGTGAAGGCATTCAGAATGCAGGAAAAGGTTAAAGGGGTTGGATTTGAATGGGAGAAGACCGAGCAGGTTTGGGAGAAAGTGCAGGAAGAACTATCGGAGCTCAACGAAGAAGTGAAGGCTGGTTCTTCGTCAGAAAGAGTGGAAGATGAATTTGGAGACTTAATGTTTGCACTGATCAACTATGCCCGTTTCATTGGAGTGAATCCTGAAAATGCGCTAGAGAGGACCAACCGGAAGTTCCAAGAACGTTTTTCATACATTGAACAAAAGGCCATTGAAACAGGTCGAAGTTTGCATGACATGAGCCTTCAGGAAATGGACGCCATCTGGAACGAAGCTAAAAAAGCGGGAAAATAATCTAGCATTGTAAAGGTGTTTTTGGACATTATTATTTAACCTTTCGGCGATGGAAGGCTGAAAAATATGTTGTAATTTTGCATATTATAATACAATGTTACATGAAGGGGGAAAAGGTCTTTTTAGTTTTCGTTGTTATGATTTCCATTTTTTCGTTTCGGAGTAAAGCCCAAAACGGAAAAGAGATTGATGAAGCCATCAGGGATGTCCAGTTGGAAAATTTTGCTGCTGTGGAAAGCTATTTCGCTGAAGGATACAACCTATATCCCGAGGTGCCGAAGGGCGTTGCTGAAGCAGTTGCTTATGTGAACACCCGTTTTTGGCCAGTGCCTGTATTGATTGATAGTTCCTGCACCGGACTGCCGAGATATATTGGTGTGATGGGGTATGTTTTTGACGGTAAATCCTATTTCAAGGAGAGCGGGAAAATAGTTTCAAGGCTAAGCGGCATTTCTGAAGACACGCTTAAGGTATCGGTCAGAAAGCAGGTTTTAGCATGGTTTGCCGCATATGACAGTCTCAGAAAGATACTTGATATTCGCAGTCAAGGCTTAGAGGATATTGCGAAAGTGCTGATTCAATTGAGTGAAATACCCTATTCGAAAAATGATCATGTGAACGATTATGCCATGAGTCAGCATCTGTATGCAGTCATTCAGTTTTTATCAGACCCTTTCTGGGCAAGCCGCTGTGGATTTGATGTTTTGGATAATGATGGCACAGATATTTTCGAAGAAGATGCGATTGAAATTTTAGCGTCCTCAAAAGTGCGAATAAGCACCAATGGCGTTTTGAGGGCCGACAGCAATACGGAAGCGCCGCATCCATTTCTTAAAAGCACATTATCGAGTGATTATGCACCGGCTATTTGGGATCCGACAACCTGCAATTACAGTTCAAGAAACGGAGTGCCTGTCTCGGCTTATGTTTTACACACTGTACAAGGTTCTTATGCCGGATGCATCAGCTGGTTTAAGAACTGTTCAGCGTCGGCCAGCACACATTATGTGATGAGAAGCAGTGACGGGCAGGTGACCCAAATGGTACTTGAGTCGAACAAGGCATGGCATGTACGTGACGAAAATCCATATACCATTGGAACAGAAATGGAGGGATATGTTGATAATGCTGCATGGTACACTGAAGCTGTTTATACAAGCCATTCGAATCTTGTTCGTGACATTTGCAACAGCGGTTATGGCATCAATCCATTGCGAACACTTTTTAGGGACACACTCGATAATGGGTCATCGCTTGACAATGGGATTCATGTTTTAGCCGGTTCATCCTACTGTACAAAAATTGCCGGCCATCAGCATTATCCAAACAACGATCATACAGATCCGGGACGTCACTGGTGCTGGGATTATTTTTTCAGAAAGCTGAACAACAATCCAACAACTGTAACTTATACGACCGCTTCGGGCACCTTATACGACAGTGGTGGTTCTGCATCGGCGTATGGAAATGATGAGCATAAAGTATGGGTTATTGCACCGGTCGGAGCCAGTTCGGTTACATTGACCTTTTCGGCGTTTGATGTTGAGGACAATTATGACTTTTTATATATTTACGATGGGCCTGACATTTTTAGTCCGCGCATTGGGCGTTACAACACCACTGCTCCGGTAAGCGTTACGGCCAGCAGCGGTATTATGACCGTTGAATTCCGGAGTGATTGCGCCACAACTGCTGCCGGGTGGACAGCTACCTGGAGCAGCCAGACAGCCGATGTAACAGCACCATCCACTTTGGTTTCAAGTAGCGGGACATGGAAAACAGACGATTTCACGGCAAGCTTTGCCGATTC
>CAZLHV010000141.1:0-8365 GCA_964559205.1 uncultured Bacteroidaceae bacterium
TCAATGCCCGCGGACCTGCTATTACTTTAGCCATTGTTTCCATCATTCTGCTGTGGGGATGTTCTAAAACGAAGAATAGTCCTGCTTCGGATTTAGAAAGCACGATTACTCAAAAAGTTTTACCATATAAGAGTAATGATTTTAGTTTTTTTGTTCCTGGTGAATTTGAAGGGAAATTATATGCCGTTTACCGTTTATCAGGTGGAGACACCTTGTATTTGTCAGAGATAAAAAACAACGATTTTAACCCGGTTAATAAAGCGGTTTTATCTGATACGGTATTGTTTTCAAATCAATATGATAAGGTATATAAGGATCTTCTTCTATTAAGGCGATGTTTCATGGTTAATTTAGATACTTTGATTTTTTTCAATAAAGGAACGCATTCGGGGGAAGTGTCTTCACGCAGGTTATGGTATTTTGTTTTTTCAGAAAACATAAGTTGTGTTATTGATTCTTTTGAAGCCCCAGACTATTCAAAAACAAATCATCAGGATGTTTCAGACAGTTGCCATCCCACACAGGTAATGGCTTGGATTCCTGAAGAAAAGGCTTTGGTCAGCTATTTTTTTTACTATTATGGCATGAGCAGCAAAGCGCCATTTTTAGTGAAGTTTTATCCGTTTTCTGAACAGAAGCGCATTGTGTTGGATGTCACAATGCCTGCATTTTTTGATTTCCCACAGGGGACTGTGTTTCCAGGTTCGATTTTTAACTATGTTGCTGGTGGGGAACAAGGCAAGTTATATGTTGCGTTTGGCATTTCGTCAGATATGCTTGAAATCAGTAACAATGAGGTGAAAGTATATGATGTGAAACATCCAAATTTCTCGAAGCCCAAAAGCTACCAGATCACTGACATCATGAAAGGTGCCAATGGCGATGATTATGTCAATGTAGCAAAAATGAGCTTTATGTATTCAAACCTTGTTTATGACAAATACGAAAATGTGCTTTATCGGTTCTATGAAATGGAAATGCCAGATAGAAATGAAGATGGACTTAAAAATGTATATCCGGATGACAAAAAACTAGGATTAAACGTCATTTCGGATGATTTTTCATCGGTTCAAGAGGTTTTGCTTGAACGCAAAGCAGCCTGCTTTTATAATCCATTTACTCAGAAGTTTGTACTGGAAGATGGGGTCTATGATGTGTTTTTTGATAGTGAGAGTGATTCATTAAAGATTGTAAAACTTTCTATAGAAACTGAGAAATGAAACAGAGGATTCAAATACTCATTTTGGTATTTTTTGTTTCTTGTCAAAACACGTATAAGAACGAAACCGAATATCAGGATGCAGATTTGTTGTTTCGATATATTGACGACTCATTGAAAAATGAGATCACTGCATCTGAATACGTTTTAACAACATTTCGCGTGAAAGATATTTGCTCAAACTGCAGGGGTGATATTGAGCTCTCCGTCTTATTTGATACAGTAAGTTCCCTTTATCCCGGCACCAGCATATATCTTGTTACTGATGATGATTTGTTTGAAAATAATGATACATCTTTCATTGAATTCCAGCGCCACTACCCACACCTTGAATCTGTAATTGTGGAGGATGCCGTTACCATGCAGCGCTATGGTTTATATGGCAGCTATCCTTCCATTTTTAAAATTGAAAATAATACTTTAATGGATGCAAGACGCTACTTGAAGAAAGATTGTGATATTTAGCGTTTTTTATTTTCATTTTGTGTTCATCACACTTTTGTTCGTGGCGTGGAATTTGTAAATTAGCGCAAATTTTTCCCTATGAAAAAGATGTTTTTAATGCTGACGGGAGTGGTATTACTCACCGCAGCCTGTGATACCCTGAGTCAGATTCAGCTGCCAACAGGTCCTGTGCCTCTTACTGAAAGCGAAATTGTGAGCGGTTTGAAGGAGGCTTTGAATGTGGGCACCAACAATGCGGTCGGTTTTCTTGGTAAAACCGATGGCTTTTTGAAAAATCCATTATTTAAAATCCCTTTTCCGGAAGATGCCAAGCGTGCTGAAACCAAGTTGCGTGAACTGGGCATGAACGAGCTAGTGGACAACTTTATCACCACCATGAATCATGGAGCCGAGAATGCCGTATCGAAAGCTGGCCCCATTTTTCTGAATGCCATTACTTCGATGACTTTTGCCGATGCAAAGAATATTTTGAAAGGCGCTGACAATGCAGCAACAGAGTATTTCAAAAGCAAAACCACAACATCGCTTTTTAATTTGTTTAAGCCTGAGATTCAGAAAGCCCTCGATGCGGTGAACGCCACAAAATACTGGAGCGATATCACCACAACCTATAATAAGATTCCATTTGTGACCAAGATTGAGACCGATTTGGCAAAATATGTGACCGACAAGGCACTGGCTGCCCTGTTTACCCAGATTGCAGTCGAAGAAAAGAAAATTCGTACCGATCCGGTTGCCCGTGTAAGTGATATTCTCAAAAAAGTATTTGATCCCAATGCAATTGTTCAGTAAGCCTGTTTTGTTATTAGCAGCCCTGTTGCTGCTATTGCCATCGTGCATTACGCTCGAGGAGAAAATTGTGATTAACTCCGATAAAAGCGGTGAATATTCGCTTACACTCGATTTGGGCGCTGTGTTGGGTGCCGGAATGGGGAATAATCTGCCTGAAGCACTGCTCAATTTTCCGCAGTTTGTCGAAGAAGGAATAAAAGATGTGTCAGGTATTTCAAACATCAAGGCTGTTTCCGATACCAAGAAGGGTTTCTATTCGGTATCGTTTCATTTTGTGAATCACAAGGCCTTCAAAAGAGCCTTGCTGAAGCTGGCCGGATTGAAATATGGCTTCATCATTCCAAACTACATGAAAGTAGGCAAACACCGCTTCAAGAAAAAAGACATTGGCCCCATGGTGAAAAAGGCGGCTGAAAAGAGCGAAAACAACCCACTCGATCAGGATATTATGGGGGTTGAGCTTTCGTCGCTCATAACCGTAAAAACCATCATCGAAACTCCCAAAGCGGTGAAGCGGATTAAGAAGAATTCGAAGGCTGCGGTTACCACTGATCCGGAGATTGTTGAGATTAAAGGCACACTGAAAGAGGTGCTGGATGGTATGAACACCGGGGTGGTGGTAAAATATTGAAATAAGTTCGATTTGTTTGGGTCAACTGACTAATTTTGCGCTTTAAAATTGCGTAAAATGAATGTCAAAGGACTTTTTTCGAATCTGCGCGGCGATGTTTTCGGCGGCGTAACGGCCGGTGTGGTGGCTTTGCCACTGGCACTTGCATTCGGAGTTCAGTCGGGTTTGGGTGCAGAGGCAGGCTTGTATGGAGCTATTTTCCTTGGTTTCTTTGCCTCGTTTTTTGGAGGCACTCCTTCGCAGATCAGCGGTCCTACTGGGCCCATGACCGTTGTAACAGCTTCGGTCGTGGTGTCGTCGATGGCCGGAGGGCTCTCTCCTGAAAATACGCTGGCTCTGATGATTTTGATCTTTGTTTTCTCAGGTCTGTTTCAGGTGCTTTTTGGGATGATTAAACTGGGGAAATACATCAAATATATTCCATATCCGGTGTTAAGTGGTTTCATGAGCGGTATCGGAATCATTATCATTCTGATGCAGATTTATCCTTTGTTTGGATACAGATCTCCTTCGAGTACCCTTGACATTGTTGGAAATTTGGGCGAAACAATCACAGAAATAAAGTGGGACACGCTGATGTTGGCGGCAGGTACCATTTTAATTGTTTATCTGTGGCCATTTCTTACAAAGAAAGTTCCCGGAACCCTGATTGCACTGATTGTGATGACGGTGGTTTCGGTTTATATGCAATACGATCCGGCCCTGACCATCGGAAGCATTCCTCAGGGATTGCCGGAGTTTAAAGCAGTGACATTGTTTCCTTTCGATCCCGCTTTGATGATGATGGCTTTGATTCCGGCATTAACGCTGGCGGGTCTTGGCGCAATTGATACCCTGCTGACGTCCGTTGTTGCCGATAATCTGACCCATACGCGCCATAACAGCAATAAAGAGTTGATTGGACAGGGAATTGGCAATGCGGTTGCCGGCTTGTTTGGAGGCATTCCGGGTGCCGGAGCTACCATGCGAACCGTTGTCAACGTGAAATCGGGTGGAAGAGGAGCATTATCCGGAATGCTGCACAGTGCCATTTTGCTGCTGATGCTTCTCGGACTCGGTCCTTATGTTGCATTAATCCCAAATGCCGTACTGGCTGGTATTCTGATTACTGTGGGTATCAGCATTATTGATATGAAAGGAATTCGTGATATTTTGGCCATTCCTAAAGCCGATGCCGCAGTTTTGATTGCCGTATTGTTGCTCACTGTTTTTGTTGATCTGTTGCAAGCCGTTGGAATTGGAATGGTCATTGCCTCCGTGTTGTTTATGAAACGTGCTGGTGATTTGGTTGAAAAAAGTACTGAGGTTACACCAGTTTCGGTCAAAGACCATGAAACCCCCTGGGACGATGAAAAGGATGTGAACCCTGAGGTGTTTCAGAAAGTGCACATCATGCGTCTCGATGGTCCGCTGTTCTTTGGTGTTGTAAGTAAATTCCGTGAAACACTATCAGAAGTACCCGATGGGGTTGAACTGGTTATTATTCGGATGAAAAAAGTGGCTTTCATGGACATGAGCGGTATTTATGCCCTTGAAGAAGCCATCAGGGATTTGAAAGGGCGAAAAATCAGTGTTGCTTTGACCATGGTTCAAACACAGCCCATGTACCTGATGAGAAAAGTTTCTCTTGTACCTGATCTGGTGCCTGAAGAAAGTGTTTTTCCAACCTTTACGGAGTGTGCAGATCACCTTGCTAAAGCATACAGTGAAGCTGTGAAGTTATAACGACTATTTTATCGTGGCTTTTGTGGCGCTGTTTAGGTCAAAAACAAGCTTCACCTGCATGCTTTTGGTGAAATTCTGATTCAATTCCCATAAACAGTCAATTGAATAATTGTTTTCAATGGTATGCTCTTCCCACAATCCTTCATATTTGGCATAGTTCACAATTAACACCCTGTGCATGCCTGCCGGAACTGTAACTTTCATTTTACCGGGTTTCGATTGCAGCATTTCTTTCGAAACAGCTACCTGATTACCATCCACAAACACCCGGGTCATGCTCAAATGGTCGTATCCTTCTTCGATCCCTTCGAATTTCCATGAAATTTTTAAGGAAATGGCTTTTTGCGCCTGAAGCGAAATGATCGGCATCATGATCAGAACCATTATGGTTAATAGCTTTTTCATATTCATTTTTTATGCTAAAGTACACATTTTAACACATGAGTGCAATTGTGATTTGGCAAATTGTAGTTAATGGAGCGTTAAAACATTGCGCTGAATGATTGATATCATATCGTTTGCTTTGTTGAACTCTGACATTTATCAGCAAAGCAGTACATCTTTTCCTGAACAATCGCGGGCATATTTTGTACTTTTGTATTCGAAAGCGCAAGTTGATTAATAATGTGCCATTATGAAAGAAGACGAAAGCCTTGATGCGTTGAATGATGTCACTCAGGGCGATTATAAATACGGTTTTGTCACCGACATTGAAATGGACATGCTCCCGAAAGGGCTCAGTGAAGAAGTGGTGGCGATGATTTCGAAGAAAAAAGGGGAGCCGGATTTTATGCTGACTTTCAGGCTTGAGGCTTTCCGACGCTGGCAAGCTATGCCCATGCCCGATTGGGCACACCTTGACATTCCGCCAATTGATTTTCAGGATATCAGCTACTATGCTGCACCCAAAAAGGATGAGAAGAAGAGCATTGAAGATGTTGATCCTGAGTTGCTGGAGACATTTAATAAATTAGGCATACCGCTCGAAGAACAACTGGCGCTTGCCGGAGTGGCAGTGGATGCTGTTTTCGACAGCGTTTCGGTGAAAACAACCATGCAGGATAAACTCAAAGAACTGGGAATTATTTTCATGCCGATCAGCGAAGCAGTACATCATCACCCCGATCTGGTTCAGCAATATTTGGGCATGGCCGTTCCGACCACCGATAATTATTTTTCTGCATTAAACTCGGCTGTGTTCAGCGATGGCTCATTTGTGTACATTCCAAAGGGTGTCCGTTGTCCGGTTGAGCTTTCGACTTATTTCCGCATCAATGCGCGCGAAACGGGTCAGTTTGAGCGAACACTTATCATTGCCGACGAAGATGCCTACGTGAGTTACCTCGAAGGTTGCACGGCTCCCATGCGCGATGAAAACCAACTTCATGCTGCGGTGGTAGAAATCATTACCCTCGACCGGGCTGAGGTGAAATACAGCACGGTGCAGAACTGGTATCCGGGCAATAAGGAAGGGAAAGGCGGAATTTATAATTTTGTGACCAAGCGCGCTCTTCTTAAAGGAAATCACTCGAAAGTATCGTGGACACAGGTTGAAACAGGATCGGCCATTACATGGAAGTATCCCAGCTGCGTTTTAATGGGTGATCACAGCATTGGAGAGTTTTATTCGGTGGCAGTGACCAACAATTTTCAACAGGCCGATACCGGCAGCAAGATGATACATATGGGCAAAAACACCCGCAGTACCATTGTGTCGAAAGGCATTTCGGCGGGGCGCAGCCACAACAGTTACCGGGGCTTGGTGAAGGTAACCAAAAAAGCGCTGAACAGCAGGAACTTTACCCAGTGCGACAGCCTTTTGCTGGGCGATCAGTGCGGAGCTCACACCTGGCCGTATATTGATGTGAACAACAAAAGCTCGGTGGTAGAGCACGAAGCCACCACATCGAAAATATCGGACGAGCAATTGTTTTACTGTCAGCAGCGGGGACTTGATACCGAGGCCTCCATTGGGCTGATCGTAAACGGATATGCACGCGAGGTACTCAATAAATTACCGATGGAGTTTGCAGTTGAAGCACAAAAGCTTCTGGCAATCAGCCTCGAAGGTAGTGTAGGATGATTTGATTTGAACAAAGAAAACTAGCCTTATGTTAAAGATAAAAGATTTACATGTAGCCATCGACAGCCGGCAGATTCTCAAAGGGGTGAATCTCGAAGTGAAGCCTGGCGAGGTTCATGCCATTATGGGGCCGAACGGAACCGGTAAGAGCACGCTGGCCAATGTGATTGCAGGCCGTGACGGATACGAGGTGAGCGGCAGCATTGAGTTTCAGGGTCAGAATCTTCTTGAAATGGCCGTTGAAGACCGCGCCCGTGCAGGGATTTTTCTGGGATTTCAATATCCGGTTGAGATTCCGGGTGTTTCCATCATGAATTTTCTTAAAACCGCTGTGAACGAACAACGGAAATTCAAAGGGCTTGAACCCATGAGTGCCGGTGATTTTCTTAAAATGGTTGAAGAAAAGAAAAAGGTGGTTGAAATTCCGGCCGATCTGATGAAGCGAAGCGTGAACGAAGGCTTTTCGGGCGGTGAAAAAAAACGCAACGAAATTTTTCAAATGGCCATGTTGGAACCGGTACTGTCGATTCTGGATGAAACCGACAGCGGACTTGACATTGATGCACTGAGAGTGGTGGCCACAGGGGTTACCCGACTGAAAAAACCTGAAAACGCCACGGTGGTGATTACCCACTATCAGCGCTTGCTCGATTTCATTGTTCCCGATTACGTTCACATCCTTTATGGAGGCCGCATTGTGAAATCGGGCGACAAGCATTTGGCCATGGAGCTCGAAAAGCAGGGTTACGACTGGGTGAAAAAGGAATTTGCATAAAACGATCTCTTATGTCAGATGTGAATATTTTCCCGGTAACTGCTCAAATCCGCAAGGCTTACGATTCGTTGAATCAGAACGATCAGTTGTGGCCCGGACGCGATAATGCCTTTCACACATTTCTTTCTTCGGGTTTTCCGCACACCGGCATGGAAAAATGGAAGAATACCGATCTGAGTAAGGTTTTGCAACAGGAGTATCAGTATCTTGAAAACACTGATCCTGTTTCGGATGTGGATATTAATAAAGTGTTTCACTGTGAGATCCATAATTTTGAAACGGCATTGTTTACCTTACTCAACGGAGCGTATGTATATAGTTCGTTGCCGCTGACGGTGATGGAAAACGGTGTCATTGCAGGCAGTTTGCGTCAGGCTTGGATTGAATACCCAGCATTGGTTGGAAAATACATCAACCAATTGGTAGAGAATTCGCTCAATGGCCTTGTTAGTCTAAACTCGGCCCTTGCAAGCGCCGGATTTTTTATGTATGTGCCCGATGGTGTTGAAGTTGAGAAACCGGTACAGCTGGTCAATCTCATTAACACCGACACGAATCCATTTCTGCAAACCAGAAATTTAATTATTGTTGGAAAAAACAGTAAGCTTACTTTTTTACAATGCGACGAAAGTGTACGCGACAAAAACAGATTTTTGAATGTAGTTACGGAGTTTT
>CAZLHV010000142.1:0-8365 GCA_964559205.1 uncultured Bacteroidaceae bacterium
AACGAATTTAAAAATGTTGTTGTTTCTCACAAGGCGCTTATCGAAGATGAACTTGAGGCTCAAAAAGCCGAAATCATTGCCAAGCTCGAAAAAGGTCAGGTCCTTGAAGGTACAGTTAAAAACATCACTTCGTATGGTGTCTTTATAGACCTTGGTGGTGTCGACGGTCTGATTCACATTACCGATCTTAGCTGGGGCCGTATTAATCGTCCCGAAGAGATTGTCGAGCTCGATCAAAAACTCAATGTGGTTATTCTCGATTTCGACGAAAGCAAAAAACGAATTGCTCTTGGTCTGAAACAGCTTACTTCGCATCCTTGGGATTCTCTTAACACCGATCTTAAAGTTGGCGACAAGGTTAAAGGCCGCGTGGTCGTTCTTGCCGATTATGGTGCTTTTGTGGAAATCGCAACCGGTGTCGAAGGTCTGATTCACGTTTCAGAAATGTCATGGTCACAACATTTGCGCTCTGCTCAGGATTTCCTGAAAGTAGGCGACGAAGTAGAAGCAATTGTGCTTAGCCTCGATCGCGATGAACGCAAAATGTCGTTGGGTATCAAGCAATTGATTCCTGATCCATGGGTAGCAATTAAGGATAAATATCCGATCAATTCACGTCACAAAGCCGTGGTCCGCAATTTTACCAATTTTGGTGTTTTTGTTGAACTCGAAGAAGGCGTGGACGGTCTGATTCATATCAGTGACTTGTCATGGTCGAAAAAAATTAAGCATCCGGCCGAATTCACCAAAATCGGTGAGGAAATCGATGTAGTTGTTCTTGACGTTGACGTTGAAAATCGTCGCTTAAGCCTTGGTCACAAACAGCTCGAAGAAAATCCATGGGATGTTTTCGAAACCATTTTTGGTGTTGATACCATTCATAAAGGTACGATCATCGAAAAGAATGATAAGGGTGCCGTGGTTTCACTTCCGTACGGTGTTGAAGGCTATGCCCCGAACCGTCACCTGGTGAAAGAAGATGGCAGCAAGGCCGAATCCGATGAAACTCTTGATTTCAAAGTGATCGAGTTTTCGAAGGAATCACGCAAAATCGTTGTTTCTCATAGCAAGATTTTCCAAGAAGTTAAGGAAGAAAAACGACGCGAAAGCAGTCCTGAGAAAAAACAGGACGATTCGTTCAAAACAAAGGCAAACGTCGAAAAGGAAACACTTGGCGACCTCGATATCTTTGCCAACCTTAAGGGTTCGAAGAAAACCTCAAAAACAAAAAAATCAGAAGCTGACGACGAAGAGTAGATTTTTTTATTCTTATATCACTTTAAAGCCTGCAACGAATGCAGGCTTTTTTTGTCTCTTAAAAAATTTGTTTATTTTTGCACTTAAACCTACGATTCTATGAAAAGCATTTTTACCCTTTCTGCCCTTTTCTTTGCCATGCTGGCAGTGAATGCCCAGCCCTGCACCCCTGGCGCATATACTACACCGGGTATTTACCCCGACACCACGATCAATCTTCCGCAGGGAGCCGTTACTCAGTCGTATCAGGGTGTAATCACTGCAGTGGTCCCTTCCGACACCACCATTTACGGAATCCCTGCAACCATCGATTCAATTGGGGTGACTGAAATTCAAGGACTTCCGACAGGATTTACCTGGGCCGGAAGCCGTCCGAGTAATTTTATTCTTGGCGGAACAACCGGATGTATTGGCATCAACGGCACACCAACCGCCGGACAGGAAGGCACCTATCCCCTGCTGATTAAAATTCTTTCATCTGGAAAACTGGCTGGTATGCCAACTACGCTTCCCGACACGCTAAATGGATACAAAATTGTCATTCTTGATCAAACCCATGTGAGTATTGTCGATAGCCGTCAATTCTCATTTGGTGTAAGCGAAATGTATCCAAATCCAGCTTCAACTCATGTGACTATTGTTGTTACCAACAACAAATCATCGATTGTTAACGTGGCTATTAAAGATATGCTTGGCCGTCAGGTAGCCCTTTCTAGTCATCAGGTCATTGCAGGCGAAAATAAGTTGAACATCAATGTTTCTTCCTTAAACGAAGGAGTGTACTTCTACACGGTCTCTGACGGAGTTCAGACCATTTCGCGAAAACTGATCATTGAACGGTAATGACTTTTCGGCTTACGGTTATTGGATCCGGTTCAGGAGCTCCATTGCCGGGTCGGTTCACAAGCGCTCAGGTACTTAATGTGCATGAGCGTTTTGTTTTAATTGACTGCGGTGAGGGTACCCAAATTAACCTGCGTCGATTTGGGGTCAATTTCAACAGAATCGATGTGGTGCTTATCTCGCACTTGCATGGAGATCATTATCTTGGTTTACCGGGATTGCTCAACACTTTTCACCTGCTTGGGCGTACTCGCGATTTGCACATTGCCGGCCATCGCAAACTTAAAGATTTGCTTGATTATATTTTCAATATGGCGGGATTCGATCCTTCGTATCCTATTCATTTTCATGAAATTAAGGAGAATGAAGCTCAACTTGCTTTTGAAAACGAGCATTTCTCTATTCAATATTTTCCTCTGAAGCACCGAATTGTGGCAAGCGGGTTTAGGATTAGCGAAAAAACGGGACGAAATCGAATCAGAAAGTCCTTCATCGAAAAATATCATCCTGATATTCATGAGGTGAGAAAAATTATGTCTGGATGTGAGTATGTTGATAAGCACGGTGTTGTAATTGATCCTTCTGAAATTTTTCAGGAGGCTCCCCCGCCCCGTACTTATGCTTATGTTTCGGATACCATTTTTGATCCGGATATCTGTATTTACGTAAACGATGTCGATTTGCTATATCATGAAGCAACCTACGATGCCAGCCTGACAACCCAGGCAAACGATAAAATGCACTCTACAGCAACGGCTGCTGCCAAAATAGCATTGCAGGCTTCGGCTAAACAGCTTCTTATTGGTCATTTTTCTTCCCGGTACCGAACGCCTGATTTGTTGCTTCGGGAAGCTCAATCCATTTTTCCTGATACAATTGCCGCGAGCGATGGACAAACGATTTCGATTGAACGACGAAGTTTTTAATAAATGTTCTTAAGTTCATTGTTTTCATTTGGCACCTGAATAGAGCTGGTCATGTTCATTCATTCTGAGCCTAAAGATTATTTTGTGGTAATTGAAAGAGATACATTGAAACTTCTGCCTGATGATTTGACTTGTAAGAATACGAATACCGAGTTCTCCAATCGGATGATGATTTACAGTCGATGAACCAATATTCGATCATTCAAGTAGAATACACATTTATATTATCAAATTATTCATCCGGCTTGACATTCTTGTTTTTTATATGTCAAAGTGTTACATTTGCATTTAAATATATTTATTATGATTATCAGGGGGATTTTCTTATTTCTGGGATTAATGACAGGCATATTGCATTTGCAGGCACAAACAAGTGTCAGTGCTGTTTCCTGTCCCTGGATTGTGGTCACCTACAGCGATGGACCTGATGGGATTCCGGTCGAATCTTTGTCATTTTTGAATCCACCCGACGGCACCTATCGCATTTATGCCGATGCTGCACAAAGTCAGCTTCTGATGGAAGGTGAATTTGCTGCAGGTCTGAAGCAGGGAGAGTGGCGATTCTTTTCTAACAATATCCTCAGCGAGGTGATCACTTACCTCGATAACACGAAAAACGGCCTGTACGAGTGCTATGATCAAAACGGCACACTGAGGGTAAGAACCACTTTTGTGAATGACTTGGCCAATGGGCTGTATGAAACATGGGATGCCAGCGGTCAACCTTTGATGATCAAGCAGGCAGTAAACGGAATCATAAGCGAATAAATTATGAAAAAAATCATTTTTCTTTTTATTGCTGGGTTTGCGTTTCTGACTATGAAAGCTCAGAATCTTGTACAAAACCCGAGTTTTGAATCAATCAATGCCGGAAGCCTTTTGTGCAGTTGGTATGTGTCGCAAACAGAGTTTAATTCAGCAATCAACAACTGGTCAATGCCAACCAATGGTTCGACCGATATTTTTCATACATCGCTTGCCACATCTTGCTTTTGCAGCCCATATAGCACCCACGCGTCTGCAGTTGGACAACAAGCACCCCGAACAGGAAGTTCGATGAGCGCAGTGACCACATACGGCAATGGGGGTTGTGCTCCCTCTTATCGCGAATACTTACAAGGCCAGTTATCATCTCCATTGGTCGTTGGTCAACAATATTGTGTCGAATTTTATATTTCCATGGCTGATTACAACACTTATGCAAGCAATAATATTGGGGTTTACTTTTCAACTTCTTCAATTTGGTCTGCTACCATGTGTCCCTATTCGGTCACTCCCCACCTGAACTATACCACCATCAATACCAATGCCTCTGGTTGGACATTGGTTTCGTTCACTTTTACTCCAACGCAGGCCTATAGCTACTTCATGATTGGGAATTTCTATGCCGATGCTTCAACTTCAATCACCAACGTTGGCGGTTCCCGGGGGGTTAGCCGATATTTCATTGATGATGTTAGCGTGCAACTCTGTTCTACAAACCCTACAGTCACTGTCAACAATGCAACGATTTGCGCAGGCCAAACCGCCACACTGACTGCCAACAGCAACATTAGCGGAACAACTTTTGCCTGGAGCAATGGATCATCGGGTAGCTCAATCTCTGTAAATCCTGCAACCACCACAACCTATACGGTCACAGGGACTTCTCCTTCTGGTGGCACTGGTACTGCCTCTGCTACTGTTACAGTTAATCCGGTGCCTACTGTTACTGCCTCTGCCAGCCCTGCTTCTATTTGTCAGGGACAAGCATCGAGCTTGTCGGCTTCTGGAGCATCAACCTATGCCTGGAGCACCGGCGCATCCGGATCTCCTTTAAGCGTGTCACCTGGAACCACAACCACATACACTGTGACAGGTACATCTGCGGCAGGTTGTACCAATACTGCTAATGTTACTGTTACAGTAAATGCTGCACCAACAATAACAACCACAGGAGCCGCGGTGTGCCAGGGCAATGCTGCCACTATTTCAGCGTCAGGTGCTGTCAGCTACCTTTGGAGTAATGGTTCAACTTTATCTTCCATTTCTGTAAGTCCCTCAACCACCACATCATACACGGTCACTGGTACCAATGCTGCTGGCTGTACCTCTACTGCTACAGCAACGGTGACGGTTAACCCGCTTCCGGTGATTTCGGTCTCGGCTTCTCCATCGGCTGTTTGTCCAGGAAATCTGTCGGTGGTTACAGCCAGTGGTGCAAGCACCTATGCATGGAGTACTGGCGCTACGGGTAGTACCATCAATGTGAATCCGGTTGCTTCATCTACATACACGGTGACCGGTACTTCGGCTGCCGGCTGCACATCGTCAGGTTCGGTCAATGTGTCCGTTCTTGCCGGACCAGTGGTATCGGTTAATAATGCAGTGATTTGTATGGGTGAAAACGCATCTCTTACTGCATCAGGTGCAGTCAATTATACTTGGAGTAATGGGGCTGCAGGCGCCACCGTTTCTGTATCGCCTTTATCTACAACTACTTATACAGTTTCTGGTACCGATGGCAGCGGATGCACGGGTGTGGCCAATGCTACCGTTACAGTTAATCCTTTGCCGGTGGTTTCTGCAAGTCAGCCCTCGATATGCAGCGGGCAACAGGCAACAATTACGGCTTCTGGTGCCATCGATTATATTTGGAGCACAGGTGATATCACATCTTCGATTGTGGTCAGCCCACTGACGACAATGACCTACACGGTAAGCGGCACCGATGCCAATGGTTGCAGCAATAGTGCACAGGCATTGGTTACCGTTAACCCTATTCCGATTGTTGATGTGCTGACCACTGATGATTATTGCTCATCTTCAAATGGAACTGCGCAGGCATTGGTAACTTCCGGAAGCATACCTTATCAATATAGCTGGAATTCTGTTCCGGTTCAAAGCACCGATTTGGCCACTGGACTTGCTGCGGGAACCTATGTGGTCACAGTGACCGATGCCAATGGTTGCACAGCTCAGGCTCAGGGGGTGGTGAACGCCCAACCCGGTTTCTCTGCGACAGCCTCTACCGAAGCTGAGCATTGCGGTCATGCCGACGGAAGCATTTTGGTGAGTGTGAGTGGTGCCACATTGCCGCTTAGCTATACATGGTCACATAATGCTGCATTGAATCAGCCTTCAGCCGATTTATTGGCAGCTGGTGCTTATACTGTAACCATTAGCGACGGTCAGTGTACGCAAATAATATCTGCCTCTGTGACCGAGATCGAGGGTCCGGTCGCAGGATTTCATCCATCATCTCTTGTGGTTGATCCCGACGCTGGTGCGATATTGTTTTCCGACTTATCAACTGGCGCGATTGGATGGATGTATGATTTCGGAGATGGTTCGACTTCAACGTTGCAAAATCCCGAGTATCAGTATTCATTACCAGGTGTTTATCTTGTGATGCAATTGGTTTACGATTCTTATGGTTGTTTGGATTCCGCTTTTCAGGAAATTACTGTAAACGAAGGCTTTGCATTGTATATTCCTTCTGCGTTCAGTCCAAATGGAGATGGTCGCAACGATTTCTTCACTCTTTCAGGATATGGAATAGATCCAAATACATTTTGTATCGATATTTATGACCGTTGGGGTCGCATTGTATTTCGGTCAACCGATATCAATGCACAATGGGATGGACAACTGCATCTGGCTCAGGACGTCGACGATGTGGCTCAGGGGGTCTACAGCTACCATGTTAGGCTTAAAACCATGTCGGGTAAAGATAAGGAATACTTCGGCAAGGTGGTGAAGCTTCCGTAGAAGCTATTCTTCGCTGCTTTATTCACAAATTTTTTCTACAGATGTGCCAACTCATGATTCTTTGTTTTGGCAAAATCAATAATTGGTGCGACAATTCAACAGCAGATTGCCCCGAAGTCGTCTGATTTATTTGTCATGTAAGCAGAATTCTTCCTGTCAAAGAGCTGCAGATTAAATTATTATTGCGCATGTATAAAGATTCTTCATTCGAACTGTTAAATCATGATAAATATCATAAATTGACTACCTTTGCAAAACAAATTTAACATATATGAAGATTTTTTACATTTTCTTGACTTTGCTGTGCTTTGCATTGCATGTATCGGCCACAAATATTACTGTCAGTGGTAATATTTCGGCCAACACAACCTGGAACACGGATACCGTATTTGTAAACGGGGATGTAATCATCGATGGTGCTGTAACTGTAACCATCAATCCTGGTGTTGTGGTCATTTTTCTGGATAACTACGACATTTTTGTATCCGGAACTCTACTCGCTGTCGGCAGTCAGAGCAGCCCTATCGTGTTCACAGCCGCTGATTCCACCGGCTTTGCTACCCAGACCCATTTGGGGTGGAACGGAATTCATTTCGACCATGAAAGTTATCCAATCGATGGCGACACATCGAAATTCGTTTTCTGTGAGTTTTCATATGGTAACAGCGACTATGGAACCATTGCTGTCCTGCATTATTCAAAAGTGATCGTTGATCAGTGTTTGTTTCATCACAACTACACAGGTGATGCCGGTGCTGCAATGACCATTTCAGACAGTTCTGACATTGTGGTTAAACGCAGTGTTTTTGAGTACAACTATTCATATTACGGCGGTGCCATTGAAGTGAACTGCGATGGGTCGGGAAGCTATTCAATGCCCGTGATCGAAAATTGTCAGTTCTACAATAATATATGTTTATCCACCTATACCTATTATGGCGGAGCAGCAATAAAATTATCAGGATACACCAAGGCCAGAGTGATCAATTGCAAGATTATCGGCAACAGTTGCATCAATGGCAGTGGCGGCGGTGGGGTGCTTATTTCAGGATATAGTTCTCCGGTCCTCATGAATAACATCATTGCAGAAAACCATTCGCGATACAACGGTGGTGGTGTGATGATTCGTTACTACACCAATCCTGCTTTGATCAACAATACTATTATCAACAACCATTGCGACAGCATGGGTGGCGGCGTTGGCGTTGGCTGTAGTACTGACACTTTGCGCCTGATCAATAACATTATTTATGGAAACACATCGGCGCATGGCAGCCAAGTGTTTATCAACAACGATGATTCATGCAAAGCTTTCCAGATTCTGAATAACCTTATTGAAGGCGGAACAGCATTTGAACTAGGCGACACCGGAAGATTTTCACCAGTCATGGTTGCAAACATTGATGCAGACCCTATGATCAACGATTTCAACACATTCCATGCTGCACCTTGTTCACCCATTTTCGATGCAGGAACTAGCCTTATCCCCCTTCCTCCTTTCGATTTCTATTATCAACCGCGCATTTTCGGATCAGAAATCGACCTTGGAGCCATTGAGCGTCAAATCCCTGTCAATATCATTTCGAATG
>CAZLHV010000143.1:0-8344 GCA_964559205.1 uncultured Bacteroidaceae bacterium
CCACGACATGCTATCGCGAGAGACCGGATTAATTGCCATCTGCGTCGATGCTTCAGTTGGCTGATTCAATGTTTGTCCCTGCAAACCAAGTGTTGCAAGAGTAAACAAAAACACAAAAAAGTAATTGATCTTCATATTCGTGGTGCTTTGGAGTAAAATCTGCCTAAATTAATGCTACTAATACTTGCAATCAAATCTGTTTTCGCTCTTTTATATGACTCTTATCCCGCTGTATCATATTTTCAGGCAACTTCACCTAAAAAATTCAGGTGTTTATACCTATTATAAGAGCAAATTCCCATTTTTAAGATCATTTTTTTACGCCATCGTTGCACCTAAATAATATTTAACAATATATTAATTGTCAAATTCTGTTCATTTCTCTCTCCTTTCTTCGCATTTATCTCATTTACTTTTCATTATCGACTAGAAAAAACGATGTAATACATTTATTCTGTCAAAAAAAATTGACAAAAACAACAAATTAAGGCTTATATATGTTAAAATAATGAATATAGCTAATTCAATGAATTTTTAATAGGTATCAATGTGATCATCCCTTGAATACTTTCTGTAAATATTCATTTTTTGAGGCCATGAAATTTAACAGAATTAATCTGTTTCTGTCACATTTCAGATGCTCATTTCAGCAACTCGTGAACCCCCGGTTCGGGATTATTTGTATCTTTACACAAAAAAAATGCTTTACGAACCATTGCCTTCAAAATATCTTGAAAGCGCGGTTGCCGAATTAGCCAAATTGCCCGGGGTTGGGCGTAAAACTGCGTTGCGACTAGCATTACATTTGCTGCGTCAAGATCCAACCCAGTCAATTGCCCTTGGAAACAGCATCGTTCAACTCAGGGAAAATATTGCCTACTGTTCATTATGCCACAATATCAGCGACACGGATCTTTGTCCGGTTTGCTCAGCCCCAAATCGTGACCAACAAGTTATTTGTGTGGTGGAAGATATCCGCGATGTAATGGCCATAGAAAGAACTGGCCAGTTCAATGGCCTGTACCATGTTTTGGGTGGACTCATTTCTCCGATCGACGGAATTCGGCCTGAGGATATTCAACTTGAATCGCTTTATCAAAGAACTTCACGCAATCAGGTCAGCGAAATCATTCTTGCATTGGCAGCAACGGTTGAAGGTGATACAACCGCCTTTTATATTTTCAGGAAACTACAGCAATTCGATCTGCAGTTCAGCACCATTTCGCGAGGCATTTCTATTGGCGATGAGCTGGAATTTATTGATGAGATTACCCTCGGACGATCGATTAAAAGTCGAATCCCTTATCAGCAAATGCTTGCCGAAGAGAAAAAACATACCTGATCATGAGCTTCAGACTACTGTCAATCTTAATGGTGTCCTTGTTTTTGCTTGCACTGGTGTCCTGCAAACCCTATCCTCAGGTGTCTTCAGAAAACCTGGCTGAATCATATGGATTTGATCATAAAGTTCTATGTTCCGATCCATACATGGTGCACATAAGCGATAGTTTGTCTATGCTTAACATTATACCTGAAAAAAGCAGTCTTCTTTTCACCCGATCCAATACCACCGATCAGTTCAAAGCTCATCTCCAGATCAGAGTTCTGGTCTTCAATTCATATTTCAGTAATGCTCCAACTGATTCGATTACTTACAATGCGGAATTTCTTAAAGCTATTCCGGATCATCCCGATACGATTAGAATTCCTCTGAATATTCGTTCTAAGAATCGGGCGGTGCTGTATCTGGCTATCAAAGATGTGAACAGAAATTACCGACATACCATTGTTTTTGAAACCGATAAATCGAACCGCATATCAACGGAATGGTATGAACCCATCCAAGGTCTTCGTAGAGTTAATGCTTGCTGGTACTGCTATCCGGGAGACACTGTTATGCTAAATTTCAATGGCAGCTTAAATACACAACCCCAATGCTTTTATTATAACGACACCTTCGACATTCCTTCACCGCCCTTTCAATTTGAAAATCCAGTGAATGTAAAATTGGAACCTGACGAAAAGCCTGCATTAACAAAATTAAATTCAGATAGGCATTTATCGTTTATTGCTCAAAACCCCGGATTGTATTTTGTTACAACAACAGGAAATCCGGACTCAGGATTTGCATTAATTTGTACATCACCTGGCTTCCCCGACGTTGCAAGTCACCTATCCATGCTTGGCCCTTTACGCTATATCACAACGCAAAAGGAATTTGACCGAATGGCCAACTCTGAACAACTTGTAACAGCCATTGAAGAGTTTTGGCTAAAAACGGGCGGACAGGAAGAGCATGCCCGTAACCTCATTAAAAACTACTATTCCAGGGTGCTCATGGCCAATCAACTTTTTTCATCTCATACTGAAGGATGGAAAACTGACAGGGGCATGATTTACATTGTGTTTGGTCCCCCCAATATTGTTTATCGGAATAGCAATAGCGAGTCATGGATTTATGGAGAAGAAAACAACTTCTTTTCAATCACTTTTGTTTTTGATAAATTGCTGAATAAATTCAGCGAAAACGATTATTTCCTTCAGCGTACACCAGTTTTCAAGGACAATTGGTATCGCGCTGTTGATATCTGGAGACAATAACTATGATGCAGGAAAAAGACTTCATTTACGGTGTACACCCTGTGCGCGAAGCACTTGAAAAAGAAACACCCATCGACCACATTCTCATTACAACCGGTTCGGACCGCAAGCCCGGCATCAGTGAAATTGTGCAGCAGGCACGCAACGCCCATATACAAATTAAGCGCGTACCGGTCGAGAAACTCATGCGCGTTACGCGTGGAAACCATCAGGGCGTGATCGCCTTCATTGCACCAGTACATTACTACAAAGCTGAAGATCTGGTGATGAGTGCTTTTGACCGTGGCGAAACCCCGCTTTTTCTGATTCTTGACAGCATTACCGATGTGCGTAATTTTGGTGCCATTGCTCGCAGTTGCGATGCTGCTGGTGTTACAGGGATCATCATCCCCGACAGCCGCAGCGTGAGTGTTACAGCCGATGCCGTGCGCGCCTCTGCAGGCGCTTTGCTCAATGTGCCGGTGGTGAAAACCCGCAACCTTCTTGGCACCGTAAAATATCTTCAGCAAAGTGGTATCCGCATTTTTGCAGCCAGTGAAAAAGCCGTCAAACTATATCATCAGGCCGAATTCGACGGCCCTGCTGCCATCATCATGGGTAGCGAAGAAACCGGCGTTTCGGTTCAATTGCTGAAGCTTGCCGACGAATGGATCCGAATCCCCATGATTGGGCAGGTCGCTTCGCTAAATGTGTCGGTGAGCGCCGGCATCATGCTGTATGAAGTGCTGCGTCAACGCAAAGTTGAGTAAATCAGCCTCCCCTCGGATCGGGTCGAAAAGGCATCTTGGCCATCTTCTCTACCTGAAGTGTTAATGAACCATATTCGTTCATCACTTTCCCATACAACAAATACACGCCATTTCCGCGAAAAGGAAACTTCTTCAGGCTGTCAGGAAAATGTACGGCTTCGAAAAAATTTCCTTCAGAATCCATAAAACTGGCAAAATACATCTTCTCGTTTTTCTTTGTACGAACCGGCTTAATGGTTACCAAAACGCCAATCATCCGCACATACATTGAAACAACCGAAGCGAGACCCAATGCCGTAACCTCGCCCCGAAACGAGGTCTGTAACATATCAAACCAGCTTAATGAAACCGGAAACCCAAGCAGTTCTATTTCGTCGTAGGCATCGGCCAGCAGCGATGTCTCAAGCGCTGGCAAAGCCGGCAACTGCTGCCCCCCGCTAAACAATCGCCCTGAAACTTCCGGCGCTTTGCGCGAATCATGCCCGGCCAACGTTTCCCATAACAATTCGGGCTTCGACTTGCCTGTAAAAGCAAAAGCACCTGTGCGAATCAGCAAAACCAACTGCTCACGTGTGGTGTGTATGCGCGACATGAAGTCAGCCGCATCGGCAAATGGCCCGTTGCGCAACCGCTCCTCGAGTACCGGACGAATGAAGTTTTCCTCAAGACTCTGCACATGAATGAAGCCAATGCGGATGTCATTTCCTTTTACCGTGGTAATATAATCGCCAGTATTGACGCAGGGAAGCAGAATGTTGGCCCCGCTGCGGCGCGCTTCGGAAAAATACACCCAACTGCGGTAATAGCCGCCGAAATTGTTGATGACAGCCGCCATAAACTCGACCGGATAGTGAGCTTTCAGAAAAAGGCTCTGATAGCTCTCGACCGCAAACGAAGCCGAATGCGCCTTTGAGAACGAATAGCCCGAAAACGATTCAATCTGCCGCCATAATTCCTTAGTGACTGATTCGGGCCGGTCCAGTTTTGCAGCGCCTTCGTGAAAACCGTTTACAATGCGCAACATTTCTTCCTTGCTGCGGTATTTGCCACTCATGGCACGGCGCAGCACGTCGGCTTCGGCCAGATCGAGGCCTGCATAATGATGCACCACCTTGAGCACATCTTCCTGATAGACCATCACTCCGTAGGTTTCGTGCAGCAATTCTTCGAGCACCGGATGCAAATATTGAAACGATCTGGGATTGTGATAACGCCGGATGTATTCCTGCATCATGCCCGACGACGACACCCCCGGCCGGATGATGGAACTGGCCGCCACCAGCGTAAGGTAGTCGCGGCAATCGAGCTTTTTCAGCAAACTGCGCATGGCAGGACTTTCAACATAAAAACAACCAATGGTTTCACCTTTTTCGATCTGTGCTGCAATGGCCGGATCGCTCTTAAATGCAGGAATATCATGAATATCGATCTTTTCGCGTCGGTTCTGCGCAATGAATTTTACCGCATCGCCGATATGCCCGATGCCGCGCTGGCTCAGGATATCGAACTTTTCGTAACCCAGATCTTCGGCCACATACATGTCCCACTGCACCGTCGGAAAACCTTTGGGTGGCAGATCAAGTGCCGAATACATTGTTACAGGCTCCTCGGACACAAGAATGCCGCCGGCATGAATGCTGCGCAGATTCGGAAAGTCGCGTATGGCCTCGCCCACAGCCACAATTTTCCGGATGATGTCATCATCGGCCTTGAGTGTTTTCCGCTCTTCGACCAGCGCATCAATCTCGGTTTTCGGAAGTCCATACACTTTGCCGAGCTCGCGATAAACCGACTTGTCGCGGAAAGTCTGCATCATGCCCAGCAACGCCGTGTGCTTCGATCCGTAGCGTTTGAAAATGTAGTCCTGCACATAAGTCCGGTCTTTCCACGAAAAATCAATATCGAAATCCGGCGGGCTGGTTCGCTTCGGGTTGATGAAGCGTTCGAAATAAAGATCGAGCTCGACCGGATCGACATTGGTAATGTAGAGGCAATACGCCACAATGCTGTTGGCGCCGCTTCCCCGCCCCACATGGTAAAATCCGCGCGACATGGAATAGCGCACAATGTCCCACGCCATGAGGAAATACGACGAAAATCCGAGCCGGTCAATGATTTCAAGTTCTTTGCGGATGCGCTCCAGCACATGCTTTGGCTTTCCCGGATAGCGCGCCGGAAAACCATCCATGGCCAGTTTTTCGAGCAAAAGCTTATCGTCGTATCGGCTGCCGGTAAATGTTTTTTTATTTCTCACAACGCCCATTTGCACATCGGCGGCGCAGTCACGCAGCAGGCTTTCGGCATTGGCAAGCAGATCGGGACATTCGGAAAAGGCATCGTATGCAGCTTTGCGTTCCGGCATGATTTCATCATTCATGGCCAGTTGCGTTGTTTTCAGATTCGATAACAAGGTGTTGTTGTCGATGGCGCGCAGATGACAATGTGTGTCGTAATCGGCTGCTGAAGCAAAAGTAACCGGCCACCATGCCACCATGCGGCCACGTATTTTGCGGTCGCTGAGCATGCGCAACTGCGGCACCTGCGACGGACGGACGGCAATGTATTCATTGGCCCGGAGCTGCTTTGGCGTATTTTCGTTCCATGGGTACAATACAAAAACCTGATTAAACGGCGGTGCAAAATCGGCAGGCTGGGTTTCGGTCATGTTGCACTGCGTCAGGTATTCGTTGATTTCCTGAAAGCCGCTCATGTTGCGGGCCATACACACATACAACAAACGGCTGCCGCGCCTGAACTCCATACCCACCAGGCCTTCGGTACGCTCGCTGCGACATTGTTTAATGAAATCGACCCAGCCCGTGGCATTGTTGATGTCGGCCAGCAGTACCTTCGGAAATCCACAGGCAGCCGCCATTGTGGCCACCTTTTCGGGCGCCATCATGCCAAATCGCAGACTGTAATATGAACGACAGTGAAGAATCATCTACAGGTTGACTATATTTTAATCATTTTTCAGGACTACAATATAATCATTTAAGCTTAATAAACAAAACAAGAATAACTCAGATGAAGTAGCTTCATCAAAAATCATTCGTTTATATTCGGCGCTTTTCACATCACTACACATTTTGTCGATGATAAACGACAGATTTTACGGTTTCGAACATTGTTTCATTGAGCGATGAATATTAAGGGTTTTTGTTTAATTTGCAGCCTCATACGGGCGTAGTGTAACGGCAGCACACGGGCTTCAACTAGTATTTTTGAGACCATTGAATGATGCACATGATTAAGAAATTTTCAGTTTTTATTGCTCTGATTTTGTTATTGCACCCAGCATTTACTCAATCAATCTGGAAAAACTACTCGCAGTATTCAAAATCTGCTGACTATACATACGACATCAATATTGCTCTTACGCAGCCCATTGACAGTTCCATCAAATACAACACGGTGTATTTTCTTGATGCCAATCTGAATTCCGGAATGAAACTCCTACAAATCATTAGTGGTATGCGCTCAGGAAGCAAAGCCGACAGTACAATTTTTATTGGAATCGGACATTCATCAGATTATATGAAAATGCGCCGCCGCGACTATATTCCACCTTTATTCGATGAAAATCAAGCAGTCAAGAACAGACGTGAAGATTATGGACATGCTGATCGCTTCTACGACTTCATCATTAAAGAGTTGATTCCGCAAATTGATTCTACTTATCGGACAACCGAAGAAAGATCAATAATCGGACATTCTTTCGGTGGACTTTTTGTTATGTATTGTCTTTTTCGGGAAGAAAGGTTTTTTACAAAATTCATCGCTCTTAGCCCATCTTTATGGGCCAATAATTACGATATTTTTAAACGAGAAAAACTTTTGTGGAATCAGACGAAATCACTACATGCCGACTTGTTTTTTGCGGCTGGAAGTAAAGAACATTTGAATCTGATTCTGTATGGAACCAGACACCTGAGTGCATTGCTTGTGAAAAGAAATTATACTGCACTGAATTTTAAATACATTGAACTGAAAGGCAAAAACCACAATTCGATGGTTTCATTCGCGCTGCTTCAAGCATTCGAAAATGAATACCTATAAGCCCATCCACAATCACTTCCAGCACACCGAATCAACGCCGAGCACATAGTTTTCGATGACGCGGACTGTAGAAAAGAAATAGGTCGCGCTCGATTATTGTGCATTATAAGTGAACAATAATTAACATTTTTATGCATTGATAATGAACAATATTTTGTATATTTGTGCATTCTAAATGAACAGTTATGAATAAAGAGGTGCTTAAGCAGATACTTTTCGAGCAACGAAAAGACTTTTTGAAGAAAAGCATTGGAGTAAGCAGGGAAAAGCTGAGGGAAGCAGAGAAATTTCTGCAGTTGCCACATATATATGTAATCAGTGGCATCCGTCGATGCGGAAAATCAACTTTCTTGCGGCAGATCGCACATGCATTTTATAATGACAAGGATTTTTATTTTATCAATTTTGAAGATGAACGGTTGTTTAATTTCAATGCATCCGATTTCAATCTGGTTCTCGAAACTCAGAATGAGCTTTGGGGAAGTCAGAAAACATTTATCATAGATGAAATTCAGAATGTTGATAAGTTTGAGCTTTTTTTGCGGCGGTTGACCGATTCCGGATATAAATTCATTGTTTCAGGATCCAACGCTGATCTTTTAAGTGGCGAAATGGCCACGAAAATTACCGGACGATATATCGAAACAAAGCTTAATCCATTTAATTTTAGGGAATTTTTGAACTATCATCGCGTTACAACCGAAATAAATGATGTATACGATACAGAAAACAAAGCACAAATATCTGCAAATTTTGAAAAATTCATCAATAGCGGTGGAATGCCGGAATACAATAAATTCAAAATGGCAGAAATTATTACCCGGATGTATGAAGACATTCTGATTAAAGATATCGCTGTTCGATACAGTATCACCAATATAGTTGCTTTAAGAGATTTGAGTCGTGATGATGTCAGCAATTACGGAAGAAGGATT
>CAZLHV010000144.1:0-813 GCA_964559205.1 uncultured Bacteroidaceae bacterium
GAAACCTGAAACAGTCATTTTCAGTTAAAAAGGAAAAAACATGAAAAAGTATACCGGCTAGTTTGCCATCATTGCAGCTGTTTTTATTCTTGTATTCAGTTCTTCATGCAAAAAAGATGAAGAAACAAAGGCTGTTATTACCGTGAAACTGACAGCCGACACCACTCAGGTTGTGCCATTTGCACATGTTCGACTGGAGAAATATGATGTCAACGTTGAAGGTCAGTGCGACGAGGATGGTATTTACGAACATATTTTTGAAATGGAAGCCATTCTGGATGTCCATGCATGGCTTGACACCACACAAACCGGCACCACGACAGAGAAATATGGTGAAACCACCATCCGGCTTGAACCTGGAAAAACGGTCTATAAAACGGTCTTCATCAACTAATCTCTGGCCCTTTCAATCATTGATTTCCATTTGAGTTAACTGTTTTGCGCCGATACTCCACTTGTTTCTTCAAGAAAACAGGAGCGGCAAAGTGGCTGATATGAATCTTTCTCACCCAAAAGAATGCGTTTGTCATTCAGCACAACTCTATGTGAGAATTGAGCCAGGCTGCCACATTTCATGCACACGGCATGTACCTTTGTCACATATTCGGCTATAGCCATCAGTGCGGGAATGGGTCCAAAAGGTTTGCCCAGATAATCCATGTCAAGTCCTGCCACAATCACTCTGATACCCCTCGCTGCCAGGTAATTGCACACCTCGGCGAGTCCCTCATCAAAAAACTGGGCTTCGTCGATGCCGACCACATCGACATCTTGAGCCAGAATCATGATGTTTTGTGAATTATCGACCGGCGT
>CAZLHV010000144.1:823-8332 GCA_964559205.1 uncultured Bacteroidaceae bacterium
CATCGTGCGACACCACTGCAGTTTCATCGTATCGGACATCGATGGATGGCTTAAATATCTCAACCCGGAGACGAGCAATCTGAGCTCTTTTCAGCCTGCGGATCAATTCTTCGGTCTTGCCCGAGAACATCGATCCACAAATTACTTCAATCCATCCCGAGGGATTACCTGTCTTGTTTTTTTCGAGAAACATAAATGACTGATTACATTTTCTTCGTTATCTTTGAAACCGCAATTCTCTACAAAAATATTAAAAAACCAACATTTTTCAGGATGGCTCACGAAATAATCAGAAACAGCATCATCGGCACGATAGAATCGCTTGTTGAAATGGCTGCAACCGTAACCACAACACAGGAACATATCCACCAGATTGACATTGACCTGCTTTTGGAACAAATCCGCAAGCTTTACCGTGAGGTTCAAATGCTCGACGAAGCAAACAAAACGCAATGGGTTCAACCTTCTGTGCAGCAGATGTCGAACACTTTGTTACAGCCTCAGGAGCATTTAATTCAGGTCAAACCAGCGGAAAACGAGCCACCAGTTATCGAACCTTCAGCAGAATTACCAGTCATTGAGTCCACGGAAGACACACCATTACCGAACGACCCTGATACTATTGCAGTGGATGAGCATGCTGACGAAACAATCGATCAGACCGTTCATGAAGTCATCGAGGAAAACAACTCAAAACCATTTGTCTCAGAAAACGAGCCTGAAAGCCAGGAACCTCCGGTAAGTATCCCTCCTGTTGTCGAATCTGTGCCAACACCGATTACCCTTGCCGAAAAACTTCAAAAAGACGATAAAAGCCTAAACGAACAAATGCGTGAGCGATCGCAAGGTCTGAATCAAAGACTCAACGAAAGTCCTGTAACCAATCTTAAAACAGCGATTGGAATCAACGATAAATTTATGTTTGTCAATGAATTGTTTAAAGGCGAGATGAAAGCATACGATCAGCTCATTGGTGACGCAAATCAGGCCGAGAATCTGACTTTAGCACTCAGGATGCTGCATGACAAGCTTCTGGCATACGGCACCCACGAGAAGGCGGAAGTGATTAAAAAGCTTGAGAATTTCTTTTACCGACGTTTCTCTTCATAATATGAAAAATTTACTGATCCTATTCTTCATGATGACCTGGGCTGTTGGTTCAAAAGCCCAAGACACCACATATGCCCGCAAAGTCATGATGCGTTTGGGCTCTCCTGCATTCAGCGGCCGCGGGTATATTAACCATGGAATCGATTCAGCAGCCGAGTTCATTAAAAATGAATATGAACGGATAGGGCTGAAACCTTTGGGCGACGATTATAATCAACCCTTTACAATCGAAGTCAATAATATCAGCAAAACACTGCTGACTTTCGACAGTGATACCCTTATTGCAGGACTCGAATATATTGTCGACGCACACACCAAAGGTGTTTCGGGCTCCTATCCCATTATGCTGGTAAATGAAAAGCTGAGGTTAAATAAGAAAAAATACCACAAGAGCAAGTCAAAAGCACGAGGCCATGTGGTGTTGCTGGCTGCCCACGAGGCACCTGACAAGGAATCTGTTGGCTGGTACCGCGACATTATGTTTAGCAACGACATGGATGCTGCAGGTTATATTCTGATGGATTCGACTGGTTTTAATTACAGTGTGGCATTATACCATGGTCTGGTGAATTATTTCTCCATCAGACTTCATCCTTCGACTTTCTCACATGAGGTGCCAGAGCAGGTAACCTGTGAAATAAAGACAGCCTATGAAAAAAAGTATCCTGTACGTAATGTAGCTGCTTATCTTCAGGGACAGGAATACCCTGACAGTTTTATTGTCATTACGGCTCATTATGATCACATTGGCATGATGGGAGATGCCTTGTTCCCGGGAGGAAACGACAATGCATCAGGAGTCGCCATGATGCTAGATCTGGCTGCATTTCTAAAACAGCAAAACTTCAGACCTAGGTATTCAATGGTATTTCTTGCCCTTGCATCGGAGGAAGCCGGCCTTCTGGGGAGCCAGTTTTTTGCTGATCATCCGATGATTGACCTGGACAACATCCGCTTCCTGTTGAATCTTGACATGGTTGGAACCGGCAGCACAGGCATTACGGTTGTAAATGGGACGAAATTTCCGGCTGAATTCAACCTTTTGAAAAAACTGAATCAGGACAGTGCGTTTATTGCTGGCGTGAAAGAACGAGGTGAGGCTTGCAATTCCGATCATTGCCCGTTTTATAAAAAAGGGGTGCCTTCATTTTTCATTTACACCACTGGTAAGGAATACCTTGAATATCATACCATTGGCGACAAGCCCCAAGATGTACCGCTCACGTCATATAGCGGTTTGTTTCGCTTGCTCACGGCTTTTATTTATTCACTCTGAAACCAAAAAGAATGAAAACAATTTTGCTCCTGATCATGCTCTTCACCTTCAATGGTTTACTTCCTGCGCAGAAGATAGATTCACTCCTCAGTGCCGAGGCTGGCGCCGATGCTGTTTCATCATACGTTTGGCGGGGAATCCGATATGTTCCATCACCGGCCATTCAACCTTCGATGGCGGTTTCGCTCGGAAACATTACCATAGGGGCATGGTCGTCGTGGCATTTTTTTTCGGGTTGGAGCGAAATCGATCTCAGTGCAACCTACGAAAATGAATACCTGTCAATCGGAGTTACCGATTATTACACAGCCAGCAATTATTTGCTCGACAACTACTTCAACTACAGACCCGGAGCCGGAGGCCACATTATTGAAATGAATGCAGGGTATCCCGGATCAGAGAAAATCCCTTTTAAGCTTTTAATTGCCACCAACATTCTGGGAGACCTCGATGCCAATGATCATGAGAATTACAGCACTTTTATTGAATTGGCATGGCTGTTTGGCATAGGTCATTTCGATGGCCAGCTTCGTGGTGCCATAACTCCTGCACCCGGAATGTATGCCGACAAAGCAGCTCCAGCTGTTTTTACATTCAGGCTTGATCGCGAAATTGCCTTCCCGCAGGATTTTTCAATGAAAATGTTTTCTGAACTAAGTGTCAACCCTAACACCCAGGGAGTTTATCTGGTAGCTGGACTGGGACTGAATTTCTGAAATGAGTCAACTCATCCTTGTTCCGGTTCCAGTCGGAAATAAGTCCGATATTACCCTTCGTGCACTCGAAGTGCTTCAAAAGGCAGATGTTATCTTGTGTGAGGACACCCGCAGCACGAGTCATCTTCTTGGTTTGCTGGGAATCGCGGGTAAAAAGTTGCTGGCATACCATCAAAACAACGAGCATAAAGTCATCCCGCAGCTTATTCGTCAAATTGAATCAAGCCAGTGCGTTGCTCTGGTCAGCGACGCTGGGACTCCAGCTATCAGTGATCCTGGTTTTATGCTGGTTCGTGCCTGCATCGATCACCACATTAAGGTTGAAGCATTGCCTGGTCCTACCGCATTTGTGCCCGCTCTGGCTGCCTCTGGTCTGCCCTGCGACCGCTTTTTCTTCGAAGGATTTCTACCATTAAAAAAAGGCAGGCAAAAACAACTTCAATGGCTTGCTGCCTTGCCGGTAACTGTGGTAATTTACGAAGCGCCACATCGGCTTCTCAAGTTTCTTGATGAGTTAGAGGTCTATTTCGGACCTGAACGCCGAATCTGTGTGTGCCGCGAACTTAGCAAGCTGCACGAAGAATTTGTCAGGGGTAACATTACAGAGATTAAAAAGGATTTCTCGAGCCGCGACGCAGTGAAAGGTGAGTTTGTGGTGTTGATTCAGGGCTTAAGCCGGACCGAATAAGTTTTTAGGGCAAACGTCGGTATGTTACCCAATCATCATAATTCCATGATCTCCAGTCGGATGATTCAAATCGATTGTTAAAATCTCTTATCCGGTCATCAACGCTGTTGCTAACACTCCACAAAGCAAAGCGATCGAAATGAAAATCCTCCTCTGCTTCAAACAACTTGTCGGGAGTCGATACCTTTGCGGCATCGTACACATTAGGAAGGGCGTTGTCGTTCAGACGAAGAAGGTATTCGTAATCGGCATCATCGGGATTCCTTGTATTATAGCGCGCAATTAAAATATCCCAGTTGACTGAGCCAAGCAGAATTATTGCAGTGAAGAATGCCCATCCATTTGTGCGGACAAGAAACCAAGAGCTAAGCGATCTCCTTACTTTCCAAAGGGTTGTGATCAGCCCAAAAAAGGTCAGCAAAAGCCAAACATAGACCCCAATGCGTTTATAGGTAAGTGAATACTCATCAATGTAAATGGTATTGCGCCATGAGGTTGAAACAAGCATGATCATGTTCTGCACCAGCCAGATGGCAGCCCAAAGTCGTACACGTGGAGCCTTCTCGGAAAAGTTCAGTCCGCCACGAAAAAAATACATGGTGATAATAATCACCAGAATGACACTGACAATGAGAGTTCCAACACCACGATGCACATAATCGGCATAGTTTACGTCGGTGGGCAGATTACCCCCGTTGGCCAAAAATGAGATATCGAGCACGTTGAGTAAAAGAAGCAATGCATTCAGCAGGACAAGAAATACCGTCACAATGAAATTCTCCGTCCCGGAATCCATTCTGAATCCAAGAAAGGTATTTCCGGATTCCGGATGATTTTCTGCCATGAGGACAGCGGGCGCCGATGAGTCGTTTTTATAAAGGCCTTTGCTATGACGAATAAAGAAGAAGCCATACATCATTAGGAAGCCAAACAAGGTAAAGAGAACCCATTTTCCGGAAATAAAATCGAGATTGATGTTGTCGGTAAATTCCTTGAACACGGGATTAGCTCCACGGTAAAGATAAACAAACACGAGCAGAACTACCAACCCTAAAACAATGATGACAGCTTTTGCACTGGATTCAAGTTTTGGTTTTTCCGGTTTTTCACCTTCATTTGTAGCCTTGGGCTTTGGTCGCGAACTTCGTTCACTGAGATCAATAATCACATGAACAAAAGAGGCGATGTAAGAAAATAGCGAATACACCATTGCCGGAAAGAATGTTGTTTTCGGAAGCAGACTAACGCAAGTCAGAAACGACAGTGCAGTTAAATTAGCAATCACTGCAGATACCGTCCCGTGCCAGAAAACGAAAAATCCGGTTAAAAGGCTGGTGCTTGCAAGTAACATCCACATGGACTGGCGCATCCGCGTCCTATCCTCGGCAATAAAAAATCCGAGGATGGCCAAAGTGAATAATAGGTAGTTGACACCAGATCGCTGCTCGTAAAACAGCAAACTGAAAATCAAAGCAAACACGAGAACGCTGAGCACCTGTCTTTTCATAGCAGATTTTTTTCAATAAACGAAAAATGACTGGATTTATGATGAGCATGAAAATAATAAAGGCAGCCGAACAAGATGAACGGCTGCCCTGAAAAAAGAAAAATTATATCTGTGCTTTGTTGACCACATCCATTTTTGCATACACGCCATCAAACAATTTCTGCTTGATTTCCTTAAACGATTTGACCGTGTATTCCACATCTTCGAGCGAATGAGCTGCTGTGGGAATGATGCGGATAATGAGTTGTCCGCGTGGGATCACCGGGAAAGTCACCAGCGAACAGAAAATACCGTAATTCTCGCGCAGGTCAACAATCAGGTTTGTTCCTTCGCTTACACCACCTTTCAGATAAACAGGGGTAACCGGTGAGTGTGTCTGGCCCAGATCAAAACCTTCGGCGCGCAATTGCGATTGAAGAGCATTAACAATGGTCCAGAGTTTTTCGCGAAGTTCGGGCTGAGCTTTCACAAGTTCAAGACGTTTGAGAGCACCAATCACCATAGGCATAGGAAGTGACTTGGCGTATACCTGCGACCTCAGATTGTAGCGAAGATAATTAATGACAAACTTCGGACCGGCAATAAAGCCTCCAATTCCGGCCATTGATTTTGCAAAAGTGCCGAAATAGAGATCGACTTTTTCCCTGACGCCAAAATGAGCATCGGTACCCGATCCATCAGGACCCATGGTTCCAAGCCCGTGGGCATCGTCGATCAGCAGTCTGAAATTGTATTTATCCTTGAGGTCTGTAATCCCTTTAAGATTGCCAAGATCGGCGGTCATGCCATAAACACCTTCGGTGATGACCAAAATACCGCCACCGGTTTCCGCAACCACTTTCTGAGCATGCTGAAGTTGCTTTTCGAGGCTTTCCATGTCGTTATGAGCATACACAAAGCGTTTCCCGATATGCAAGCGCATTCCATCGAGAATACAAGCGTGTGCCTCAGCATCGTATACAATCACATCCTTGCGGTTAACCAAACTCTCGATGGTGCTCACCATGCCCTGATAGCCATAATTGAGCAGATAAGAATCCTCGCGACCTACAAAGTCGGCCAGTTCTCGTTCGAGTTGTTCGTGATATTTGGTTTGCCCCGACATCATGCGTGCACCCATCGGATAGGCCATACCAAATTGGGCAGCCGCATCGGCATCGGCTTTGCGCACCTCGGGATGATTAGCCAGCCCCAAATAGTTGTTGAGGCTCCACACAAGCATGTCTTTTCCGTTAAACTTCATACGAGGCCCAATTTCGCCTTCGAGTTTCGGAAACATAAAATAGCCATGTGCCAATTTATAATATTGGCCAAGGCTGGAATTGTCCATGTTCAGTTTTTCAAAAATATCCACGGCAAAACGATTTAAATTTACGCAAAGGTAATACATATAAATAAAAGCGATTCCGAATTATCTCATTTTTTATACTTAAGTAGTCGTAAAAGGCCTGGGTCATGCGATAATCAGTTCAATTTGGCACTTTGAAAAAAATCGTGTAGGTTTGCGGAAATTAAATCCATTATGGGCGCAGGACAAAACAGCATTAAATCGCTGGCAAGAAATCTGGAAACGAAAGCAAATCTTAAGCAGGACATCTATTCTCTGACTCTCAATGCATTAAAAATGCTAAAAAAGGAAGCAGAATTTATGGTTAAGGATTTGAGAAACAATATGGCAAACCGCAAAAGAGTCATTCCGCTTGAATTCAGCAACCGCAGCGATTTCGAATTTGAGCTGAAATTTGCAGGTGACGTGTTGATCTTTTTTATGCACAGCAACGTATTTGATCTTGGGCGACAACACGAAGAAATGCGAACTCACTACATGCGCGATGATGAAGAACGCCGGTATTGCGGCATCATTCACATTTATAATTTCCTGGCCGATTCCTTTAAATACCAGCGCATGAACGATTCAGGTATCCTCATCGGCCGGATTTTTATAAACAAAGACAATCACTTTTTTATTGAAGGTCGGCGCGAACTCAATCAAATCGGAATCAGCTTTGAATCAGATAAGTTGACGGCAGCCAAAATCCGTCAGATTCTAATGGCCTCACTGCAATACACCATCAATTTTGATCTTCCTTCGCCTCCTTTCGAGGCTATTCAGGAGGTCAATGTGATGGATTTTACATCAACCGTAGATCAGATGCTGATCAAGACAAGCAAAAAGCTGGGATTCAAGTTCAAAGCCGAAGAGCCAAACATT
>CAZLHV010000145.1:0-8312 GCA_964559205.1 uncultured Bacteroidaceae bacterium
GGTATTGCTGTCGTGCAAGCCCTGTTGAATTGAATACAGACGAATCATCATCACCAATTGAGCGACAGCATTTTTAAGATCTATCCGTTCGCTTTGAGACGGGTCGTTGCCCAGAATACCCGGAGTGTTTACCGGCGCTTTATATTGCAGGATGCTTTGGGCTAGATTGTAATAAAATGCGCCTTGCTGTTGCGAAATAGCGCTCACAGTCTCTCTCAACCCTTCAGCTAAACTGCTGTCACCATAGGCAGTAGTGAAATCAAAAAACACCGAAATCTCTAGTAAATGCTTGGGTTCGCTGCGGGTAAACCATGATGCAAAATATTTTTCCCACTCGCGCAACGATGCCACCCATTTTGGATTCGAAGCCATCATGTCGCCGGCGCAATATTCATATCCGGCTACATGAAGTTTGTTGCTGATGCTTCGACCCAACGCCACAAAATAGGGTCGTACCTTTTCGGGCTCTTCATGGTCGAAAATAATCGCATTGTCCTGATCGGTCACAAATGTTTGCTCGTCGCGACCAACACTGCCCAGATTCAGAAATGCCCATCGGCAGGGCGATTCACCGATTTCGCTAAGCGACATTTGTATTACCCGTGAAGTAACGGCTGATGAAAACGATGACATCATAGCTGTAATGCGGTCCGAGTTCATTCCGCTACGTAGCATCAGACTGCAATAGGTCTTGAGTTTTGCATGAAGTTCAACCATTTCGCGAAGCTCAACAGCTTGTTCAACACGATTGCACAAATGTCTCACATAAAACGAATCGAAAAGGACGTTCATGCGCAAATCAGCCAGTTGCAATGTTTGGCTGGGGTCTTTAAAGAAAACCACCAAGGCTTCATTCTCTTTTTTTGTGGCGATTACATCCCAGAGCGATGCATTCTGTTCGAAAAGTGGCAGGGGAGATCGCATGATTTCATACACAGGTTTTTGCATCCCGTTGCTGTTGACTGACGCAAAAAGCACATCGTTTAATGTAACAAAACCCAGCGGAAGCCCATTCTCTGAATTAACAACCACCACATCCGTACTGAATCTCTTCATGAGTCCGGCGACAACCGAAATGCTGTCGTTGATTGTGCATGAAACCACTTCGCGACCCAATGCGGCGAGTGATATTCCGGCAGCAAATCCCGGTGAGTGAAAATCGTCAATCACAGCCTTTAGATTTGCTACACGATGGCTAAGGTGTGTCGTTTCACTGATGATTCCGCTGCATATGGTTTCACCGCTCAGTTCATCATGGTGTAGTGCAGCCGAAATACTTGCATTAAAAGTTGTTCTGTCAGGGCGTCTGACCAACATCGTGTAATCGGTTATTCTTTTGACCGTCAGAAGTGTACGCAGGAAATACTCCCGTTGCATATGATCGGCAAAGAGCATATCAATGTTTCCATCGAATAATTCCGACGCTGAATCAACATGCATAAGCTGGACTAATGCAGGACTTACTGATTTAAAACGGGACCGACGCGAAAATGTCGATGAAAATCCAGCCAGACCCAGTGTCGATAACAGATTCTGCAGACTGTTTTCAGTCGAAGATTCGCCTTGCTGCAAATGGCGCAGCGTAAAAATCACAGCTTCACGCTCCATGACTGTTGCCTTCGAAACATTCAGCAGTACAGAAATACGCTCTTGTCCGGGTACATTAAGCGACCACTCGGTATTGAGTGGTTCGTGAAACACTGCTGGTAACGATGCAATATCCTCTGGTTTACATCCTGAAAGTCGCTCGATCGACAACATTTCGAAAATGATTTCGGGGCTAAGTTCGTTCTCGGCTAATCCGCTCATTTTTAAAAATGTCTGATTGGCAAACAGTTTTCCTTCCAGCATCATCACAGTTCCTTCGGTGGCCGCTTCAACAAGTGCTTTGTATCGGTCGCGCGATGCTTTAAGATCTTTTTCTGCCTGAATCCGCCTGCTGTCTGCCTTCATGCTCAGCCTAAGAACGAAGGTCAATAAGATGATGATGAGCCCGGTGATGATCGAAGAAATGATGATAAGCCTGTTCTCAAGACGTGCAATTCCTGTTTTTACATCTTCGATATAAATCCCTGTTCCAACAATCCATCCCCAGGGTTTGAAGCCTCGTACGTAGGAGAGTTTTGGCACAATGCGTGAAGAATCATCTTTCCACTGCCACATGTAATCCACATAGCCTTCGCCGCTTTGTTCAACGGTTTTTACAAATTCGACAAAAAGCTTCTTCCCCTGCGGATCGCTGAACCCCGATAAGTCCTGCCCGTTCAGATCGCTGCGGTAGGGATGACGGATCATGTTCGGATGCATATCGGTGATCCAGAAATAATCCTTGTTTTCAGCCCCATAACGCAGCTGGCTGATCTCATCGGCTGCCATTTTCTGAGCTTCTTCAAGTGGCATAACGCTGTCGAGAACCTCCTGATGATATTTTTCAAGAATACTGCACGCCGTTTGTGTTAATTCATAGATGGTTTCCCGCTTACCATCCATCAGATTTTTTTCAAACTCAGGAATGACGATCCTGAAAAATGAAATCAGAAACAACACTACCGTGAAAATGGCAGGCAGAAAAAGCTTAATGATAAAAGTTGTTCTTTGTTCCTTTTTCATTTTTTTTTGGATTACAATGGATAGGCTGTCATGCTGCGGTTGCAGGTGTCATAAACGGCAAAACCCGATCGCCTGGCACTGCGGGCAATAGCGGGAATCGAAAAAAAGCAGGGTTCGCTGGCATCAACCGAATCGCCAAATGAAATTTGCCGCACTGGCAACTTCAGCCAGGCAAACCTGCCCGGCAATGGTCGGGCAAACCAAAGTCCTTCAGTGTGGGTATGACCGCAAAACGACATGGTACAATCATGCGATGCCATAAAATGTAAATGACTGTCAACCATGGCTTTCGAACATGGTTTTAGTGTTCCGGAGCCACTCAGATCGGGATGCAGAAAGTGTGAAAGCATGATGGATACGCCCTTGGTTTCAACCTTTTTATATTCTGGCAGTGAATGAAGAAATTCCCTCTCTTCGTCATTCAGCAAAGCTTTTTGTTCATTCTGATACAGCCAGATTCTTTTTCCTGCAAGTTTCTTGCGTTGCCCGAATGGCAATGAATACCAGTTTGAAGGAAAATCAAACAGATTGCATTGCTCAGGAATACGCTCGGCTGCAAACAAATCGTGATTTCCGGCTACAATGTGGCTGCATTGACTGCGAATCAAAGCAAGGCATGCCGAGGCATCAGGTTTGTAGGTATAGAAATCCGGGGCAAAGCCAAGAATGTCGCCCAGACAAATCACTTCGTCGCAAAGGCTTTCCATTTGCCTGAATGCCACTTGCAAATGCACGGCATCTTCATGAATATCGGAAACAAAACCCAGTTTCATATAACAGATTCGTTGCTAAAATATAAAAAATCCGTATGTTTGACCCAAACTTTCTCACCATGATCGTCCGCAAAAAAATACAACCGGCTTCTGTGCTGCTTTTTGCAGCGTTTGTTTTGCTAAGTCTCGACCTTTTTGCCCGTGCGGGCGGCGGCGGCGGTGGCGGAAACGGCGGTGGTGGAGACGGAAGTATTTTCGACATCATTCTCATTTTGTTCTATTTACCATTTCCCTGGAATTTTATTACCATCGGAATCATCATATTGCTGGCTGTGCTTTTTCGAAAAAAGACCAAGCAGGCATCGGTTCTTAACAAGATGCCCGATGCCACAAACATGAAGAATAGCCTTAAATACAATAAGTTTCGTGAAGAAAACCCCGATTTTGACGAAAAGGCTTTTCTCGATAAAGTGTCAGTGGCATTCAACAGCATTCAACAGGCATGGATGGATCAAAGCCTGAAAAAAGTGCGAAAATTCATCAGCGATGGTGTTTATCAGCGTTTTAATGTGCAGTTTATCATGATGAAAAAGCTACAGCAAAGCAACACACTAAGTCAGATAACCTTGCATTCGATGACCGTCAGCGATGTGAAGAAGGATGGCGCCTACGATGTGCTCGATGTAGCCATTCATGCAAGTATGAAGGATAATTTCACATCGAAACGATTCCCAAGGCTTAATTCCGGAGGTTATGAATCTTTTGTTGAATACTGGACTTTTATCAAAAGGCGCGGTAACACCCGTGGCGACTTGTACAACAGTCAGCATTGCCCGCAATGTGGTGCTGCATTAAGCGAAATTGAAGGTGAAACCGGCACGTGTCCTTATTGCAAGACGGTTGTAAATACAGGCGATTTCGACTGGGTACTATGCGAAATAACTCAGGCCGATGATTACACCTACAGCCAGTCGGTTGGACACAAACAGAATAATCTGAAAGAAAAAATTCAAAAACTTTTCAGCCGCGATCCGAAGTTTTCAGTACAGTTACTCGAAGATAAGGCGAGCAATGCATTTCTTCAGTGGGAGATTGCCAAAGCGCTTCGCAATCCTTTGCTGGCACGTAGATTCACCAATCAGGAATCCTACGATAAACTCAATCAGGAAACCGAAAATGGCTGGACTGTACTTTATAACCGTTTGTTTTTGAACGATGTTAGTCTTATTGGCGCCTGGACCGATAAGAACATGGATTATCTTTCGTTTTTCGTGCGCAAAAGCTACCAGCGTTTGCAAATGAAAAAGGAAAATCCCGAAGAACTCGATGCCATCATCGATCCGGTTGTGCGGACTCAGTCATGGGTCGTTGTATTTGGCCGTGCCGCCGATGCGGTTGAACCCAAAGGACTACTCTATGCCCATCAGTGTCCATCGTGTGGCGGTACATTGGGCGACAGCATTGATCTGATTTGTCCTTATTGCGGTGCTGAAGTCAATAGCCCGAAAACCGAATGGATTGTGGATGGCGTGTATTCAATCGGGCAATACCGCCAGCGTCTCGAAGGTCAGGAGCCCGATGAACTGGTGGCCATGGGTGTTGAAAAGGTTGATGACCTGCTCGATGTTCGCGACTATGCATTCAACAACGTGCTCATTATGCTAGCTTCAGATGGCGTTTTCGGCCCGGAAGAAGAACAGTTTGCCAAAGCGCTTGCGAAGAAATTTGGCTATAGCCCCAATAAGATTTCTCCTGCCGTTGAGTTGGCCAAAAACAAAAAACTGGTGCTTCGCATGCCCGACGATCCTAAAAAACATGCGAAAATCATTCGCCTCATGGACAAAGCAGCACAAGCCGATCATCAGGTGGTGCAAGCTGAAACCGATTTGATGACTTATATGTATCAAAATTTTGGGTCGTAATTGGATTGCTTATTACATCAATGAATACAATGTGACACTTTTGTAGAGATGCGATAAATCGCGTCTCTACGCTTGATTGTGATTTTCACTGCACAACAATTTCATCGCAAAAAATCCACGCTTTGTTTCCTTTGGCATAGTGCCATTCGGGACAAACATGCTGGTTTTCTGCAACAATTTTTATGTATTTCACTTCCACAGGGTCGAAATTGACTGCAATGTGTTGAATATCAACAACTTTCATGTCCCTTGGCTTGCTGTTGGTAAGCATTGTATCCTGAACTGGTAGAAAGTGTATTCCGTCGCTCGAAACGTAAATTGCTACGCGCTTCGGAAGAAATATCCAGTCGTTGGGCGAAAAAAGGAAACCAAGCGAAATACTTTGAATCGATTTGCTCTCGGGCAATTCAACAACAGCCTCCAAATCGTCACCTTCAAATCCTTGCCAGCCACCATCGGAATAATTAAACGAACCAATCGTGCCATCGCAAAGTGCATTGGTTCCCGATGCAGGGTACTTTTGGCTATAATTGTTTTTCAAACTCACTTGTGCTCCAACAGCCAAATGAGATACATTTGTTTGCCCGTAGGTTTCCTGCTTTTTAAATATCTCCATTGATTTCGCAGCCTGAGCATTGAAGTTTTTGATTTCCGGATTATACGGTTCGCAGAATTGATAAGTGTAAGGCTCTATTTTGGAAAAAAAACCGCCCGCCTTTGATAGCGGAATATACAATGAGTCATGGGTGGTAAGTAAATTATTAAATGCAAAAGCAGCAGCTTCAGGTTTATTTTTCCAGTTAGTACTTTCGTAATCAAATATCATGTTGGCCCGAAAGACACCTGAATCTGCCAGCAAACTCATCGGAATTTTTAGCAGGTAGCAATTTTCGTCGGCGAGCGCTCCAACAAACCATTTTTCGCCATGGCGACGGGCGACACAAATGTAATTTCCCGGATCAATCGCCAGTACTTTTGTTTCATCCCAACGATCAGGAATGGCGGTGATAAATGAAGTCATCCAGCTTTTCTCATAATTCTCGGGCAGATCGGCCATCATCATCATCGGACTGTAGTAAACCACATACATGGCTGCCTGATGGGTCGACGTGCAATACAAACGCTTGTTATTTTCAGGCTGATAATTCACATGTAAAATGCCCGGGGTGTTATCGAACGGACCAGCCAGCATGCGTGTGAATGGCAAAATGGTGCTGTGAGAGGGCGGGGTAGCACGGTAGGTGGCGTTCCATTCGTTTCCGCGAACCACTTCCTGTGTCATCAGATTGGGCCATGTTCGGTCAAGACCTGTGGGTTTGATGCTTTCGTGTGCATTGAGCGTGATGTGATAGAACGCAGCTGTTTCGACAACTTTCTGGAAATGTCGCACCATGTATTGCCCGTGATGATGCATGCCTGTTGGCCTGATGGGTCCGGCATAGCCGGTTTTAAGCGAGGTTATGCCTAGCCGGTTGCAAAGAGCCATCGCCGAATCAAGCTGCCGTTCATATTCCGGAATATTGCCCCCTGTTTCGTGATGCGAAATGAATGCAACATTTTTGCTTTTTGCATATTTTACCACTTTTTTCAGGTTGAAATCCGGGTAAGCTTTGCAAAAATCCTGCTTTGGAACACTGTCTGATGCCCAGGTTTCCCAACCAAGATTCCAGCCTTCAACCAGCACACCGCCAATGCCATGTTCGGCAGCAAAATCGATGTATTGTTTGGTGCGTTTGGTGGTTGATCCATGGTTTGGACCGGCATGCCATGTATATTTTCCAATATGCATTCCCCACCAGATGCCAATAAATTTCATGGGCTTAATCCACGAAACGTCGGCAATGGTACAAGGTTCGTTCAAATTTTGTGTCAGGTGCGATTCAATCAGCTGGCCGGGGGTCCGTGTGATCATGATGCTTCGCCAGGGCGTTCTGAATGGCGCTTTGGCACGGACACAAATACCATCGGGCCATGGCCATAGACTGACGTTGAAAAGAAGCGAATCGCCCGGGTCGCGTTTCAGAAACATTTCGGAATAATCGAGCAGCGCGGCTTCGTGTATACTCAGACAATAGTGCTTGTCCGTAATGGTCATTGGTGTATTGGCGTCGTGCATTTTGCTTAATGGTGTATGCCTGTACAACGATTCATACGCAAATTCGTCGGAAGGAATCCACCATGCCGAATCGTTGCCGGCAAAGCGAAAAGTAGTTAGTTCGCTGGTGATGAGCAGGCTGTCACTCATTTCATCTGGAAAAAGGTATCGAAAAGCTGCGCCATCGTCATACACACGTACCTCAATATTCAGTCGTCTTTGAGGTGAAGCTGTTTCTGTAAGCATAAATAGGGCCGAGGTATATCGGTTTTCGATCAGTGAATCGGTTCCCCAAACCGGTACCCATGGCTCGTCGTGAGTTTCGTATTCCATTCCGGTGAGCATCAGTCCTGTTTGCAGCACTGGTGCATTGGCAAACGCAAAGCCCAGTGACGACCTTTCGATGAGGGTCTCGTCGTTGAAAATCACTTCATAATAAGGTGTTGCCTCATCGAGAATGAAGCGAAACTGCACCAAACCCGAAGGACTGCTGACGACCTGCATGCGGTCGGTTTGAGCCTGCAATGAAGCAGAAAGCAGCAAAAACAGCCACAGCAAACGACAGTATCCGATGCTCATGAATCGATGACTATTTTGTTGGATACTTCTTCTTCAAAGAATCGATGGTTGCTTTCATGACCGTGACAAGCACTTTCTGATCGATGTCAGCCAGTTTTTTTACATAAATGCAGGCTTTTCCCATCGTGAATTTTCCCAGACCTTCGAGCAAATGCTCATGCTCGGGCAAACCACTGTAAACATAGAGCGAAATGGCAGCCTTTCGTGGCGAAAATCCAACGAGCGGCCAGTCTCCTTCCTGCCGGCTGCGTTCCGATTTGTAATGATAAACCCCGAAACCTATGATGGATGATCCCCACATGCGTGGTTTGCAGCCACTTACCTTTTCCATAAGGTTAAGTAATGCAAGGCTGTCTTGTTTTTTTTGATCCGAATCGGCGAAAGCGTTGATGA
>CAZLHV010000146.1:0-8302 GCA_964559205.1 uncultured Bacteroidaceae bacterium
AAGAATAGATATCGTCTGAGCCAAATCCACCTGGACGGTTGCTGCACAACAATCCATTTTCGCGGTCGGTCAGAAGAAAATTAAAATCATCGGCACCAGAATTGATGCCCGGGGCGAGACGAACCGGCATTTGCCATTCCCCATTGCGAAATACGGTGACAAAGATGTCGAGTCCGCCAATCGCACGATGACCTTCGCTGCTAAAAACGAGAACTGAATCGTTGAGGAACGATGGAAACATTTCATCATAGGCCGAATTCACTAAAAGCCCTGCGTTTCTGATATTGACCCATTCGGAGCCATTGACATCAGCCATATATAAATCACGTTTGCCAAAACCTCCCGGCATATCAGACACGAAGACCATCATTGATCCATTGGGCGATACAGCTGGGTGACCGGTACTAAAATCGCTTGATCCCAGATCGACGGCTTTGGCTTTTTGCCATTCACCCTGTTCATTTTTTTGAGCGAGCATGATTTGGCAATGTGCAGGTTTTCCGTAGCATCTTGTGAAATATATGTTGCTTTCTCCGGCATCGATATCGGGGCATGCTTCGTTAAACTGAGTGGTATTAAGTTCATCGGGAAGCCATTCTGTGACAGGTTTTTCAAAGTCTCCATGAATCAGTGATACTTTATACATATCGCTAAAGCCCTGCAAGGTTCTGGAGTCGGTGGCTTTGTTCTTCAGTTTTCTCATCGATGAAAAATAAAGGGTGGTGCCAGCCACATCGATACCGTACTCGCTGAATTCACTGTTGTAGGTTTGGAGGTTGGTTAATCCAATTTGCAGATTCAGATGGCTGATTTGTTTCAGTTCGGCCAGTACCGAGGCTTTTTCGTTGCTAAACGCAATACTTGCTGAATCAACACCAGATGTAAGCCCGGCATTTGCAACTTCGTTAAATAATACCTTTGCCTGATCATATTTCAGGTTTCGTAAACATGTTTGAGCCAGCATGAATGTGCCGTTTGACGATTCGTTGCCTTTATTCTGCGATAAGAGGAAATAGTGCTCGGCCTGATCAAATTGATTGATATTGAAATAGCAAAGACCAAGTTCATAGGCAATGGCAGCTGAGTCGCTTGTATGATCCAGCATACGGGTGTATCGCATGATGGCTTCATTGTAAAGTCTGTTGTTTTGAAGCTTGCGAGTGGCATTAAAATTTTGTTGTGCATTTGTCTGCCAGAGCAGCAGAAAGACGAATATGGAGGCAAAAAGAGATTTCATGGCTGTGTGGTTTTGTGGTTAACAGATTAATAGCGGATGACAAGCAGGCTTCCATTGGCGGTTTTCATGGTTCCTGTTTCGGGGTTTGGCAACCTGACAATATAGTAATAGGTGCCGGCATCGACCGGTTTCCCCTGATAGGTGCCATCCCAGCCACCAGTGCCGGTGTAGAGTTCCTGGCCCCAGCGATTGATGATGGTGATGTCGGTTCCCGAGAGGAACAAATCGTTTATGCCATTGCCATCAGGAGTGATTGCATTCGGGATTTCGGAAAGAATGCCACTCCATGTTTTTAGCAATGAGCATCCTTCGCCGCTGGTGACCATTACCTGCACCACGTCGCCGCTGCCAAGGTTGTCGAAATAGTGAATTCCCGTTGTGTTTTGGCTTACATACTGACCATTGACATAGTAGAGATATTCGTCGTAAATGGCAGGTATGACTTCAATGCCCACTGCCTGACCGGGGAGAAATTCGTTGTCGGTAGCGCTTAAATCATAGTCCGGCAATTCGTTTACGGTGACAGTAACCTGATCATATGAGTAGCATCCATCGCTTTCGAATACATAGTACAAGGTTGTATCGCTGATAGGCGAGATTATTCCATACTGATAATCGCGCTCAGAGAAAATGTCGGAACCAGAGACACTTGTTTCGAGTAGAACAAGCACGCTATCGCCTTCGCAAATTACTTTATCTGGACCGGCATTGACTGCAGGCGGATTTTTTACATTAATAATCACGGTATCGACATCAGAGCAAATGAAGTTGCTCACCACGAGAATCACCGTTTGGGTATCTGTTGGTGAAACGTAGATGGTGTCGGTGGTTTGCCCAGTGCTCCACAATTTTGCATAAGGGTTGATATCGGTCAGCATTACGGTGTCTCCGAAACAAATGCTTTGGTCAGGTCCCAGGTCAATTTCAGGTGTTTTGTAAACAGTGACTGTCACTGAATCAGTAGCCGAATATCCATAATCGTCCCATATACTGACGTAGTATGTGGTGGTTATTGCAGGAGACGCCCATGGCTTGAATATGGTGTCGTTCGAAAGCGAAGTTGCCGGGGTCCACTGATAATGTAGTGTGTCAGACGGGCTGAGCCATACATTGGCAAGCAGTTGTACTGCATTTCCAGAACAAACAAAGGTGTCGGGAGACATGGATAAATAGATACCCATGGGCAAAACGGTGATGGTGGTTGTATCCCATGCAGTGCAGCCAAAGTCGTCATAAACAAATAAGGTGTATGTTGTTGTGGATGCTGGGGCAGCCGTGGTTGTGTCATTGGCAGGATCAGCAATATCGATGGGCGGATTCCAGCTAAAATAGGTGTTGTTTCCGGAAGATCCGCTACCCGTTAGAATAGCGCTGTCACCAGCCAGAATGGTGCTGCCAGCTCCGGCATCGGCTATTGGTAATGGATGATAGAAAAGGGTTGTGGAATCCGTATCGGTACAGAAGCCGTTTGAAGCAGTCACAAAATAGATGCTGGTGTCGGAAGGGCTGACGAAGATGCAGGGGGTTGTTTCTCCGGTGTTCCAAAGATAAGTGGATCCACCTCCGGCACAAAGCATTATGGTGTCGCCATCACAGAAATGAATGTCCGGGCCTGCACTGGCATGAGGTACTGGGTTGATCAGCACATCGGCCTGAGCACTACCAGAGCATCCTGCAGCATTGGTGTATGTCACTCCATAACTCGTGTTGACTAGAGGAGTCACCCAAATATCCTGAGTTGTTTCACCATTGCTCCACAGGTAGGTGTATCCGGCAGGGGCAGAAAGTAATACAGAGTCGCCTGGGCATGTGTTGATGGTGGGGAACAGGATGCCGGGAGGCAATGGACTGACTGTGACAAGAACGCTGTCAGTTGCTTCACAGGCACCATTGGTTACTGTCAGATAGTAGGTACTGGTGACACCAGGACTTACGATAATGTCTTGAGTAGTCTCACCTGTACTCCAGAGCCAGGTTCCAGTTCCGCTTGCATGGAGCATTGCCACATCGCCTTCGCAGATCATGGTGTCGTTGCCGGCATTGGCTGTTGCAGCCGGCCATGCGATAATCACAGCACTGTCGGTAGCCGAACAGCCAGAAGTGAAACCTGTCACAGAAATGACATCGTTGCCCGTAACGACAACATCAAGAAAATTGAAATTGCTTCCATCTTCCCACACATACGTATAGGCACCGGTGGCAAACAGGGTAACGGAGGTACCGGGACAGGCAAGAATGGTGTCTGTTACATCGACCATTGGAACCGGAATGACATTGACCAAAACGGTGTCGGTGTTTTCGCAAAGACCATCGTTTACTGTTACCGTGTATTCGGTTGTATCGGCCGGAGAAACTATGATGGATGAGGTGTTTTCACCTGTGCTCCATAAATATGTTCCACCTCCGCTTGCTGTTAATGTAGTTGAATGACCTTTGCAAATGCTGATATCGGCACCGGCATCAGCCACCGGAAGCGGATTGATCTGAACAACTGCCGACGCAAGTGCAGTGCATGCTCCTTGAGTAACAGTTACATAATAAGTCGTGGTTGTAGCAGGATTAACCGTTATTGTTGTGTTGGTTTCGCCTGTACTCCACAGATAGCTGTCGCCACCCGAAGCTGTCAGAGTTGTTGCGTTTCCTAAGCACATTTGCTGATCGGGGCCTGCAGAGGCAGGAATGAGGGGAGATACCGACACATGAATCGTATCGGCGGCGGTACAACCATTGAGGGTGGTCGTTACGCTGTAATCTGTAACCACAACAGGATATTCGATGATTGACTGCGCCGTGCATCCGGTACTCCAGATGTAAGCTTCGCCTGCACCGGAGATGAGAAAAAGTTCGCTACCGGGGCAAACGGTGGTATCGGGGCCCAGATCAACATCAGGCAGAGGTTTAAGGCTGACCAGAACACTGTCAATTTGCGAGCAGGTTCCGTTGCTCACGGTGACGTAGTACCAGGTATCTGCGGAAGGCCATACTACAATAGATTCGGTGTTTTCACCAGTACTCCACAAGTAGGTTGTGCCACCCGAAGCAGTGAGAATTGCACTGCTTTCTTCGCAAATGAGTTGATTGGGACCTGCATCGGCTACGGGAAGGGGATTGACTGTTACAGTGACATCGTCGGTCGACTGACAGCCGTTTGAACTTACCGTCACAATATAGGTTTGAGTTGTTGTTGCGAAAAACCCTATCGTTGCTGTGGTATCTCCTGTGCTCCAAAGATAGTTTGTTCCACCACTTGCCATCAGCCAAACTTGATCGTTCAGGCAAACCGAGGTGTCGTTGCCGGCATTGGCCACAGGATAAGGAAACACGTTCACCAGAATTTCATCGGTTGAAATACATGCACCAAAAGTTGCAGTGACGGAGTAGGTTTGTGAGGTAGCTGGCGCAATAAGAATCGAGGCTGTATTTTCGCCGGTCGACCAGTTCCATGAGTCGCCTGAGCTGCAGGTTAGTATTCCATTGTTTCCTTCGCACAACACACTGTCACCGGTGATGACGACAGGTTGTGGTGTTTGGATCGTCACAAGAAGATCGTCGGTGGCATCGGGGCACACACCGCTGGCAAAGGCGGTCAGGGTTAGGATGACAGAGCCGGATGCAATATCGGCTGGGCCGGGTATGTATGTTGTATGAAGCAAAGACGCATTGAAAAAATATCCGTCGCCCGACGAGGTCCATTGGGTGGCGAGATAGTTTGAAGCTGACGATTGCAGAAGTGAAATACCTGAGCCTTCGCATATCGTGGTGTCGTTGCCTGCAAATGCGCTGGCTGGAGGATAAACGTCGACATCGATATCCTCGCTTGTTGAACAGCCATTGGTTACGGCGACTACCGTATATACTGCAGGTGACATTGGCGTAACATTGAAGGTAGGTGTCCAGGCCAGAAGGTTGTCGAATTCATCGAACCAGAGAATGGTGTTTCCGCCTGAAGCAGTCAGGGTCGCTGTTTGACCTGCACAGACGGCTGTATCGCCACCAGTGACGAGCACCGGATTGGGTTTTACCACAATGGTCAAGCTGTCGGAAGCCTCCAGTCCCATGGCGTCGGTCACCGTGTATTTTAGCTGGTATGCTCCAGCTACGCCACAAATAAAGACAATATTGGGAACAAATGGATTATCAATGTAAGCAATGTTACCGCTCCACTGATGAGTGTAGGGCAAGGTGCCACCTGTGGCGATAGCACTCAGGTTCAGTTCTGTATTTTCACATACAAAGACGATATCATCAGATGGATTTAATGATGCATTGAGCTGCGACCATGCTTCTGCGGGCAAAAGCCATGCGCATAATAATAAGGAAAGGGTAAATGTTTTCATGGCAATGTGGTTTGAACCTCGTAAAAGTAGGTTTGGTACATCAGATTGGAAAGCGTTTTTTTCACCTTTTCGGCTTGAGTACATTCACCTGTTTGTCAGGTGTATTTACGGATGATGGCCTTGATTGGGCTATAATTCTGATCACTGGGCTGAAATGGCGATTAAATCTTGATATTTTGCTCCTTGGTCGGATTTTCTATTTCTATTGCTTAATCGGGTACTATTACGCTGAAACCGCCTGAAATGAAATCCTAACTTTATCAAAAATGCTGCAAGATGGGCGCAATGATCAAAGATGTGCTATGTCTGGTTGATTCTCCGGACAAATATGCCGGTGTCAGAAAGGATCTGGGTGTGGTTTCGCGCTATGTCCGATTTGGTCTTTTTTCAGGATATCAGCTCGGCGAAGAAACAGAAACAGATAAACGTTGTATTGTTGTGGTGAAGAATGACGACAGCGATCCGATTTCTGAAATCAATCATCATGAGGCCGAAGTATGGATACTGGCCGGCAGCCAGATGAGCAGTACTGAACGAAGGCGATTCAGGGCTCTTGGATACACATATGTGATAGAACGAAAGGAACTTAGAAAAACGGTTCGCCGGATTCTTTCGTCGAAAGAGAAGGATGATAGCAAAATGATCGCAAAATTGCAGCAAAACGGTCAATCTAATGCTTTTGTTGAGCAGTTGCTTGAGAATTACGCCGAAGTGTATGCCGAATTTAGCCGCGACGGAATCATTTTCGATGTCAGTGCATCTGTAATGAAGATTTTGGGTCTGGAAAAGCAGGCCTTGAAGGGCAGTTCCTATATTCAGCTTGGCATCACCGAAGCCTTTTGGAAGAAAATGCTCAACAGCATTGAGCAAGCCGGGTATTTCACCAGTCAAACCACTTTATGCGTGGGGTCGAGTCGCTATTCATGCACAGTATATGCCGACAAACAATTCAGGGTGCAAAAGCCGGAAGCAGAGTTTTATATTGTGTTGAAATCGGTACAGTCGCTGCAACAGGACGATTTAAGCATCTCTGTGGTTTCACAGCCTCAGGAAGAGCGCTATACTGAGTTACCCATAATAAAAGTTGGCCATGATGTGGTGATTGCTTTCAATGCAGCAGCCGAAAGGATATTACATCCGATTAGAAAAGGAGATTCATGGACCTCGATTCTGAACGGCAAAACTGCCTCATGCGATGAGTATGGAATCAGGAATCTTTTCCCGGGTTTGCGTTTTGTGTGTATAGCCGACCCGAGTGGGGAACAGGGCTACTACCATGTTTCAGAGTTCAATTCCGGCGATGAACTTCATCCTGAAAAAACTGTGGTATTGGTCGATAGTTCGGCCTTTATTTCGGGATTGAGCGCCAAAATCCGCAGCATGTTTTCCGAAGGTGAGCAGCAAAAACTGGCTGTTTCAGACAAAATTCGAGATGATATCGGAGCTTTATTGTCAATTGGTCGTTCGACCATTGAAGGAATAACGCGTCAAAGCTACGATCCTGTTCAATCAGCTCAAACGCACCAAAGCATGCTTGAAGTCCTTGAAAGGGTTTATGCCAGACTGAAACAGCTTGCCGGAGATGTTTTTCCGCCAACAATAAAGCAATTCGGTTTGGGTGCCGCAATTAAGAGGATGGTTAACGCCGGAAAAAATAACTCCGGGCTGCATTGCCTGGTGGAGGTGAAACCAACTAATTTAAGAACCGATGCCGATACCGAGCTTCAGATTTTCAGAATGACAGAAGCAGCCTTTCAGTCAGCACAGCATGCCGGCCTGAAAAGAATGGAAGTATCAATTATTGGTCAAAGAGATGAAATTATGTTTGCAATGACATTTAATGATGATGCTCCTGTTGATGGGTGGGCAAAGGTCGAAGAGAACCTCATCAGAGCTTTGGAAATCAGAATATTTGCATGTAATGGGAAAATAAATATGCATAGAAAAGGAAATATCATTAATTTTGAAATCAGAATACCGATCAAATAGTTAATTTAACACCTATGAAGAAAATTCAAGTTCTTTTGGTTGATGACCATGAGTTATTCAGCGAAGGTATGCGAGTGCTTTTTGAAGCAAGTGCTGATATCTCGGTTTACAAATGGTGCAAAAACGGATCGGAGTTTCTGCAGTCGATTGAGGAGACCATGCCCGATGTGGTTCTGATGGACATAAATATGCCTGTAATGAATGGCATCGACGCCACCAAAGTGGCAGTGGAGAAATATCCTGACATCAGAATCATTGCTCTTTCCATGTACGGTGAAGAAGAGTATTTGGAAAGCATGCTTGATGCTGGAGCTAAGGGTTTCCTTGTAAAAAATACGGGAATTGATGAGCTGGAAAGAGCCATTCTGACCGTCTATGGCGGCAAAAGTTATTTCTCAAGCGATTTGCTTTCCATTTTAATGAATCTACTGAAAAATCCGAAAAAGGAGGAGCTGAACAACGAGCAGCAGAAGTTTTCGGAGCGTGAAATTGAGATTTTGCAGCTCATCTGTGACGGGTATACCAATCAGGAAATTGGCGATCAGTTATTTATTAGTCCCAGAACTGTTGACGGGCATCGGGCCAATATCATTGCCAAAGCAGGAGTTAAAAACACTGCGCAATTGGTGACATACGCAATCAAAAACAATTTCTTCAAGATTAAATAAAAAAAAGCTGCCTTTTGGCAGCTTTTTTTTTTCAGTCAAATACCTATTGCAGGAAGAATTTTCTGCTTTCA
>CAZLHV010000147.1:0-309 GCA_964559205.1 uncultured Bacteroidaceae bacterium
TTCTCCAAAAAGATGATGGAACACTTCATCACTTCCGATGATATTATCCTCATGAAGAAAATGGTCTTTAATTCTTTAAGAGTAGGTTTTTCAGCAGAATCGTTTGAGAATGATTCAACTAAAAGTTGGTTATTCTCCAGTCTGGATAGACTAATACCTGTTTTCAGGGAGAACAATATTGCGATAATACTAACCATGATGCGAGCTCCCAAACCTCAGAATAAACTTTGGACGAGTAATTATACCAAAGGGTCAACTCCTCTTTGGGATTCTGAAGAAGCCAAACAAAAGGCTCTAACAATTTGGTCC
>CAZLHV010000147.1:319-8196 GCA_964559205.1 uncultured Bacteroidaceae bacterium
TCATTAACGAGCCAAATATTCCCAAAAAGCGCGAAAAAGAACTCATTGAACTTTATCAAAAAATCAGCATTGCTATCAGAGCCCAAGATCAAAACCACATGATCATATACGAAGGCAATGGATTTGGTACTAAAATGGAGGTTTTGTCGAAATACGACATTCTTCTCGATTCAAACGGCTGTTATCAATTTCACTTTTACAGTTGGTTTGGTAATAAAATTGAAAAGGATTTGCCTACGCACATGATAAGTGCAAAGAAAAGTGATCGACCAATTTTTTGCGGAGAATTTGGAATTAATCGACTTTCAACAATAATAAGCCAAGTTGAATTCATGAATACAACCACCGCTATGGATGGCTGGGCGATGTACACATGGAAAACTCTTGAGCTGAATTTATCTGCCCAAGAGAAGAAACGACCTCCCTACTATGGCAAATGGTTTTTCATTCCATTTAATGATTTGCATATGTCCGTTTTGCAATTTTATATGGACGATGAAATGCGTGATGTAATGGATTGGTTGACTAACGTGAAGGGCTCGACAAAACCGGATGCAATAACAACAAAGAGAGTAATTGACAAAATAATTTTAGCAGTTGATACTAAAAACTGTAAAATTGACAACAAACACTTGGATGCCCTTGGTTTAAGAAGTGATTAAAAGTAGCAGGTAACAGCGGTTTGGCATAATGACGGGTGAAGTGCTTCGTTTGACAGATTTGTTCTAGGTTTAAGTGCAGTTCATCGATTGAACTTTTGTGCTAATATTCCGCCAACGTCGACAAGCCGCCAAACGTTAGCGGACTATCAAAATATTTTTGAGTTTTTCAACTTTATTTTCATATAAGTTGTAGATTTTCAACATTATATATATTTTAGTGAGTATAATACTTTTAAGTATTTACTTGCAAAAGTCATACTAATGAACGAATTTTGCAACATCAATTTTTTAAATCAAAATGTTGATGAGCAAATTCAATATTCACTAATTGTAACTAGTTTTGGAATCCGACCTTATTGCTATTTGTATTGTTTCATTTTTTGCTGGATTCATTGATTCAATAGCCGGTGGTGGTGGTTTGTTACAGACTCCTGCGATATTGTTTTTGTTTCCCCAATACCCGGTTGCCACTTTGCTGGGAACGACTAAAATTCCTTCTTTTTCAGGCACGGCACTGGCCACATATCAGTTTTCGAAAAAGGCAAGCATTAATCTAGGATTATTTTTGTTTTTGGTTCCTGCTGCGTTTTTTGGATCAGCTCTTGGTGCATGGTGCATCACCATGATCGAAGATGATTTTATCAAGCCGGTTATTCTGGTTTTGCTGGTGATCGTTGCTGTTTACACATATCTAAGGAAGGATTTTGGTTCGCTGAAAACAAAGGAAGTCGCTTTGAAGAGGCAAATTGTAGCAGGGGTGATATTTGGGGTGATCATTGGTTTTTATGATGGCATGATTGGACCCGGGACCGGATCATTCTTCATTTTATGTTTCATCGTGTTTATGGGATTTGATTTTATCGCTGCCAGTGCCAATGCAAAAATGTTGAATTTGGCTACCAATCTGAGTGCCATTGCACTTTTTGCATCCACCAACAATATCATTTATCGTTTGGCAATTCCGATGGCCATCTGCAATATGGCGGGAGCATATCTGGGGTCGAAGCTTGCATTATGGAAAGGAAACCGTTTTATTCGAATTTTTTTCCTACTTGTGGTCATAGCCACCATGGTGCGTTTTGGAGTCGAGGTTCTTTATCAATCGATAAAGAGATAATCGGAGGAGGAGATGTTGGTGATAAAAAAATAATTTATATTTTTGCTCAAACCTAAAACCAAATCCATGAAATCTGTTATGAAAAAATCTGTTCTGCTTATTCTTGTGGCTTTTGCTGCTGTTTCCTGTGGAAAATACGAAGAAGGACCTGAATTCAGCCTGCTGCCAAAAAGCATGAGGGTGATCAACAACTGGGTGCTATCGGAGCAGTATGTTGACGGGGAAAAACAAAATCTTTCAGATGAAGATAAAAATGACGTCACCAGTATCCAGAAAGATGGAAAGATGGAGTACATTTATACATTTGGTACTGTTTCAGTGACCGGAACAGGAACCTGGGAATTTGGAGACTCAAAAGAAACTCTTAAAACAGACTATACCTTAAGCGGAGTGAATTATAGTGGAGAGTATACCATTCTTAGGCTGACATCTAACGAGTTGTGGCTTGAAAAAACCACAACGATTCTTGGAACAGATATCGTTACTGAATATCATTACGTCACCGAAGAATAGGTTGATTCCAATTATTTTCGAAAACGCCTGTCCAATGACAGGCGTTTTTTAAATATCAAGACATGAAAAGAATTGCCATTATTTTGTCTGGCTGTGGTGTTTTCGATGGATCAGAGATTCACGAAGCCACTCTGAGCCTGCTTGCTGTTGATCAGGCAGGCGCTGGTTATGATATTTTCGCTCCAGATGTCGAGCAATATCATGTTGTCAATCACCTTACCGGTGAAGCAACCACCGAAAAGCGCAATGTTCTCCATGAGTCGGCGCGAATTGCCCGTGGAAAAATTTCGGCATTATCTTCATTCCGCGCCGAAAACTTCGATGCCCTGTTGTTACCCGGCGGATTTGGAGTGGCCAAGAATCTGAGTGATTATGCTTTCAATGGCCCCGATCTGCATGTGAATGCAGAGGTTAGAAGCGCAATTCATTCTATGTTTGCTCATCGTAAACCCATAGGAGCGCTGTGCATTGCCCCTGTGATTTTGGCCGCAGTTATTCCTGCAGCAGAGTTGACAATTGGCAATGATGCTGATACTACTGCGCATATCGAATCTCTTGGCGGACAGCATGTCGAAGCCTTTGGTGATGAAATTGTCATCGATAGACAAAACAAGATTGTAACATCACCTTGCTATATGCTTGATGCAAAAATCAGCACCGTATATGATGGTGCAAGAAAGGTGGTTGAGGCTTTGCTGGGAATGATGTAAGCACAAAAATATATACCCCACCTCTTTTTAATTTCTGCATGTTTACATTCAATTACCGACAGGTAGAAACTCGCAATGTTTTAACTGTACTGTCGGTTACAACCCGGACAAAATACAACCCTGGTTCAATGTTTGAACACTCCAATTCAAACTTTAAACTATTAATCTCATTTGATTGATACATGATATTTTCACCCGTATCAAAAAGTTGTATCTGCTTTATTATACCATTGTTTACTGATACCGTGAAACTTTCAGAGGCCGGATTTGGGAACAACTCAATTAAACTACCTCTAAGATTATTATTACACTTCCCTGATTGAGATTGCTCACTTTGGTAAAACACAAAACACTTGATATTGCCACAACCCAACAATAGTTGGAGTAAACCCTACCTTCCAGTTTCCAACATTTTCACTAACCTCGTAATTAACCGGCAAATATGGATATTGTGAGTTACTATGGTTTTCATCTTGTAATATACTATACTCTTCCGTATAGAATCCATTTACCGTCTTTTGTGTATTGTTGGGAGATGTTTAAACAACCTGAAAATATATTTGTTGTTTATCAATAGGGTTTTTGAATTAATCAGATCTCTTTCTGCTTGCGGTAACACGCTCAAATCTATATTTAGTTCAAACTTGCCAAAGTGTTGAATTGTTTGGCCATAAACAAAAATGTACAATAAAAACAGAAAAGAACCGATAAAAAATGCTGTTTTTCATAATCTTATATTTTGGTGCGAAAATAAATGTTTTTTAATCGGAAAGTCACACAAAAGAATATTTTTTTACTTTTGCAAAACTATCAACCAGCATTTTGAACGCACTGAAGAACATCACCAGAAAGACGCTCCGGTTATTACACATTGATATTACTGGGAATCTCAAATACGATCGTTATACCGAAAAGATCATGAAAAAAGTGATCAAACCCGGCTGTAATTGTGTTGATGTAGGGTGCCATAAAGGAGAAATTATGGAAATGATTATCAAATTATCTCCCAAAGGACACCACATGGCTTTTGAACCGGTTCCCTACTACTATCATCTGCTGAAATCCAAGTTCAACAGCAATGTTACTGTTTTTCCCTATGCTCTTTCCGATCATGCCGGTTTTTCGGAGTTTCAGTTTGTTAGAAATGCACCGGCCTACAGTGGGCTTAAAAAGAGAGATTACAAAGTTATTCCGGATATTGAAACGCTGGAAGTTGAATTGAAAACCCTCGATGAAATTGTGAATAACAAGCCTGTACATTTTATCAAAATCGATGTGGAAGGCGGTGAATTTGACGTATTGAAGGGCTCACTCAACACGCTTCGGATAAATAAGCCTATTATTATTTTTGAGTTTGGTCTTGGTGCGAGCAATCACTACGAGGCCACACCCGATGATCTGTATGATCTGTTGAACCGGGAAGCCGGAATGCGTGTTTCATTGTTGCGGTCATTTCTGAAAAACGGCCCGGAACTCACAAAAGATTCGTTTATCAGCCATTATCATAATGGCAGGGAATATTACTTTACTGCTCATCCCTGAGATTGTTTTTTGAGCAATATTTTAATCTCTGCCCAAAGTATTTCTGCACTTTTTCCCCATGAAAAAGATTTTGCTCTTTCAAATCCTTTTTCAATAAGCGATTTTCGCAGCAGTTCATCTTTCCAAAGCAGTTCAATAGCTCCGGACATGCTATCGACGCTCTCCGGATCTGCCATTAATGCCGCATTTCCAGCTATTTCTGGCAACGCAGAAACATTGGATGCAGCCACCGGAATACCACTCTGAAACGCTTCAATAATCGGAACACCAAAACCTTCGAATTTTGAAAAAAACAAAATGGCAAATGCCGAAGCCATGAGATTTCCCAGTTCCTCATCGGTACAATAGCCGGTAAAAACCACATCATCTGATGGCGGAATCAGCCTGGACAAACCTCCTCCGTTTTTCCACAATGGCCTTCCGCTGATAACCAAGGGATATGTACACTTCGTTTTCTGTCGGAAAAGAAGGAAGGCCTCGATGGTTTTATCCACATTTTTCCGCGGATGGATTGATCCCAACACAAAAAAGTAGGGTTTTCCCCTACTGAGACGATTTCTTATTTCATCTTTCTGCTCATCTTTCAGCGGTTTGAAATGGCTCATGACCCCATTGGGAATAACCGATATTTTCTCCTCCGTTATTCCATACTTCGAAATGATGTCCCTTTTGCTAAATTCCGAAACTGTAATGATTTTGTCTGTTTTTCCAAGAAACTTCGGAGTGTTTTTTCTGTAAAATTTCAGATATCGCCTCGGAAAGCTTTCGGAGTTATGCTCAAAATAAATATCATGAATAACCGTAATCGTTCTACATGGAGCCCTTAACGAAGCTATATTATCGGCCGATAGAAACACATCTGCTTTTATTTTTCTCAATAATCGAGGAATCGAAACATTGTACCACCATTTGATAAGTAGTGGATGGCGTGCCTGCGGCATTATGCTGTGAAGCGTCACATTCGAAGGAACCGCAATGTTGATTGGAGGTTTGCGGTCGAAAAGCCAGTGAAAATCGACTTCGGGATGTTGCAGACTAAGCTGAACGGCAATATTCATTTCGAATCGACCCACCCCTTCCATTTTGCCGGGTATCCAATGCCTTGTGTTTATCGCAACAATAGGTTTTACTGTCGACTCATTCATTTTCACTAATTTTGCTGCAAATTTGCGACAATTTTGTCAAACATCGGAATGCAGAAAAAATTCATCATCAATCTGCTTTTTCTCATCGGGCTTAATCTGCTTGTGAAACCGTTTTGGATCTTCGGTATCGATCGCACAGTGCAGAATATTACCGGTGCAGGAGAATATGGACTGTACTTCGCTGTGATGAATTTTTCATTTCTGTTTGGGTTTATTCTTGACTTTGGATTAACTGGCTACAACAATCGCGAGGTTGCTCGCGAATCGGCAACAGCTGCGAGCAACACAAGTCATATGTTGGGCATGAAAGCGGTATTCGCCTTGCTTTATGCCATGATTTCATTTTTTGCAGCATTTCTAATCGGGTATGATCAGGCTCATTTTACACTTTTCTTCTGGATTGGATTGAATCAGATATTGTCGTCGTTTATTCTCTTTCTTCGGTCCAATATTTCAGGTATGCAGATGTTTATCACTGACAGTTTGATTTCGGTGTTGGATCGGCTGCTGATGATTGTGTTTTTCTCGGTTTTGCTATGGGGAAATATTGCTGGTGTAGAGATTAATGTGTATAATTTCGCTGCATTTCAGACGCTCTCATATTTCATTGCCTTTCTTATTGCTTTAGCTCTGGTAATACGATATACCAGGTTTAAAAAAGTCTCTTGGAATTTCAGACAGCAGGTGTCGCTTTTCAGGAAGAGCTTTCCTTTTGCACTGCTTAGCTTCCTCATGTTGTTCTACTACAGAGCCGATTCAGTGATGATCGAGCGATTGCTTCCCGATGGCGCGTTGCATGCGGGTATTTATGCTTCAGCCTATCGCATTCTAGATGCACTTGGAATGTTTTCTTATCTGTTCTCGGTTCTTTTACTTCCTTTGTTTAGCCGGATGCTTTTTCAAAAGCAGGAAACAGGACCCATTCTTCACATTTCAGCAGTTTTGTTGCTCAGTGCAGCCATTCTTGCTGCTACTGTCTCTTTGTTTTTTTCAGATTCAATCATGTCATCGCTTTATGTGATGCATCTCGACGAATCGGCACAAGTGCTGAAGTTGCTGATGATGGGCTTCATTCCGGTTTCGGCTATTTATATTTTCGGCACACTGCTCACAGCAAATGGAAACCTGAAAATTCTGAACATCATAGCAGGGCTGGGTGTGTTTGTTAATGTTGGCCTGAACCTCTTACTGATTCCAGCTCATCAGGAAATGGGTGCAGCCTTCAGTAGTGTGATAACCCAGTCGGCAGTTGCGTTTTGCCATGTGCTACTTGTCGCAATCCTCATTCGCCCTGAAGGCATGAGAAATACTTTGCTCCAACTGGCCATGTATTCGGTATTCATCATTGGCCTTGGCTACCTGCTCCAATACACCGGGTTGACATGGCTGCATCAGGTTTCATTGATTTGCTTATCCTGGATACTTTTTCTGGTATTCAGCTCGTTATGGTGGTTCAGGCATAAAAACATTCAACTTACTGACTTGTTTTCATGGAAAAAAAACTAAATCTCGGATGCGGAAACGATATCCGAAAGGGATGGGTCAATCTTGATATCGCTCCACTCGAAGGGGTTGATGTCGTTCATGATGTGAGGCAAACACCATTGCCCTTTCACGATGGAGAATTCGATTTTGTACTCTGTCAGGACATTCTTGAACACATTGAGTATATCCCCTTGCTGGAAGACATTCATCGTATCCTTAAGCCTGGCGGATGTGTTGAAATCAGAGTTCCTCATTTCTCTTCACGTTTTAATTTCATCGATCCAACACATTTAAAGCGGTTCTCGGTTCAAACATTCGATTTTTTTACTAAATCACCTCCTTTTGGCAGAGGATATTATTTCCCATTTCATTTTAGCGAAATTACCTATCGGAGAATAAAGTTTCTTAAAGGACCAGTGTTTTTTATTAATTTCATCATTGAACCCCTTGTAAATGCTGGGAACCGGATGAAGGTGTTTTATGAAGCTTCTTTCCTTTCCAGGCTCTTCCCTTGCGCCAATGTGGTAGTGCGTCTAAAAAAATAAGCATGGTATAAAAGCCATGAATCATTACCTTTGCACTTACAATTCACGAACGTATATGAAAGAAATCAGCGAACAAAAGCAAGAGCTCACTTTCGAGAACACCAATTTTCTGTTCTTTCTGTTCAAATGGAGGAAGATACTCTTCATGATAGGCCTTT